>JAFLSK010000032.1 GCA_022510945.1 Ruminococcus sp.
CACCGATTTTATAAGCGAGGACTAAGTTCTATAATAGATGAACATAGGTCACCCCCAATCCTTCAATTTGCAATTGTTTTGTTTTTGAAAAAATCCGTTGTGCAATTTCACAAAACACTTTTCAATTATATAGGGGTTATTGACAAATCCTCTAAAGTTTGAAAAATTCAAAAAATTTAGAAAAAATTTGAAACTTTTTTTCGAAAAATTGACACTACAATAACGAGGAGTGGTGAAGAAATGAGTAAGGTCGAGAATAACGTCGTCGATCGTTTTAACGAGATTTACGACGCTACGAACCAAAAAGCTCTTGCATTTATAGCGGCAAAATGCGGCAATATGTCCGATATGCAGGATATACTTCAGGAAACGTATATGGAGCTTTATTCCGTGCTTTCAAGCAAGGGAGTCGATTACATAGAGAACGACGAGGCGTTTGTAATAAATATCGCAAAGCAGAAAATCTACAAGCACTACACGATTGCACAGCGTTTCAAGTCGGATTTGTCGCTGTCTGTCGTTATAAACGAAGAAGAAACAAATATTTTCGAAACGGAGCTCGAGGAATTGACCCTCGAGGACGAGATTTGCAACAGCCAGCTTGTTGACGAAATCGAGCGCTACATAGCTAAAAAACCGCAGGATATACGCCGTATCTTTTTCCTCAGATTCTCGCTCGACAGATCGATAGAAGAAATTGCGACGTTAATGTCGCTAAAACCTTCGTCTGTAAAAAATAAGCTATACCGAACTATTAACGAAATAAGATCATATTATTCGCAAAGGGGTGAGGCAATATGAAAGAAAATAAATTATTTAAACAGGTTTCAGACAGACAGATGCCCGACCTTGAGGCAATAAGAAAGGCTTGTATCGAGCAGCAGCCTCAGGAGAAAAAGTCAAAAATCATCCGCTTCAGCACTCCGAGAATTATATCTGTTGCGGCTGTCTGCGTGCTGCTCGCGATAGGAATGATTGCGGCGTTTGCCAATCCGGGGGGCGTGTTTACTCACAAAAGACCCGAGGTCGCCGTAACAGAAACAGAAGCGACGAAAGCAAGCTCTCCCAAAAAGTCCAAAACCGAAAAGAAAACCAGTACGGGCAGCAACAGCCACAGCTCGACCACTGCCGATGTATCAGAAAAAGACGAGCAGACCTCTGAGGAAAAACTGATTAAACGTCTCTCGAAAAACGATATTAATGTAACGACGCTTTATGAGCTTGGCGAGGTCGAGAACTTCAGTATTTGTTACGCCACAGGCTCTAATAAGAAATACTATTCCTGCGATTATATTATCGGCGATTATGTATTCTCTACCACCACTCAGTGCAATCCCTACGGACTCGGCATTTACGCTGTATCTAAGAAAAAATGCCTTGCGCTCGACGAGGCGTATTCGATGGAGGTTTTCGATAACTTTGACGAGGTTGCGGAGCTTATCGAAAACAGCGAAATGGAGATAACCGTCAAGAGAGACGACAGCGACGCAGAATCAATTATCGAGTATTTCGATACGGATACAATTTCCGTGGCGAATGTCGGCGAGATTGAAGGCGGTAGATTGCTCTACAGAACCGACGATTACTACATAGGGGAGACGTCCACGGAGTTTTTCGGCGACTACGAGTTTTTCTGCAGCGACTCACAGGAAACGTACGCACTCGGAATCTACTTTATTGAGGACGGCGAGGTTTGCACGCTGACCGAGGCGGTGGAGCAGGAAAAAATCACAGATATAAGCAAGGTGGTCGAGCTTGTAAATGAGCTTAAAACAAAGACCGCCGTTAAGGTATTTATTTACGAAAATGAAGAACCAACCACCGAGCCGGAAACAGAAGAGCCGACTGACGATATAGAGGAAGAATAGTTGACATAAATAAAGCCGCCTTCGGGCGGCTTTTTCTGATGTCGTAATCTTGCAATAAGCCAAAAAGAGTGGTACAATAAAAAAGAAATAAGTCTATTCAGGAGGAAAAAATGAAGAAAGTATTTCCGTTAATTTTAAGGCTGATTGTACTTTGTTTTACATATGCATTCTATTTTATTTCTGAGCAAATCAACCTCTATGTTTCGCGCACCTATAATGTGTCGCTGAGACTGCTGTTAATTCCTTTGATAGTAATTATAATCGCTGTGCTGTTTGCGCTGTCCGTCTTTAAATTCAGGTTAGAGAGCAAGGTGCAGAAAATCATCTTCACGGTAGCAATCTCAATCTTCTCCGCGGCAGTTTTATTCTACCCGATAAGTTTAATGTGGTTTAGCAGCCTTTATTACGCGATTTCGGTTTTAGATATTTTTGTTTGCACAGCTTATGTTGCGGAGTTAATAGTAAGAAGAAAACCAAAGACCGAATAACAAAAAAGCCGCCCTCGGGCGGCTTTAGTTTTATGTTAAATTTTCGGATTAATCAGAGGCACGCCGCGCCGATGATACCTGCGTCGTTGCCGAGAGTTGCGGCGCAGATTACGGTCTGCTTATCGTTACTCTTCGTGATTCTCTCCTGCTCAACAATCTTTCTTACGGGAGCGAGGAGGTTCTCGCCCTGCTTGCTTACGCCGCCGCCCACACAGAGAACGTCGGGCTGGAAGATATTGATAACATTGGTGATACCCGTTGCGAGGTAGCTTATGTACTCCTCAACCACAGCCTTACCCGTAGCGTCGCCGTCCTTCATAGCGTCGAACGCCGTCTTGCCGTTTACGTTGTCGAGGTCGCCCTCAACCGCGTCGAGCATATACGAGAACTCAGCTTTCTCGTTGCGGATAGCGTCCTTCGTCATATTGATGAGCGCAGTGGCGGAAGCGTATGCTTCCCAGCAACCGCGACGGCCGCAGCCGCACTTCTTGCCGTCCTTGACGATAACCATATGTCCAAGCTCAGCGCCCGCGAAGTTCGAGCCGCTGTAAATCTTGCCGTCGATAACGATACCGCCGCCTACGCCTGTGCCGAGCGTTACCGCAACAGCGTTTTTGCAGCCCTTTGCCGAGCCTGCGAGGAACTCGCCGAGAGCAGCCGCGTTAGCATCGTTTTCAATCTTGACGAATTTGTGGAGTCTTTCCTCCATCATCTTGCTGATTTCCCAGTTGGTGAAGAAGAGGTTAGGGGAGGTCTCGACGATTCTCGTCTCGGGGTTAACCGCACCCGGTACGCCGATTCCGATATATGCGATGTCGTCCATCGTGAGCTTTGCTTTCTTTACCGCCTTTTTAACGATGTCCGCCATAGAGTCGCACACGTCAGCCTCAGGACGAGGGATAGCCGTTTTGCACTCAGCGCGCGCGATTATGTTGTAGTCCTTGTCAACGACGCCCGCAACAATGTTGGTGCCGCCTAAATCTATACCTACTCTGTAGTTATTGTTCATAGGATTAGTCCCCTTTCAAATAGTTATCTCAATTATATCAATCGAAAAGCAAAAAGTCTATATAATATCGAGATTTTTTCGGCAGTTTGTGAGAAAATTTTTAAAATTTGCAAATTAGCATAACAGAGATAAAAAGAGAATAAAAGCGATTTTAAGACTTTACGATTTCTAAATTAAAAAATTCAGAAAAAAGTGTTGACAACAGGGCGCGACCGTATTATAATAGTCGAGCATTGAAAAAAGTTTAGGAGGATAACGCTATGTCAACTTTTATGGCTAAGAAAAGCGAAATCGACCGCAAGTGGTATGTAATTGACGCAGCAGGTAAGCCGTTAGGCCGTGTTGCTGCTCAGGCTGCTACTCTTCTCAGAGGTAAGCACAAGCCGATTTTTACTCCCCATGTAGACTGCGGCGACCATGTAATCATCATCAACTGCAAGGATGCTGTCCTCACAGGCAATAAGCTCACTCAGAAGAAGTGGCAGCGTCACACAGGCTATATCGGCCACCTCAAGGAAACATCTTACGACATTCTTATGGCAACTCGTCCTACAAAGGCTATGGAGCTTGCTGTTAAGGGTATGCTTCCGTCCAACACTATCGGCAGAAGTGCTCTCCTCAGACTCCGTCTGTTCGAGGGTGCAGAACACAACCACCAGGCTCAGAAGCCTGAGGCTGTAGAAGCTTAAGAAGGAGGCACACTATAATGAGTATCTACGATAAGACACCTTATTTTTACGGCACAGGCAGAAGAAAATCTTCTGTTGCCCGCGTAAGACTTTACCAGGGTACAGGTAAGGTTACAATCAACGACAGAGACATCGACGATTACTTCGGTCTCGAGACTCTTAAGTTAATCGTTCGTCAGCCTCTCGAGCTCACAGACACAGCTGAGAAGTTTGACGTTGTTTGCCGTGTAAGCGGCGGCGGCGTTACAGGCC
This sequence comes from Ruminococcus sp., assembly GCA_022510945.1. GTDB lineage: Bacteria > Bacillota > Clostridia > Oscillospirales > Acutalibacteraceae > Ruminococcoides. The sequence goes on from JAFLSK010000032.1 coordinate 4,307, forward strand.
AGGCGGGTGCTATCCGTCACGGTATCTCCAGAGCGCTTCTCCAGTACGACAGCGAGGCTCTCCGTCCTGCACTCAAGAAGGCAGGCTTCCTCACTCGTGATCCGCGTATGAAGGAAAGAAAGAAATACGGTCTCAAAGCTGCTCGTCGTGCACCGCAGTTCTCAAAGAGATAATATTTTGTTATTCGGAAACCTTCGATTTTATCGAAGGTTTCTTTTTTTGCATTCTCTGCATAGTTAAGTACGCTTTCTCTATGAAAAAACAGCTCCGTTTCGGCGGAGCTGTTATTTTTATTGTAAAATTTAGATAATTGCATCAGCCGTAACCGTAACTTACAACTTCCCATTTGTCATAATTGTAATTGTATCTTACAGACCATCGCCAATCGCTTTTGATTTCACCGTTTACCGAAGCGCCATCACCGATTAAAACATAATAATCGCTGACAAAAACAATAACGTCATCATAAAACTCGGCATATTCCTTATCGTAAGTAAATTCTTCGTCATATGACAAGCGAAGCAATATACAGCCGCCAAACCTGCTTTCAAAGAAGTCTTTTACCTCTTTAGCCGCCGCTTCTACTTCATCTTTTCCGGGATGAGATAGTAGGGATTTTGAAAGTAATTCTTCTTTGCTCTCATAGGAATTAGCGACATTAAGGTCAACGTCAGCAAACCATATATTGCCGCGGAAAATAAATGAATAAGAAAAGAATAAGACTAAAATCAATATAAAGGAAAATGTGGTTATTATGATGCGCTTTTGTCTTCTTTTTTTTCGTTCCTGATGCGCTATATTCGCCCATACTTTATCCCTGTTATCCGGTTTATCTTTCTCCTCGAATTCAATAAATTTAGCAGCAAGTTCAAGTTCTTTTTTGCACTCCTCGCAGTTTGCGCAGTGTTTTTCAACTAAATCCTGACTTCCGAAGCTTGCGAGTTTTTCCGCATACAGCGGAATAAGGTCTTTTACTATATCACATTCATTATACATTTCTATCCTCCATCTGTTCTTGTAGTTTTTTTCTGGCGCGGTGATAGGTGACTCGCGCCCATGTTTCTGTTTTACCGATAACGGTAGCAATTTCCTTGAAATTAAGTTCGGCAAACACCCTGAGTATAAACACTTCCTTGTACGGCTCCTCGAGATTATGTAAAAGCTTATGTATCTCAATTGCCATTGCTTTGTCCTGAATGGTTTCCTCGATATATGTATCGTCGGGAATATCGTGCAATTCATTTAAACTATTGAGTCGTTTATGCTTTCTGCAATACTGAAAATACTCATTCTCGGCAATTTGACAAAGCCATGTTGATATTTTACATTTACCGTTAAATGACGTAAATTTAGAAAAAGCTTTAAAAAACGTTGAGGCTGTAAGTTCTTCGGTCATACTTTCGTTTTTACAAAGATTAAACAGAAAGCCGTAAACAATACTATAGTTTTCTTTATATAATTCTTCAAAAGGCACGCATCCACCCCCTTCGATAATATGATGCACTAAAACTTGTTTTGTTACAAAAAATATGCAAAATATTTGATTTATTTTATTATACCATTTGTATGAGAAAAAGTCCTGCAACAGTTGAACTTTTCTTAGATAAAATTATTTGCTCCGTTTCGATGGAGCTGTTAGCATATTAATGAAAAACAATTGCAAATTGCGCACCAGAAATTGCGAATTGCCTTAACTTTGTACAAAATGACAACCGAATTGTCATTTTGCACAAAACACACTCATTTAATTTGTAAGTGATTGCGGTGTTTTCTTTTTCTTTTTCTATTGTGCAATTTAAACAAAAATGATATAATTTGGGAGTAAATTGTTTGCAATTTATTGCATTTGCAAAAATCCAACACGAAAGGATTGTATTAGTTTTGAAACAATATGCACCGAAAAACATTCTCAATATTGCGCTCGCAGGTCACGCGGGTTGCGGAAAGACCTCTGTTGCGGAATCTATGCTTTACCTGAGCAAGGCATCCGACCGACTCGGTTCTGTTGCCGACGGCAACACTGTGCTCGACTTCGACTCCGAGGAGGTTAAGCGTCAGGTATCGCTGATGACAGCGGTTGCTCCGTTTGAGTGGAAAAATACAAAAATCAACCTCATCGACACCCCCGGTCTCTTCGACTTTGAGGGCGGCGTTGCTGAGGGTATGCGCGCAGCGGATTCCGCGCTTATCGTCGTTTCCGGTAAGGACGGTGTCGGCGTAGGCACCGAGAAGGCGGTTAAGGCTGCGACAAAGCAAGGTATCGCAAAGATTTTCTTCGTAAACGGTGTTTGCGACGAGAACGCGCGTTTCTACCGCGTTTTTGAAGATTTGAAGGCGACTTTCGGTCCGTCCGTTTTCCCTGTTGTTGTTCCGTATATCGAGGACGGCAAGGCTGAGGTTTACGTCAACCTCTTCGAGTATCGCGCTTATCGCTACACGAAGGACGGCGTTGTTCCGACCGATATGCCCGATCTCGGCGACCGTCTTGAGGGTCTGCGCGAGGCTATCAAGGAGGCTGTTGCCGAGACGAGCGAGGAGCTGCTCGACAAGTTCCTCGAGGGCGAGGAGTTCACTCCCGAGGAGATTGCGGTCGGCGTATCTCAGGGCGTTAAGGACGGCTCAATCTGTCCCGTATTCTGCGGCGACGCGCACAACACCTACGCGTTTGATATGTTCTTAAATTCACTAATCTGGCTTGCTCCGAAGGCAGATACCCACAACGAGCTCGGCGTTGACCCGAACGGCGAGCCGGTCGAGATTGCTGTTACTCCCGACGGCGCTGCTGCGGGTATTGTGTTCAAGACCGTCAGCGACCCGTTTGTCGGCAAGCTTTCTTACATAAAGGCGGTGTCGGGCAAGATTTCGACCGACGTTCCCGTTATAAATATGCGCACAGGCGAGCCTGTCCGCATCACTAAGGTGCTCACCGTCCGCGGCAAAAAGCAGGAGGACGCGCAGGCGATTTGCGCAGGCGATATCGGCGCCATTCCGAAACTCAACGACGTAAAGACGGGCGATACACTCTGCTCACCGCTGAGAAAGGTTACCCTCGAGGGCGTTGACTACCCCGTTGCGTCCTACGAGCGAGCAATCAAGCCTAAGACAAAGGGCGACGAGGATAAGGTCGCTCAGGCTGTAAAGAAGATTATGGAGGAAGATCCTTCCGTAAAATATTTCCACAATCACGAGACCCACGAGATGATTATTTACGGTCTCGGCGAGCAGCACCTCGATGTGGTTGTTGCTAAGATTAAGTCAAAGTACAATGTCGAGGCTGTGCTCAAAACCCCGAAGGTTGCTTACCGCGAGACTATCCGTAAGTCCGTCAAGGTTCAGGGACGCCACAAGAAACAATCCGGCGGTCACGGCCAGTTCGGTGACGTTTGGATTGAGTTCTCGCCCTGCGACAGCGATTCGCTCGAGTTTACCGAGTCGGTAGTAGGCGGCGCAGTTCCGAAGGGTTTCTTCCCCGCGGTTGAGAAGGGTCTGCGCGACGCTCTCCTGAAGGGTCCGCTCGCGGGCTACCCGATGGTTGGTATTCACGCTAACCTCTACGACGGCTCCTATCACCCCGTAGACAGCTCCGAAATGTCGTTTAAAATGGCGGCGACAGTAGCATACAAGAACGGTATGCCCCAGGCTCAGCCTACCCTCCTCGAGCCTATCGGTACACTCTGTGCGACAGTTCCCGACACCAATATGGGCGATGTAATGGGCGAGATTAACAAGCGCCGCGGCCGCGTTATGGGTATGGAAGCTGCTGACGAAAAGGGTATGCAGGTTATCGACGCGGAGGTTCCCGTTGCCGAGATGGACGACTTCGCGACCTTTATCCGCCAGTGCACTCAGGGCAGAGGCAGTCACACCTTTGAGTTTGTTCGCTACGAGGATTGTCCCGCAAACGTTGCACAGAAGGTAATCGCAGAAAGCAACACTGACGAATAATCAGAGGGATTTGCGATTTGCAGGTTATGAAAAATAGGTAGAAAAGACGGTCTCAGGCACACGCCCGAGACCGTCGTCGTGTAGGTTGATGAAAATTTTTTGAAATTCTTGTCACAAAATTCCCTTTTCCTGAGTTATAGATAATAGAAGGAAAACTGAAAGGAGACAAGTTATGAAAACTTTAACAAAAATATTTTCTGTAATGTCGGCGGTTGCATTGTTAGCCGCATTTCCCATAAGTACCTCGGCGAAAGCAAAACTTTCCCTGAAAGCCGAGAACAAGGATAGCGGCATAAAACTGAGTTGGAATAAAACTGCGTCGACTAAGAAATTCACTGTGCTCCGTAAAGAGGGCAAAAAGAAGTTCAAAACGCTTAAAAAGCTGAAAGGCAAATTCACCTTTACCGACAAAACTGCAAAAGCAGGCAAAAAATATACCTACAAAATAGTCAGCGGAAAAACCGTGTCTAAAAAGACCTTAATCCGTCTGAAAACTCCGACGATAACAAAGCTTGTAAGCGACGAGCAAGGTCTGCATCTCACTTGGAAAAAGATTAAGGGTGCTAAAAAGTATGAAATCTATTCAGCAACCACAGGCAAATATAAGAAAATTGCTACTGTCAAAACAAATGCACTGTTAGACTCTTCCACGAAAACGGAGCAAACATATAAGTATAAAGTCAGAGCAGTAAACGGCTTTTCAAAAAGTGCGTTCAGCAAAGAGAAGAAATGGATTCTCACCGACAATATCCCCGATAATAAGGAGGATGAAACGCCAGAAATTAAAGATTACCCCGTAACTTACGGCGATATTCCCGAGGACGCCGTTTCTATAGAGTGTACGAAAAAATATCGCTCAGGCTGGGACTATCCCGAATATTGTATTACCGATGAGGAACACCCCGACGTAACGACCGTTTTCAATTCCTTTGACGAATACAAAAATTACTTTGAAAAAACCTTTGATGAATTTGACGAGAAGTTTTTCGAGACGAAATCCCTTATCTTTATTTACCGATTTGAGTATCATTACTCCACCCATCATAGTGTGGATAGGGTTGCCGTCAAAGATAACGTGTTATATATTCAGGAAATTGAAAGTAATCCCAAAGACCTTTGGGAAGAGGCGCTCGGGAATTGGAATATCTTCGTAGCTGTTGATAAATCGGATATAAAGAATGCCGAAAAGCTTTGTATATCATACGAATACGAGTGGTATTAAAATTATAAATGAAACAAGAAAGCTTGCGCCGATTGATTGCGCAAGCTTTCTTATAGCTAAATTGCCGCTTTGCGGCAGCTAAATAGTTTTACTTCGTAAAATAGCTAAATTTTGCGATAAATCGCAAAGCTAAATTCGCTAAATAGCTTGCGAAGCAAATTTAGCTCCGACAGGAATTTAGCGTGACGAAGTCACATTTAGCTCGCGTAGCGAATTTAGCTTTTAAATTCCGTACATTTCCTCGAACATTTTTATACCCGACTCGGTGCGGAAGATTTTCTCTTTTATGTTCTTCGCGAGTTCCATACTGATGTGCTCTTCGTAAATATTCACGAGGAAGTCGGCCTCCACGAGGATTCTGAATGGCGCGTTGTCAATGCCCTTGTAGGTGTGGTGGTGAGCGATGAGGAAGCAAACCTTGTCGATAAATTCCTCCTCAAAGCCAAGCTCCGTAAGCAGCTTTTCCGCCTCGGCGGGACCTTCCTGCTCCTGATACTCGCCCGCGGCTGAGCCGAATTTTTCCTCACTCAGTTTGATTCCGATGTCGTGAGTAATCGCGGCGATTTCGAGCAGATACTGCACATCCTCGGGCAGATTTTCGTTGAGCCCGATTGTGCGCGCCACCGCGTGCACCTTCATAAAATGCTGGATTCGCTTTACGTCGCCTCTGAAGTAACTCGTCATAGCGTTTATAGTATCATTGACCTTAGACATTGTCATTCTCCTTCATTTTCCGTATATATCGGAAGGTTTCCTTTTCGCCCTTTTCCTCGAGCATTCTCAAAAGCATCTCAAGCCTGTCGGAGGTTTTCGGGTGGATTAAGCGTATTTTTTTCGCACGCATAAAATATTCGAGAGGTTTGGAGTCGGTGTAGTTTTCGCCGTTATATATTTTGCTCGCCGCGACTCTGTCGCAGAACATTTCCTTCAGGAACTTAAGCGGCATTTCAACCCCCGCGATCTGCCTTGTTTTCGGGTCGTAGTCCGTCCAGTACTCGAAGTGGTGGCGGTTTCTGCCCTTGTGGTGCATCCACGCCTTCGAGTAGCCGTAGGTTTCGCGCTCGCCCTCGTTCGGGGAGCGTGTTCCGAGGTAATATTTCGCGCCGGGGATAAACTCGGTGGGACTGTACTTCGACAGGTCGTGCAGCAGCCCGCGAATCGGTATTCCCGCGCGGAAGCAATTCGCAATCACCTTGTGGCGGTGGCGCGTTATCGTGAGAAAATGTTTAATCGGGTGCATATCAGTCACTGAAATCCTCGGGGTACATATCCCTCAGCATATTTTCGAGCACATCAAGCGAGCTGTTGCCCTGCATTGAGATGTCCTCGAGCGGTACGGTGAAGGTGCGCTCGCTGAGTGCGGATAGGGAAGAGAGCTCTGCGTGATTGTTAAGGTAGCTTTCGACGTGCTCGTCCGCACAGAAGATGAAGTCAGGCTTGGATAATTTCAAGTCCTCGGCGTTCACAACGTTGCTCTCGAAGTTCTGCGCAACGTTCACAGCGCCCGTGTAGCTGAGCATAGTCGCGCCCCAGGTGTTGCTGTTGAAGGTTTTGAGTACGCCGTTGTCGATGTATAGATACACCACCGTGGTCACGATGTTCTTGCTGTCCACGGCGCTTTTTACGTCCCTGAGCGTGGTTGTGAGCGACTTGTACGCCTGTGCACCCTGCTTCTTGCCCGTGATGTTGCCGCCGAGGATTGTGCCGAGCTTTTTGTAAACGTTCTTGAGCTGTTTTTGGGTATTAGCGTCCTCGGTCTTGACTACGGGGATACCCTCAGCCGTGAGCGACTCAACCGCCGCGTCGTCAATCGTATCGTCCGCGAATACAACGTCCGCGCCGAGTTCCTTGATTTTGCCTACGTCGGGCTCGCTCGATGAGCCGACGCTCGGAACGACCTGTAGACCCTGCTGGCTGACCTCGTCGCTCCTTCCTACCATTTTAATATCGTATCCTACGCAGGAGATAATATCCGCGAGGTTTTTGTTAAGTATTACGATTTCCTGCGGCTCTTCCGTGAACGTAATGCCGCCGATTTTCACGGGGTAGTCGCTCTCGCCCGAGCAGCCGCCGAGCAGCGACGCGAGTGAAAGCAGCATAGCCGCCGCGATTAAAACGGATAAAATCTTCTTCATAGTAATCTCCATTCTGTATGTAGTATGCGCTAATTCTGAGCGCTGTCCTCTACCAATAACGCCTCGACGAATTGTTTCGCACATCTCGGCGAGCGGCCGCCTCTGCCGATTGCGAACTGCTCTGCTTTTATGCCAAGCTTATCCTCGGGCATAGTTATACCCGCCTTGCGAGCGAGCGCGGTCACGATGTCGAGATACTCGTTTTTATCGGGGTTGCTAAAGCACACCGCAAGCCCGAATCGGTCGGAGAGCGACAGCGTTTCCTGCATATTGTCGCGGCGGTGGATGTCGTCCGTGTCGCGATCCTGCCAGCTTTCCTTTATAATATGACGTCTGTTTGAGGTCGCGTAAATCAGCGCGTTGTCGGGTCGCGCCGCGAGGCCGCCCTCAAGCACCGCTTTGAGCGAGGTGTAACTCTTGTCCTGACTCTGGAAGGAGAGGTCGTCGATGAAAATAATGAACTTCATCGGCAGCGCGGCGATTTTGTCCACAAGCAGAGGGAAGTCCATCAGCCGCTCCTTAGGCATTTCTACCACGCGCAGACCGTCTTTCCGAAACTCGTTCGCAATCGCCTTGACGGTGGAGCTTTTGCCCGTGCCCATATCGCCGTAGAGAAGGCAGTTGTTGCATGTTCTGCCGTTTATAAACGCGATGGTATTATCGACAATTTTATTGCGTTGGCGCTCGTATCCGATAAAGGAATCCATATCAATTCTGTCAGGGTGCTGTACGGGTTGAATATCGCCGTCGCGCCATACGAACGCCTTGTAGCGCGCAAACATTCCGCAGCCGTTGTGCTTGTAGAAGTCAGCGAGCATACTAAGGTCAATCCGACCGCCCGCAAACTCTGCCACAGGCTCGCCGAGCCCGAACTTCGGAAGTTTTTCGAGGATTTCACTAATATCATCTTTATGTGAGTAATCGTTAATTATGTCGTCCGCCGTGAGGCTGCACAGCGCGAGAATCGCCTCGCAGTCACGCTTTGTTGCAATCAGTACGCTGTCCGGAAGCTCGTCCGCCTTACCGCCGGCAGCGGCGAGGGTGAACGCGTTCTCGTCGAAGAGCGCCGCCTGAGTAACAGTGTACGCGACCTTGCCCGAGACGTTCCTCTCGCACAAAAGCGAGTAAAACTCGCCGTACGCCGAAAGGAATTCGTCAGGCTCTGCCTGAGATTTAGAGAGTAAGTTAAGATAGCTTTTCAGAACGCTCCTGTTCAGTATTCCGCGGAATACCGACAGCGAAGATAACGTAAGATAGGCTCTGTAGGTTTTTGTCACACTATCACCACATTTCAATTCGCAGTGCCCGATTGCAATACGCAATTAATTTGTTATTCATAAATCAGTGCGTTTGGGCACACACTTTCACATTATGTCCCTAATTTTACTCCTTTTTGCGCAGTTCGTCAATATATGTTTAGTATTAAAGGACTGAAAAAATTTTTTAAAAAATTTGAAAAAAGGACTTGCATTTTCAAAAACATAGTGCTATAATATCAAAGTCGTCGCGAAAGACGACCGACAGTTGGTGTCGATGACGCTGAGGGTCCACCTGTTCCCATACCGAACACAGAAGTTAAGCTCAGTAGTGCCGAAGATAGTTGGCTGGTGACGGCCTGTGAAAATAGGAAGATGCCAACA
>JAFLSK010000033.1 GCA_022510945.1 Ruminococcus sp.
ATCGCAAAGCTAAATTAAATTCGCAGGATAGCTTGCGAAGCAAATTTAGCTCCGAAGGAATTTAGCGTGGCGAAGCCACATTTAGCTCGCGTAGCGAATTTAGCTGATTACTTGCTAAGGCTCTCGTAAACCGCAACTGCACAAGCAACTGTAGCGCCAACCATCGGGTTGTTGCCCATACCGATGAGACCCATCATCTCAACGTGAGCAGGAACTGAGGAAGAACCTGCGAACTGAGCGTCGCCGTGCATACGACCCATAGAGTCTGTAAGACCGTAGGAAGCCGGACCTGCGCCCATATTGTCGGGGTGGAGTGTACGTCCTGTGCCGCCGCCGGAAGCAACGGAGAAGTAGTTCACGCCGTTTTCGATAGCCCACTTCTTGTATGTGCCTGCAACGAGGTGCTGGAAGCGGGTCGGGTTGGTGGAGTTACCTGTGATGGAAACGCCAACGTTCTCCTTCTGCATAATTGCAACGCCCTCGCGAACGTCGTTAGCGCCGTAGCAGCGTACAGCAGCTCTCTCGCCGTCGGAGTAAGCTGTCTCCTTGACAACCTTGAGCTCGCCTGTGAAGTAGTCGAAATCTGTCTCTACATATGTGAAGCCGTTGATTCTCGAGATGATATAAGCGGCATCCTTGCCGAGACCGTTGAGGATAACGCGGAGAGGCTCTTTTCTCGCCTTGTTAGCGTTACGAGCGATACCGATAGCGCCCTCAGCAGCTGCAAAGCTCTCGTGACCTGCGAGGAAAGCGAAGCACTTTGTCTCGTCTCTGAGGAGCATTGCGCCGAGGTTACCGTGGCCGCGGCCAACGTTTCTCTGCTCAGCAACAGAACCGGGTACGCAGAAAGCCTCGAGACCGATACCGATAGCCTCAGCAGCGTCAGCGGCTGTCTTAACACCCTTCTTGATTGCAACTGCGCAACCGAGTGTGTACGCCCAACCTGCGTTCTCGAACGCAATAGGCTGAACATCCTTTACGATTGTATAAGGGTCGAAGCCCTTGTCTAAGCAAAGCTGTCTTGCCTCTTCAAGATCTTTGATACCGTATTCAGCAAGGCACTGCTCAATCTTAGGCATTCTTCTGTCCATACTTTCAAATGTAACTGCCATAGTTTAAGTCCTCCTTACCTTATTCTTCACGCGGGTCTATGTACTTAGCCGCGTTGTCGAAACGGCCGTACTGACCGATGTTGTTCTTGTATGCCTCGTCAGGAGATACGCCGTGACGGATATCCTCGAGCATTTTGCCGAGCTTTACGAACTGATAGCCGCAAACCTCGTCGTTCTCGTCGAGAGCGATTTTGAGGACATAGCCCTCAGCCATTTCCATATAGCGAACGCCCTTCTTCTTGGTGGAGTACATTGTACCAACCTGGCTTCTGAGACCCTTACCGAGGTCCTCGAGGCCTGCGCCGATCGGGAGACCGCCCTCGGAGAAAGCAGTCTGGCTGCGGCCGTAAACGAGCTGGAGGAAGATGTTCTTCATAGCAACGTTGATAGCGTCGCAAACGAGGTCAGTGTTGAGGCACTCGAGGAGAGTCTTGTTCGGCAGAATCTCTGCTGCCATAGCCGCGGAGTGAGTCATACCCGAGCAACCGACTGTCTCTACGAGAGCTTCCTCAACGATACCGTCCTTTACGTTGAGTGTGAGCTTGCAGGCACCCTGCTGAGGCGCACACCAACCGATACCGTGGGAGAGACCGCTGATGTCTTTAATGTCGTAAGATTTTACCCATTTGCCCTCTTCGGGAATAGGCGCAGGACCGTGGTTGGGTCCTTTAGCAACTGTACACATGTGTTCAACTTCTGATGAATAAATCATATATACTTGCTCCTTTCAATATTGTTGTTGTGCCGCGACAGAGCGCGGACGCTTACACACTGCTATTATAAACCAGAATGGACAACTTTACAATAGTTTTTTATTATAAAATGTGTGGTAAATTTGAAAAACGAAAAGAATTACTCTCATAAAAGTCGTTTTTTCAGATGCTTTTTATTTTCTGCCGATATATCTGCAAACTTTTTTCCTGTATCCGAGATAATCTTCTCCAAACTCCGATAACAAGAACGGTTCCTCCACGTTCACAATTTGCAGATGGAACATCACAATCGCAAAAACGGACACCGCAAACAGCACCCAATTAAAGAACATCAACAGAATACCGATATAAACCAAATCGAAGCCTAAGAACGCGGGATTTCGGCTGATTTGAAAAATGCCGCTTGTGACGAGGTCTGTCTTGTCCGTTTTTGAAACTCCGGCACGCCAACTGTCGCGCATTGTGACTACCGAGATAATGAAGATTACAACGCCGACTAAACCTACGCACGCGCCGAGAATCTGTACTCCGAGCGAAAAAGCTGGCGTTGCGAGCACAATGCTTATAACCTCGGCGAAAGGAACTAAATATGTCGCGATTTTCATTACGATTTCTATTATCTTTACAGCACCAACCTTGCCCTTGCCTATCTGGTCGGTCGTTATTCCCTTTTTCTTCTGGTTTAGCATTTTTATAAAGTAGCAGGCGTAAAAAGCAAGCAAAATGACTATGCCTATTATTTGAAAAATCATTTAAAACTTCACCTCTGTTTGTGAAATTAATTATACCTCAACAGCCGACTTTTGACAAGTCAGACATATTTCTACGCAAAACACCGCCCGATTGCTCGAGCGGTGTTCTGTTAATAAACTGTTGTCTCAGGGGTTGAGAATGTGTTTTTGTCGAGGTTAAATCGGATAGATTCGTGCATGTAAATTAAATCACTTATGTCATATTCACCGAAGTCGTCGTCCTCATATTTCTTATAGTTATCTTTTTTCATAACCGATACGTCTATACCAAGCATATTATGGTGAGACGCGGCTCCAAAGACGCAAACATCCTCGTCAATTCTTCCATACGGAGAACCGCCGCCGCGCATTACAATGCTGTCGTCAGAGGAGTAATTAACGCAATCACAATCAAACACATCTTCTCCTTTGATGTCTTTCCTGTCGCCGATATACTTTACGAAAGCAACGTACTGGAAATTTTTGCCGTAGCGCGTGTCAATGATACCGTTAAATTTCTCGTTACGGAACAGTGAATACTCGAAATCATCGCTTTTTGCGGTGTAAAGTGTGAAGTTTTCATTTTCCTTGAGCTGTTCGTAGGTATAGCAATACTCCTCTATCTCGTCGACGCCCACTGCTCCCATAGCGTAGGAATAATTAAGTTCCCAAATCATACCCGGGAAAAACTTTGCCGTCCCGAGCAGCGCGATAAAAGCGAATAAAATGCACGAAAAGCGCGGCATAATCAGCTTTACCCTGCGTTTCTTCTCGGGATTTTGAAGTCTGCGGTTGATGATATAGCAATAAATAAAAAAGTACTGCGCGGTAAACACCGCTGTTACGATTGCAGAAATCAGAATGAGCGGCAACCAGTTGTCTCTGTTGTTGATAAAAAAGTTGATAATATCTACCATAGTTTCCTCCTTTTATAGTCCGAAAAAATCTTTAAATCGTTGTGAGTAGCTACGCGTTACGTCAACATCCGCACTGTTCTCAAGAGTGAGTATAAATTTGCTCGAGAAGGTCGGGCGTATTTTTTTGATACGCTTTACGGCGACGATTGCGGAGTTGCTCACGCGCAGAAACTGCTTCGGGTCGAGCAGACCTTCGAGGCGGACGAGCCGCTCGGTTATGCTGTACTGGTCGGTCATCGTGTGGAGCACGACATCGTTACCGAAGGTTTCGATATATATAATGTCTGTAGTGGACACGGGACTGTAGCTGTCGTTCTGCCTGCCCATTATAAAGTCCGCGTATTTATTCTCCTCGGTGAGCACGAGCGGCGAGTTGTTGTCGATTTCTATTCCGCGGCTTTCGAGCTCTGCGGCGATTTCGTCATATCGCTCCCGACTCACCATCAGTTTAATCTTCATAGGTTTCCTCCTTGCAAGCTTGCAGTATGAATAATAGCACAAGTGATTTTCAGGGACAATAGCTTTCCTCTAACTTGCACAATACGGCAAGCAACTTGCTTTTTCACGCGCACGAAAAAGCGGAACAGGGTTCTTCCCTGTTCCGTTTTCTGTATATAAAATATTAATTTTCGTCTGCCTGTAGCTTGATTTTGAACTTAATCTCCTTGCTCGTGCTCGACTGATAGACGGTGATTTCGACCTCATCGCCCGCCTTGTGCTCCTCGAGGATATCGTAGATAGCGGAGAAGTCGGTGGTTGCCTTTCCGTCGATAGCCAAAACAACGTCGCCCGCCTGAGCGTCTGTGCCGTCGAGCGGACCGCCCTTACCGATTTCGGCGATTTCGATGCCGGTTTTGCCCGTATCATCGAGCATTACCACCGTGCCGGTTATGCCGATTTTTACGCGGCCTGTAACAAAACCGTTCCTGATAATATCGTCGGCCACGCTCTTGACGGTTCGGCTCGGGATAGCAAAGCACATACCCTCGTACTCCTCGAGCGCAATTTTGGAGTTTGAGATTCCGATAACCTGACCATACATATTGCACATCGCACCGCCGCTGTTGCCGGGGTTAATCGCGGCGTCGGTCTGAATATACTTCACGTTATTGCGCATAGAAGTCTTGCGGTTTACAGCGGAGACTATACCCTTCGTTACCGAATTCTGATAGCTGAGACTGCGCGGGTTGCCGACGACGATAACGTCCTCGGTTACCTCAATCTCGTCGCTGTCGCCGAAGGTCGCGGGAGACAAACCCTTTGCGTCGATTTTGAGAACAGCGAGGTCGCTGCGACTGTCAAAGCCAACCACACCCGCTTTGTACTCCTTCTTGTCGTCGGTAATAACCTTGAACTTGTATGCGGTGCGGCTTTCGCCGACGAGATGTGAATTTGTGAGGATGTAGCCGTCGGAGGTGAGGACAACGCCGCTGCCCATAGAGGTATAGCTGTCCGCCGTGCCTTCCTGTCCGTCAACATAGCAGATAATGCCCACGACGGATTTCTCAACATTTTTGAACGCGTAGGACGAGCCGTACTCTATTTCGGTTGTATTCTTTGATTTTTTAGATTTCTTTGTTGTCTTGGTTGTTGTAGTTTGCGTAGGCTTTTTCTTAAGCTCAATGCCCTTGAAGTCCGCGTTAATCTTATCCTTAGCGTTCGACTCGGGGTACTCCTTGTCGGGCACACTGTTATATACATCGGGGGCAATCTCGCTCGGCGGAATCGTAAATTCCTCGGTCGGCGCAGGAAGAACCTCAACAAAGCCGTCGCTGCGCGGGTTGAGCGCGATATAAGAGGTAAGGCCCGCGATACACGCGATGAGCAGTGTGATTACAACCGCGACTAAAACCTTGAGCCCCGTGTTCGAGTTATTCTTCGGCTGAGGCTGAGGCACGCGATAGGGCGCGTTGTAGTAGGGCGGCTGATAGCCGTTAAACTGCTGACCTGCGGGCGGTATATTGCCCTGATATGTATTCTGCGGATATGACGGCTGGGGGTTGAAGTTATACGGCGGTCTCGGCATCTGAGGCGCAGGCGGCGGAGCAATCGGAGGATTGGGCGCTTGCGGAGCCTTTGGCGGTTCAACCGGAGTTTGCGCCGTCTGTGCAGAATCACCCGAAGCCTTCGGCTGTACGTCGGTCGGATTGTCTGTATAAATCTGAGAATCGTTCATACTTTATCTCCTTATCTTATCGTTGATATTCTGTATATTTATATCATATTTTTTACTTAAAAACAACAGGTAATTTTTATTTAGATGAAGTGTTTCAACAAAATTTGAAAATATTTTCCAAAATCGCTTTATATTAACACAAATTTGTGCTATGATGAGTACAAGCGTGCAGATGTAGACGTACACTGTATGAAATTTTTATTCGGAGGTATTTTATTATGCCATTAGTAAACGCAAAAGAAATGCTTACAAAAGCAAAGGCAGGCCACTACGCAGTAGGTCAGTTCAACATCAATAACCTTGAGTGGACAAAGTCTATTCTCCTCACAGCTGAGGAACTCAAGTCACCTGTAATCCTCGGCGTATCCGAGGGCGCAGGAAAGTATATGTGCGGCTACAAGACTATCGTAGGTATGGTTAACGGTATGCTCGAGGAGCTCGGTATCACAGTTCCCGTTGCTCTTCACCTTGACCACGGCTCCTACGAGGGCGCTAAGGCTTGCATCGAGGCAGGATTCAGCTCAATTATGTTCGACGGCTCTCACTATCCGATTGAGGAGAACGTTGCTAAGACTAAGGAACTCGTAGGTATCTGCGAAGAGCTCGGTCTCTCAATCGAGGCAGAGGTAGGCTCAATCGGCGGCGAAGAAGACGGCGTTGTCGGCGCAGGCGAGTGCGCAGATCCCGAAGAGTGCAAAATGGTTGCTGACCTCGGCGTAACAATGCTCGCAGCAGGTATCGGTAACATCCACGGCAAGTACCCCGAAAACTGGCAGGGTCTTTCCTTCGATACACTCGACGCTATCCAGCAGCTCACAGGCGATATGCCGCTTGTACTCCACGGCGGTACAGGTATCCCCGCTGATATGATTAAGAAGGCTATCACTCTCGGCGTTTCCAAAATCAACGTAAACACAGAGTGCCAGCTCGCTTTCGCAGCAGCTACAAGAGAGTATGTTGAGGCAGGCAAGGACCTCGAGGGCAAGGGCTTCGACCCGCGTAAGCTCCTCGCTCCGGGCGCAGAGGCTATCAAGGCTACAGTTAAGGAGAAGATGGAGCTCTTCGGTTCTGTTGGCAAGGCTTAATCAATTTACAATTAAATTTGATTTTTCTAACAAAAACGCTGAGATCCGTCTCGGCGTTTTTTACTTTATAGGAAGCTGCTCCGTACGGGCAGTAAAAATAAAAATTTTTATGTATTAAAGTAAAGATATTATCTTTCTCTATAAAGTAAAAAATAATTTGTATTCTCCACTCAGTTTGCCGCTTTGCGGCAACGAGCGATGCGCGAAAAAAGCGTGCAAGCACGCTTTTTTATTTGGTGTTCAGCAAAATCCTTGAGAACAGCTGAGAGGTAGTTTTCTCCAATACGTCAAGATTTACGGAGCGGTTGCGGATATGCGTGTGGTAGGAGCCCTGAATAAAGAAAGTGAGGATAATATTCGTTTCCTCGTCGTTTCGGATACCGTCAAAGGTGCTGAAAATGTAGTCCTTAAGCCTGTCCTCAAGGTGATTTATGAAATGGTTGTTGCTAAAACCCGAGAAGAGAATATCAATCTCGTCAAGGTGCGACAGAATAGTTTTTCGCAGCGCCTCGGAAAAGCGGAGCATTTCACCCGCGCCGTTTTGTAGCTTAAATTCACGCAGCTCGTCAATCATCTGTCCGATAAGCTCGCTTTCTAAACTCGACGAGAGGTCGTAGATGTCGTGATAGTGCAGATAGAAGGTCGCCTTGTTAATCATCGCGAGCTCGCTGAGCTCTTTTACGCTTATTTTCTCCAGACTTTTCTTTTTTCGAAGCTGATAAAACGCGTCCTTTATGCTTTTTTGTGTTCTTTTTACTCGTAAATCCATAGTTTGTCTCCTTGTTAATAGACTCTTTTGCTATTATAGTAGCATAAACAACTAATTTAATCAAGTGCCTATAGAAAATTACACTAAAATATTATATAATTTTATACGAAATATAGTAAAATGCACAAGGTGGCGGAAAATCTCCGCTCGCGCAACTATTATATTAAACGATAACGCTAAGAAATGAGGCTTGGTTATGGAAATTGATTATGATATGAGGAAACTTTTTAACGAAGAATATCTCACTCAGGTCGCATATATGTACAACAATATGCCGCGCGGCCTTCTGGGTCCGCACACCACGGAGTACGGACTGAGAATTGCGATTTATCTTCCGCACTGCAACTCCGTCGAGTTCGTAAACAAGGACAACGGCGAGGTTCACCGCGCGTATCCCATTCACGAGAAAGGCATTTTTGCCGCTAATATCCACACCGACAGAGTATTCAGCTACTTCTATCGCGCGTGGGACGAGGAGGGCAACTGCTACGAGGGCGAGGACAGCAACGCTTACCCGACGCAGTTCTCCGAAATGGACGGCTACCTGTTCGGTCAGGGAACTCACTACGACCTCTACGAAAAGTTAGGCGCTCATAAAAAGACCATAAACGGCGTTAACGGCGTGCTCTTCAACGTATGGGCTCCCAACGCTCAGCGCGTTTCCGTTATCGGTAACTTCAACGGCTGGAACCCCGCGATACATATGATGAGCAAGGTATCCGAGGTCGGCGTACACGAAATCTTCATTCCCGATATCGGCGAGAATGAAATGTATAAATTCCAGGTTAAGACTGTCGACGGCTTCTGCGTTGACAAGACCGACCCGTTCGGCTTTACTCAGCAGATGCGCCCCGAGACAGCGTCCATCGTCAGCGACCTTTCCGCGTATCAGTGGCAGGACGAGAAGTGGATGACCGACAGAAAAACATACGACTTCAACACAAGTCCTATGTCTATCTACGAAGTACACCTCGGCTCCTGGAGACAGAACGAGGACGGCAGCTTCCTCTCCTACAGAGAGCTTGCCGAAAAACTCGGCGCGTATGTTGTCGATATGGGCTACACCCACATCGAGCTTATGGGTATTCTCGAGCACCCGTTCGACGGCAGCTGGGGCTATCAGGTAACGGGCTACTTTGCTCCGACCTCACGTTTCGGCGCTCCCGAGGACTTTATGTACTTTGTTGACCATATGCACTCGCTCGGAATCGGCGTGTTCCTCGACTGGGTACCCGCTCACTTCCCGAAGGATAGCCACGGCCTCGGTCGCTTTGACGGCACCTGCCTCTACGAGCATCCCGACCCGCGCCGCGGCGAGCACCCCGACTGGGGCACCTTCATCTTCAACTACGAGCGCAACGAGGTAAGAAACTTCCTCATCGCAAGCGGTCTTTTCTGGCTCAACAAATTCCACCTCGACGGTCTGCGCGTTGACGCGGTTGCGTCGATGCTTTACCTCGACTACGGCAAGAGCGACGGCCAGTGGCTGCCGAACATCTACGGCGGCAGAGAGAACCTCGACGCGGTCGAGTTCTTCAAGCACCTCAACTCTATGGTTGAACAGTACGCTCCCGGCACCCTCGTAATCGCAGAGGAGAGCACGGCCTGGGCAGGCGTTACAAGAAGCGTTCATCAGGACGGTCTCGGATTCGGCCTTAAGTGGAATATGGGCTGGATGAACGACTTCCTCGAGTACATCTCGAAGGACCCTGTTTACCGTCAGTACGAACACGGTAAGCTCACATTCTCGATGATTTACGCATATACCGAGAAATTTATTCAGGTACTTTCCCACGACGAGGTTGTTTACGGAAAGTGCTCGATGATAAACAAAATGCCTGGCGACGACTGGCAGAAGTTCGCTAACCTCCGCGTAGCCTACGGCTTTATGTTCGCTCATCCGGGCAAAAAGCTCCTCTTTATGGGACAGGAGTTCGCTCAGTACGACGAGTGGAACTCGCAGGTCGGCTTGCAGTGGTTCCTTATCGACGACAATAAGAACAATGCCGATATGCAGAGATACTACCGCGCACTCCAGCATTTCTACAAGGACAACAAGGCGTTCTACGAGCAGGATTTCGACCCCGAGGGCTTCGAGTGGATGAGCTGCGACGACTACCAGAGTTCCGTTGTCAGCCTTGTGCGTAAGACAAAGAACGGCAAGAAGTCGATTCTCTGTATCTGCAACTTCACCCCTGTTGTACGCGAGAACTACCGCGTAGGCGTTCCGAACCTCGGCAACTACAAAGCTGTGTTCAACAGTGACGATCCCGAATTCGGCGGCACGGGCGACTATCCGCAGACTGACAAGAAGGCAGAGAGAGTTGACTGGAACTACAAGAAGCAGAGTATCGAGGTAACCATTCCTCCGCTCGCAATGATTGCGTTCGAGTACAACCACACAATGCCTAAGCCGGAGAGCGCTCCAAAGAAAAAGACAGCTAAAAAGACCGAGGTCGTAAAACCCGCAGGCAAGAAAATCGCAAAGGCTGCGAAGAAGGTCAAGGCTCCCGAAAAAAAGGAAGCTCCTGCTAAAAAGGCAGCCCCCGCTAAATCAGCTAAGGCTCCAAAAAAGACAGCAAAGGCTCCAAAAAAGGCTGAGTAATTACTAATAAAATAAGATACGGCATAATGATAGCGACCACTATCATTATGCCGTTGATTCTTTTCAGAACTCTTATACTACAAATCCGCCGTTTACGCCGAGCACCTGACCCGTGATGAACGACGCTTTGTCGGACGCGAGAAATACCGCTGCCTCGGCAATATCCTCGGGTGTGCCGAGTCTTGCGAGAGGAGTTTCCCCGCGCAGCTCGTCGAGCGTTTCTTCGTCAAAGCTTTTCATCATATCGGTCATAATCACTCCGGGCGCGATACAGTTCACGCGCACAGACGACGGACCGACTTCCTTAGCGAGGGCTTTAGTCATCCCGATGAGACCCGCTTTGGAGGCACTGTAGTGCACCTCGCAGGACGCGCCGACCTGACCCCACATTGAGCTGATGTTTATGATAACTCCGCTTTTCCTGCGTATCATATGGGGCAGAGCCGCCCTCGAGCAGAAAAACGCTCCGTCAAGGTTTACGCCCATACACCCGCGCCAATCTTCGTCGGTGATATCGGTGAAAAGTTTCTGCGACGATACGCCCGCGTTGTTTACAAGCACATCTACGCCGCCGAGTAATCGCTCGATGTCGTCGAACATTTTGCTCACCTGCGCGCTGTCTGACACGTCGCAACCAATCGCTGTGCACGGCACGCCGTAGGATTGCGAAAGCGAGAGAGCCAACTTTTCCGCCTTTTCCCTATTCTTATTATAATTCACGGCAACAGCGTAGCCCTCGCGGGCAAACGCCGCGCAAATCGCTTCGCCTATTCCGCGTGAACCGCCGGTCACAACTACAGTTTTCACATCAACCACCTCTGCTTAAGTATAGCACAATCGCGCGCTAAAACACACTTTAATTAAAATTTTGTAACATATTAAAATTTTTGTTGATTTTCCAATAGATATGCGTATAATTATTATTGTAACGGGCTTGACCCGCTACGAGGGGATATAAGGGGTAATAAAAATGGAAATTGTACAGGAAGACAGAGTTTTTTTAGTACGCAACGACGAAGTTCTGATTTTTAAGCAGGACGACACATACGACGGCGACAACGTAAACGTTGACGACTACACAAAGCCCGAGTTTCTCAGATATGTTGCCGCGAAGCGTATCGACGACGGTATCAAGCAGGTTTTCTACTACTTTGCGAAGATAAGCGACCAGTACCTCACCCAGTCGGGTAAATGGATTGACCTCAACGACACGAGTAAATACCCGACGAGACCGCTCACCGCGGCGGTGCTGAACAACTTCTTAGCAGAAGGTCAGTACGACAACGAAATTCGCTTCGGCACGAAAAACGGCAACGAGGTCGTTTTCGAAATAGTGACAGAATAAAAGACTGCTTCGGCAGTCTTTTTTATTTGGAAATTTATGTAACCTTTCAGGAGTCCTGAGGGTATTATTAGCGAAGGAGGTAAGAAAATGGATGAAAAAATCAGCGCTGAAAACTTCATCACCGATGCTGTAAATACATATTCCGACACCATTTACCGAATCGCTCTCAACATCACCCGCAACCCACAGGACGCGTTTGACGTCTGTCAGGACGTTTTTGTGAAGCTTATAAAGCACAAGGACAAGATAGAAAACCCGACGCACCTCAAAGCGTGGCTTATCCGCGTAACAATAAACTGCTCGAAGTCGCTCGTGGCCTCGGCTCACCGCACGAAGGTTATCAGCATTGACGACGTAAAGGAAAGCGAGCTTGTGTACAGCGGCGAAGAAAGGCTCTGGCTCTGCGAAACGGTTATGCGGCTACCCGAAAAATACAGCACGGTAATCTACCTTTTTTATTACGAGGATATGAAAATCTCCGACATCGCGCACTCACTCGGGGTGACAGAATCCGCCGTAAAAATCAGGCTTTCCCGAGCTCGGGAAAAGCTGAGAAAAATTTTAGAAAAGGAGCATTACTATGACTGATAAATTTGACGTTAATAGATACAAGGCTGAAAACGACCTGCTCACACTGACCGAGGAACAGAAGCGGCTTATTACCGTTCAAATGCGTCAGGCTGAGAAAACTATGAAAACCGAAAACACTAAATCAAGAAAACCTTTCTGGCTAAAGACCGTTGCTGCTGCGCTTGCCGTGGCAGTTATCGGAACCTCGACCTACCTGATTGCGGACACAGTCGCACCGAAGAAGAACGGCTTTGTGATTACCGTAAACGCGGCTGCTACGACCGACCAAAACAACGACAGCAGCATAACCGCCGGCTACTCAGACACAGCTATGAGCGGCGCGTTTATGGATTATCCCGACGACAGTCCGTATCTGAAGGACGGATATCACGACTATTTTTCCGAATATTTTGTAATCGAGGATTTAAACTTTATCGGAACTAACGTAAAGTCAGTAAGCCTCAAATCCGAAAAAAAGGGCGTATATTTTCACCTGCTGCCTATGACCTTAGGTAAGGACTATATTCAGGAAAAAGCGCTCCGCAATTTCAGCGATTATGACAGCCTCGATAATTCGCAGTATACTTTCGAGGAATTTAAGAACTACGCAGACAAGGAGAACTACTACGGCGTGGTTTGTGACGGCTTTACCTACGACAATTCCGAAAATGTTGACGGAACAGAGCAGGTCATTCTTAAAAACGAGTTTAAAACGAGTTGCTTTAAGATTATTTTAGAAAGCGACCACAGTGATGAGGAAATCGCCGAGTGGGTTAAGGAAATCGACGCACTTAAGCGTTCCGACACAAGGTACAAGGAGCTCGAAAAGAAAATCCAGAAGAAAACCTTAGACGGAGCAAAAATCTCCGTTACCGTGACCTACACGGACGATTCAACCGAAACAAAAACAATAAACCTCAAATACAACGGCAATAAAAAGATAGCCTTTGAAATTGAGAGTTGAATTATCCCCATTAAGAGAGCCTGCGCCGAGTGCGCAGGCTTTTCACTTTACAATTTTTCTATTTATAATAAGAAAAAGGCTGACCGAAGTCAGCCTTTTTTATTTTGGTTTTTAACTAACCTTAATTT
>JAFLSK010000034.1 GCA_022510945.1 Ruminococcus sp.
CTCAAAGTCATTACGGGTTTCTGTACTTTCGTTGTTTAATTTTCAAGGTCCTTTTACGCTTTCACGCAGTAATTACAGCGTTGTAATTTCTCGTGGGAGCGTAATTGATATTATATTATAACAAATAAATAATGTCAATACTTTTTTGTGAATTTTTTCAAAAAATTTTTAATATAATTTTCATTAGTCGGGATGTAGAAACATATAGTATTATAATATGTATCAGAGTATCGTACTATATAATTGTAGTTTCGGGTTATGATAAAGATAATAGGAATTTTTAGTCACAAAAGTATCTTATTCCATATATTATATACAAAAGAAAAGTTTCAATCTTGTAGTATTTCTACGAAAATTTTCAAACATCTTGATTTTTTCGTATAATATGCATATAATGTAATACACCTAATATCCGTATGGGGGATTAATGATGGCTTGTAAACATATCATTACAATAGGAAGGCAGTTCGGTAGCGGTGGCCGCGAAATCGGCGAGGCTCTTGCTGAGAAACTCGGGATAAAGTGTTATGACAAGGAGCTTATCTCCCTCGCCGCCAAGGAGAGCGGGATTGACCCCGAGGTTTTCAACAATGTTGACGAGAAAGCTACGAACAGTCTTTTGTACTCGCTGTCAATGGGACTGTATTCATTCGGCAACAATTTTACCACGGGACAGTTGCCGGTCAACGACAGACTTTACCTCCTGCAGCACAAAATCGTTAAGAGACTTGCAAGCGAGGGTCCGTGTATTATAGTCGGTAGATGTGCGGACTTCGTACTTAAAGACAGGGACGATGTTGTAAACGTATATATATGTGCTGATAAGGACTACAGAGTTAAGCGCGCGATAGAAAATAAGGGCATCAGCGAGTCCAAAGCGGAGCAGGTAGTGTCTAAAACAGACAAATCAAGGGCAAATTATTATAATTTTTATTCGGGCAGAAAATGGGGCCTGACAGAAAACTACGATTTATGTATTAACCGCACGAAGCTCAGTTGCGAACAGGTAGTGAACGCGATTGCAGGTTATATCGAGGCAATAGAGTAGTCTAAGCCGCACCCCATTAAAATCCGAGAAGTTTAAGGAGGTGCGTTTCGATGTTATTCAGATATTTTATTGATAACGGTGATTTGGATGATTTTATTTTCGGCGGCGAAGAATGGCACGAAAGTGAAAGATAACATAATATAAATAATTCAGGTCGGGCAATGATTTTGTCCGACCTTTTGTGTTAGATAAGAAAAGGCTGTCACAAAACGTGACAGCCGATTTTCATATATTCAGAGTTTTACCGTTTCTTTTCCTGCAAGTTCGGAGTTTTCGATAATCTTAACTCCGTCATTGTCGAAAGCATACAAGCGGTAGACAAGCACCTTCACCCTCTCGCCCACATCAATCTTGCGGCGCTCGAGCGAACGCAGAGCAGTAAGCTTTAGCCCCTTTACGTCAAGCAACAGTTCGACAGCGTTGCCGCGGAAGGTGATGTCCTCTACGACGCCGTCGTCGGCGTACTTGAGATACGGCTCGATGCTCGCGTTGTCGGACTTGAATACCTCGACGAACTCGGGGCGTATGAGCGCTCCGTTTATCTTCTCTTCCATCGAAAAACCCTTGAGAACGCCATAGTTCTCGTGCTTTGAGGAGTTGCCTATAAACTCAGCTACGAACGGAGTCTTCGGGTCCTTATAAATCTCCTGAGGCGTTCCGTGCTGCTCAATCCTGCCCTTGTTGGTAACAATAATATTGTCGGCGACGTCGACTGCCTCGTCCTGGTCGTGGGTTACGAAGATACTCGTTATACCAACCTTGTGTATCATATCCGCAAGCCATGTGCGGAGCTCCGCGCGCACCTTTGCGTCAATCGCGGCAAACGGCTCGTCAAGAAGCAAAAGCGTCGGCTCGGGAGCGAGCGCACGGGCAAATGCCACACGCTGGCGCTGACCGCCGGAAAGTTGGTTAGGGTATCTTTTTTCCATTCCCTTAAGTCCTACAAGTTCTATAAGCTCGTTTACACGCTCTTTTATCTTACTCTTAGGAATTTTCTTCACTTCAAGGCCAAACGCGATATTCTCGAATACAGTCATATAGCGAAAAAGCGCATAGCTCTGGAAAACAAATCCGATACCGCGCTCAGAGGCAGAGATATTATTGACGAGTTTTCCGTCAATATAAATCTCGCCGCTGTCGGGCTTTTCGAGACCTGCTATCATACGCAGTATGGTCGTTTTGCCGCTGCCGCTCGGTCCTAAGAGAGCGACAAGCTTACCCTTTTCTATGCTGAAGTTTACGTCGTCGGCCGCTTTGAAATCGCCGAAATATTTATTTATATTTTTCAGTTCAACATACATAACCGTTTCACCTTACTTTTCTTTCTTTGCTCTGTATTCAACTACATTTCTCGCGATAAGCACCGCAATCGCTATCAAAACCAGCAGCGACGAAACAGCGAACGACGCGGTTATCGAATCTGCTGAACCGGACATATATAGTGCGTCTATCTCGAGCGGGAGTGTGAAAGTCTGTCCACGGGTTTTGGACAGCGCGTGTACCGCGCCAAACTCGCCGAGCGCTCTCGCCGTGCAGAGGATTACACCGTACAGAAGAGCCCATTTTATGTGTGGAAACGTGACCTTTCTGAATATCTTAAATCCCTTAGCTCCCATAAGCGCCGCAGCCTCCTCCTCGTCGTGTCCGACAGCGTTAAGCACAGGGATAATCTCGCGCGATATAAACGGAAACGTAACGAAGATAGTAGCAAGCACTACGCCCGGCAAGGCGAATACAATCTGTATATCGGTACCGAAAGTCGAGTTAATCCAATCGATAATCGGACTTGCCCAACCGAGACGACCGAAGGTCATAATAAACGCGAGACCTGCGATTACCGGAGATACCGAGAACGGAATATCTATAAGAGTTGTCAGAGTGTTTCTGCCGCGGAACTCAAACCTCGTGAGCAGCCACGATGCGACGATACCGAAGAACGTATTAACTCCGACCGAAATCAGAGTAGCCATTACAGTTACTCCGAGAGCAGAGGTTACGAAGTTAGTGGAAAGCGATTTGAAATAAAACCCGATACCCTCTTTAAGTGAGTTTATGATTACCGAAACAAGCGGTAGTACAAGCATTAAGCCGATAAATATCACGGAGACGGTAATCAGAACATATTTGGTGATTTTTTGCGAGCGTTTCTGTTTTTTATCCGAATAGTCCATATCGCACCGCCTTACATTGCATTGACGCGCCTTGAACGGCGAATCTGAATAATGTTAATCGCGAACATCAGCACAAAAGAAATGATGAGCATTACGAGAGCAATCGCAGTCGCACTCGAATAGTCGAGGCGCTCTAATTTCTGCATAATTACATAGGACACGACCTGCGTGCCGTTCTTTGCGCTGTTGCCCGAGATATAGATTACGCTGCCGTACTCGCCTATCCCCCTCGCCAGAGCAAGGCTGAAACCTGTTAAAAGCGACGGAAACAACTCAGGCAAAATCACCTTGAAGAAGGTTTTTTTGCGGCTTGCTCCGAGAATGTACGCCGCTTCCTCGTACTGACCGTCGAGGGTCTCTAGCACCGGCTGTACCGAACGCACCGTGAAGGGTATACCGATAAACACAAGCGCCACAACAATACCGAGATGTGTATACGAAACGTCGATTCCTATGCTTGAGAGAAAACTGCCCGGAAAGCCCGTATTCGAGTACATTTTCGAGAGCGTTATACCCGCTACCGCGGTAGGCAGAGCAAACGGGAGTTCAATAAGTCCGTCGAGAATACGCTTGCCGAAGAAGTCGTATCTGACAAGCACCCACGCGAGCAACAGACCGAAAATACAGTTAATAAAAGACGCGATAAGCGCGCAAACTATACTCGTAATAAATGCGTTTACAACGTTCGGCGCAGATATAAGGCTGAAAAACTCAGCGGGACTGAGTCGGAAGGAATACAAAAGCACCGACGCGAGCGGTATGATAATTATCATAGAAACCATCGCGACGGTTATTCCCATAGTCAAACCAAAGCCGGGGATAACGCGGACCTTTTTTTGGAGTTTTAACGGTTTTTTCATATGATTTCCTTTTCATCGCAAAGCGGCAAGTCGCATAAAGTAAGTTATTACCGCTTGCTGCTTGCCGCTTAGTATTACATTATTATCCGTTGTAAATCTCGTCGAAGATTGCGCCGTCGTCGAAGAATTTCTCGTACGCAGCGTCCCAACCGCCGAAATCGTTGATTGTGATAAGGTCAACGTCGAGGTCGAACTTGTCGGAGAAGGTTTTGAGGATTTTCTCGTTTGAGGGGCGGTAACCGCTCTCGCCGATAATCTGCTGAGCCTCGTCGGAGTAGAGATACTCGAGGTACTGTTTCGCGAGCTCCTGAGTGCCGTTTTTGTCAGCGTTTGCGTCAACTATAGCAACGCTCGGCTGAGCAAGGATAGACACGCTCGGGGTAACGATTTCGAACTCGCCCGGGTACTCCGAAACGCTGTTGATAGCCTCGTTTTCCCACGCGATGAGAACGTCGCCCTGTCCGTTTTCAACAAAGGTTGTTGTAGCGCCTCGTGCGCCGGAGTCCATAACAGTAACGTTTTCGTAGAGCTTGGTTACAAATTCCTTAGCTTTATCCTCGTCGTTGTTGTTATTGTTGAGAGCATACTGCCAAGCTGCAAGAAAATTCCAGCAAGCGCCGCCGCTGCTCTTAGGGTCGGGGTTAATGATTTCAACGCCGTCCTTGATGAGGTCGTCCCAATCCTTGAGGTTTTTCGGGTTGTCCTTGCGAACAAGGAATACGATTGTAGAGGTGTACGGAGCGGAGTCGTTCGCGAACTCGTCAATCCAGCCGCTCTCAATAAGATTCGACTGCTCGATTAATGTAATATCGTGCGCGAGAGCAAGCGTAACAACGTCGGCGTCTGCGCCCTCGATTACGGAACGAGCCTGCGAACCGGAACCGCCGTGCGACTGAACAAGCTCTACTTCCTCGCCTGTTTCGGATTTATAATACTCTGCAAAAGCCTCGTTATACTTCTGATAAAGCTCGCGGGTCGGGTCGTAGGAAACGTTTGTGAGCTTAAGGCTTTTTTTGCCGCCAGATGAAGCGCCGCCGCACGCTGAGAGTACGGATGCGCAAATTACTAACGCAAATACAAGTGAGATAACTTTAATCAATTTTTTCATATACTAACTCCCCTTTAATCGAACTGTTGATATTATTGTACCACTAAAAATCACAATAATCAATACATTTTATGAAAACGTTTACATTTATTTTTATCAATAAAAATCTATTTACAAATTCAAAATGATTTGTTATAATTAATTTAAATTTAGATTTTATGAAAACGTTTACATCAAGAAAGGACTATTATGTCGCTAAAAAAGATAGCCGAACTTGCGGGAACTTCTATTGCAACCGTATCAAGAGTGCTCAACGACACCTCGCGCAAGTGCAACGACGCGCAACTAAAAGAACGAATCCTTAACGCCGCGAAGGAAATCGGATACGTCCCCAATGTTGCCGCTAAAAACTTAAAGTCGGGAGTCGGAAATTCCAGTGAGCCTTTTATTGTCGATATTCTGCTCACCCGTTTTAACTCATTGAACTCCGATTATTTCTTTAAGGAGCTGTATGAGAGTATACGAGAAGAAATGCTCAGAAAAAACTGCGTATTCGGTAAATTCCTTAATATTCCCGATATTCAGAATTCAAAAAACACAACCTCGTTTTCAAAAAAGAACACGGGCTTGATTATACTCGGAAAATGCCCCGAACAGGTTATATC
This sequence comes from Ruminococcus sp., assembly GCA_022510945.1. Lineage (GTDB taxonomy): Bacteria > Bacillota > Clostridia > Oscillospirales > Acutalibacteraceae > Ruminococcoides. The sequence goes on from JAFLSK010000034.1 coordinate 5,793, forward strand.
CGACCTTAAAAAGAAATATTCGTATATGGTGGGCGTCGACAGAAACCCTACCGATTACGAATACGATGAAATCGTGTGCAGCGGTACCTCAGCGGCGATTATGGCAATGGATTATCTGATTTCATTGGGTCACAGAAAAATTGCATATATAGGAGATTGCACCTACGAAACACGATACATCGGATATTACCAAGCACTTCTTAACAACAACATTCCGCTTGATTACAACTTCGTTTATCCGTCCGACCAGACTAAGGAGGGCGGATATAACGCCTATCTTTCGATTTTAGAAAAGGGCAACCTTCCGACAGCGATTTTCTGCGCAAATGACGCCGCGGCAATAGGAACGCTTGAGGCGATTAAAAAGCACAGGAGGAAAGGATATTCCCCGTCTGTAATATCCATAGACAATATTTATCAATCCGGAAAAACCGCGCCTATGCTCACCACGGTAGATATTCCGAAAAGGGATATGGGACATTTCGCCGTTACCGTTCTTGTGGACAAGATGTCGGGAGTTTACGACAGAAACATAAGAGTGATGTTTCCGTGCAAGCTCGTAATCAGAGAAAGCTGCACATATTGTACTTGATTTGCGCTAAACATCTATATATTATGCGTTATAGGTAACAAACCTTTAATCTATTATACATTATAATATCACATTTATTTCATATTTTCCTGATAAATTTATAATGTAAAAAAATGGGATTTTTTATATATTGGAGGGATTCAATTTGGGTAAAATGACTCACTTGGACGAGCTTGAGGCCGAAGCGATATATATAATGCGTGAGGTTGCCGCTCAGTGTGAAAAACCCGTTATGCTCTACTCAATCGGTAAGGACTCCTCAGTTATGCTGCATCTTGCGATGAAGGCGTTCTACCCCGAGAAACCGCCGTTTCCGTTTTTGCACGTTAACACAACGTGGAAATTCAGAGAAATGATTGAGTTTCGCGATAAGGTTGCCGAGAAGTACGGCATAGAAATGCTCGAGTATATCAACCAGGACGGAGTTGAGCAGGGTATCAACCCGTTCGACCACGGTTCGGCATACACAGATATTATGAAAACAAAAGCCTTAAAACAGGCTCTCGACAAGTACGGCTTTACCGCTGCGTTCGGCGGCGGCAGACGCGACGAGGAAAAATCGAGGGCTAAGGAGCGCATATTCTCATTCAGAAACTCGGAGCACGCGTGGGATCCTAAGAACCAGCGTCCCGAGATGTGGAAGCTGTTTAACGCCGAGATTAACAAAGGCGAAAGCGTTCGAGTATTCCCTATCTCCAACTGGACAGAGAAGGATATATGGCAGTATATTCAGCGCGAGAACATAGAAATAGTTCCACTCTACTTCGCCGACGTACGCCCGTGCATTGAGCGCGACGGCAACATCATTATGGTAGACGACGACCGCCTCAAGCTTCGGGACGGCGAAAAAATCGAGCACAAGAAAATTCGTTTCAGAACCCTCGGCTGCTATCCGCTCACCGGCGGCATAGAGAGCGACGCTGAAACTCTCGACGAAATCATCGCCGAGACTCTTAGTGCGGTGTCATCCGAGCGCACCAGCCGCGTAATCGACAGCGACGGCGGCAGCGCAAGTATGGAAAAACGCAAGAGAGAGGGGTATTTCTAATGAACGGATTGCTTAAATTCATCACCTGCGGCAGCGTTGACGACGGTAAGTCCACACTTATCGGACATATGCTGTACGACGCAAAGCTTATCTTCACCGATCAGGAGGAGTCGCTCGTTTTAGACAGCAAGGTCGGCTCCCGCGGCGGCGAGATTGACTACTCTCTTCTGCTCGACGGTCTTATGGCTGAGCGCGAGCAAGGTATTACCATAGACGTTGCGTACAGATACTTCACCACCGAAAAACGTTCGTTTATCGTAGCGGACACACCCGGTCACGAGGAATACACACGAAATATGGCGGTAGGCGCTTCCTTCGCTGAGCTTGCTGTTATTCTCGTTGACGCGTCACAAGGCGTACTCACTCAGACAAGGCGCCACACAAGGATATGCTCGCTTATGGGTATCAAGCACTTTGTGTTCGCTGTTAATAAAATGGACCTCATCAACTTCGACGAGAAGAAGTTCAAAAAGATTAAAAAGACAATTAAGGTTCTGCTCGCTGAATACGAGTACGAGAGCGCGGCTATCATCCCCGTGTCCGCTACCGACGGCGACAACATCACCACGAAGTCAGAACGCACACCATGGTACGACGGAGTGAGTCTCCTCTCCTACCTTGAAGAGATTGATGTACAGAACATTGACACCGAGAAGGGCTTTACTATGCCTGTTCAGCGCGTGTGCCGTCCCGACCACACCTTCCGCGGTTTTCAGGGACAGATTGAAACAGGCAAGGTCTCCGTCGGTGACGAGATTACCACCCTTCCCTCGAACGAAAAGGCGAATGTTAAGTCCATAATCGACGCGGGCAAAGAGGTTCAGTCCTGCGAAAAAGGTCACGCAGTTACAATCCAACTCGACAAAGAGGTTGACGTTTCGAGAGGTTGTGTACTCATAAAGGATACAAAACCCGAGATAAGCAGCCTTTTCACGGCTAAGATACTGTGGATGGATGACACAAAGCTTGTCGCGGGTAAAAACTATATGCTGAAAATCGGCACAAAGAGTATCCCCGCGGTCATTATGAAGATAAAGTACAAAATCGGCGTAAACGACGGCAGAGAAATCCACGCAAACGAAATCTACAAAAACGAAATCGCTGTATGTGATATAAGCACATCAGAGAAGATTGTCTTCGAGAAATTCGAGAGAAATCAGGCTCTCGGCTCGCTCATTCTTGTTGACAGAATTACACATATGACCTCCGCGTGCGGAGTTGTCGAGCATGCTCTCAGGCGCTCGGACAACCTCACATGGCACGAGATGGATATTTCCCGCGAGCAGAGAGCTGCTCAGAAGAATCAAACGCCGAAAACAATCTGGTTTACGGGTCTTTCGGGCTCGGGTAAATCCACGCTCGCTAACGAAATCGAGAAGCGCCTCTTTACAGAAGGTCGCCACACAATGACCCTCGACGGCGACAACGTTCGCCTTGGTCTCAACAAAAACCTCGGTTTCAAGGAAAGCGACCGAATCGAAAACATCAGACGCGTCGCAGAGGTTTCGAAGCTGATGAACGACGCGGGACTTATCGTTATTACCTCGTTCGTGTCTCCTTACAGACGCGACCGCGTAAAGGCGAAGGAAATCATCGGAAACGAAAACTTCATTGAGGTTTATGTCAGCACTCCGCTCAGCGAGTGCGAAAAGCGCGACGTAAAGGGACTTTACAAGAAGGCAAGAAACAGCCAGATACCGAACTTCACCGGTATCTCGAGCCCATACGAGCCGCCTAAGGAGGCCAACGTAACCGTAGACACCACCGACCTCACGATTGAAGAGGCTGCGGACAAGGTTTACGAACAAATTAAGTCTTTACTTTAAGGAGCAGCTATGGCAACACTATACTTGCATATCGGAATGCCGAAAACAGGTACAACTTATATTCAGAATTTTCTTCGTGCTAACAATGAGGTTCTTAAAAAAGAAGGATATACCTATCCTGACTTTGGTGTGAGCTTTGGCACAATCGGACTAAACCGCAATGCTCATTTCCTTGTAAGCGTTATAAGGGACGAGGACAGAAACCGACATATAGAAGAAGAACAGAGAATTGAAAGTGAGTGCTTTGACAAGCTTTTCAGCCTGTTTGACGAGTACCCGAACGTAATACTCTCCGACGAGTCGATATGGAGTTCCGGCGAGCGTAAAAGGGACAAGAATTTCTGGCCAAACTTCAAAAACAAACTCACAGAGCACGGCGTTGAACTCAAGGCCATAGTGTATCTGAGACGTCAGGATTTATTTATCCAGTCCTTCTGGGCTCAGCACGTCAAGGAGAACAGCATATCCGACACCTTGCCCGAATATATAAACACACCTCGTTTCAAGCGCATCCGGCTTGATTACTACGCAAGACTGAATGAAATCTCTGAGGTTATCGGTAAGGAAAATATGCTCGTAAGAGTTTACGAAAAGGATCAATATATCGGACCCAAGAAAACAATCATATCTGATTTTCTCACTACTATCGGTCTTAACTACGTCCCCGACAACTACACTGAGCTTGACAGACTGCCGAACAGAACCCTGTCCGGCATCTACCTTGAGACAAAACGTGAGTTAAATAAAATAGAGGGATTTAACAAGCGCAAAAGCTATATCCAATCTCTGCTCAGAAGCGTCATCAATACAAACGACGAGGTGCACTCAATTTCCTCAAACGAGTTTATGACGAGCGCACAAGCCGCCTCATTCTTGAAAAGATATGAGGAGTCCAACGAAAAGGTTGCTCGCGAATACCTCGGACGCGAGGACGGCAAACTGTTCTACGATAAACAAAAACTATCTGACGACAACCTACCCGAATACACCGTATCAGACTATGTCGGCGTTCTCGCTAAGATGATTGAGACCCAGAACAACAAGGTGTGCGAGTTAAGGGGAATAGTCTATCAGCAAAAAGAAACAATCAAAGAGCTCAGACGTGGAAACAAAGAGTTCGAAGTTCAGAACAGAAAGCTTCAATCCACGATTGATTGGATGAGCGCAAGCTTCCCGAAAAAGGTAGCGCGCAAACTGAAGAGAGTTTTCGGAATCGAAAAGAAATCACAAGCACAAAGGTGAGAAAATGGAAAGCAAAAGCACTGTACTCGTCGTTGAGGACGACACAAAGCTGCGCACAACAGTTATGGACTATCTGTCTTCGAACGGCTTCGGGGTGCTTGAAGCCGAGGACGGACTCAAGGCAATAGAAGTTTTTAAGGAGCACCGACCGAATATCGATATTATTCTGCTCGACGGTATGCTCCCGATGCTTGACGGCCTCGAGGTGCTAAAGAATATACGCGAAATAAGCGACGTCCCCGTTATTATGATTTCCGCCCGCGAAACCGAAATGGATCAGCTCCAAGGGTTCTACACAGGAGCGGACAACTACATCACCAAACCGTTTCTCTTAAGCGTTTTAAGGGAGCAGATAAGCGCTCTGCTAAGCCGAACGCAGAAAAGCGAAAAGCTGATTGAGCGCGGCGCTCTTAAAATTGACACAAAGCTGCACCGTGTGTATATTGACGGCAGCGAAATTTCGACCACACCGAAGGAGTACGACCTGCTCCTATACTTCATCACGAATGAGAAAATAGTGCTCAACCGCGACACTATCCTCGACCGCGTGTGGGGTATCGACTACTACGGCGATTTCCGCACGGTCGACACGATAATCAAGCAGCTCAGAAAAAAACTCACCGACAAGCACAAGTACATCAAGTCGGTTTACGGCGTAGGATATTATTTTGAGATAGACGATGACTAAACGAATTTCTACCAAATACGCATTACTTATTGTAACGTTAATTACGGTCGTGACTATGATTTTCGTCCCTGTGTACATCTACGTTCAGAAGTCGATGTACATTAACCTCGAGATACAGAGTATGTCGAACTTCTGCAACGAAATTACCGGAGCGGTAGACCTCAGCAGTGACGGCGACATAGAAAATTACCTCGAGGATTACAACGAAAAAAGCTACACGGTAATCGTATATAACAGCGACTGTGAGCGTATTTTCACGACCCAACGTTATACGCACAATAACAATTACAAAGGCGAATACAGCCAGCACAGAAATAAAATACCAAAAGAATATGTGGACAAATATTCCGAGTCCTCCTCCCCTATCTATAACGAGGAAGATGAAAACGGCGGCGAGACAATTACACTGCGTAAGATTGTCAAAAACGGCGGCAAAACCTACTATATCCTATTCCGTGAAAAGCTGAGAAATATCGAGTCGGTTTTCCTTTACACAAACGAAGTGCTTGTCGCTATTCTTGTCCTGTATATACTGGTCAATGGTGTGCTGCTGTTCGTTCTGATGAGGAGCCTGACGAAGTCGATACGTTCGCTCAACACTGCCGTTAAAAAAATCTCGCACAAGGACTACTCTGTCCGCTACAAGGGCAGATTCCCCAACGACGAAGTCGGCACACTCGCGAGCAACTTCAACGATATGGCAAACACTATTCAGAACAACATCAACTCCATAAACAACTACAACTTTCTTCTGAAGGAAGACCTAAATAACCTCAGAGAATACGAGAGTATGCGCCGACAGTTCGTGCGCAACACGACTCACGAGTTGAAAACTCCTCTCGCAATCATCTCCAGTCAGGTTGAGATGATGAAGTGCATTGAGGACGAGGACAAGCGCAACTATTACTACGAGTCGGCTATGGAGGAAATACAGAAAATGAGCGCGCTCATCACGAGTTTCCTCAACTATTCGGTTCAGGAGCGCGGAATATTCAGCGACGTCGAGGAGATTAACGTCTCCGAAAAGGTTAGCGAGTTGTGCGACAAATGCGCAAGCCTTATGCTAACAAAGAAAATCAATTTTTCGAAGAGCATAGAAAGCGGACATCTCGCTTACATCGGCGAAACTCACCTTGAACACATCTTCAACAACTTCATCACAAACGCCGTCAAGCACACAAACCACGACGGCAGGATTGAGGTTGCTCTCCAAAAACGCGGCGAGGGTTGCAGGCTGTCCGTATTCAACGAAGGCGAACATATTAAGAAAGAGGACCTCAACAAAATATGGACGGAGTTCTTCACCTCGGGCGGCTCCGACGAAAACGTCGGTCTCGGACTTTTTATAGTCAAGGAAATCTCCGAAATGTACGCGACCGAATGCGGAGCACTGAACAGAGACAACGGCGTTGAATTTTGGTTCGATATAATATAATTTGCAATTCGCAGTTAATTAAGAATTAATATTAATAAACGAAAAGAGCGTTTCGTAGTTGAATCTGTCAAGCAAAAGTAGACAATAAAAAATACAATTAAGTGAACCCCTGT
>JAFLSK010000035.1 GCA_022510945.1 Ruminococcus sp.
CCCTTATTTCTGAGTATTGAGCTGTTTCCAGGTGTAGTCGCGGCTGTCGAACGTCGCGTACTGCTCGTTTCCACTGTCAATAGCCTGCCAGTTGCGACCGCCTGCATAAACATTCATACTTAGGTGTGCCGGCAATGTCAGCTTAATCTGATTAATTATCCACGATTCTGTGTTGCTGCTATAGTCGCCCGTTATGATTACGGTGACGGACTGTGTTATTGCAGATTCGTTCAGTGTGTAATCCTGCACGCCGAAGCTTTTCATAAACTTATCAAAGCCCGAAAGTGTATAGTCTGTCTCGCCGAGAGAGGCTCGCGTGCTCAGCATAGCGCGCCTCTGCTCTGTGCTGCAATCTTTTCTGACGTCGCCGACGAATTTCTCTCTTGTCTCAAGGCCGAAGGTTTTAGCGGTCGAAACAAAACACTCGCGAAGAGCCTCGTCGAGCATGTCTCTGTAGTAATCGAGCGCCGCTGCATACGCCGCAAGCTCCGCGTAGATATAACTCGTGGTGCTTGTATCGTAGATTTTAAGCGGCTTCAGCTTATTTATCATTGACTCGAGAGCTCTCATCAATCCTCAACCTCTACAACAATATTTCCGAACACGGCAATTGAGTCGTCGTCCACTTCAACATATCTCGGATATATGCTGAGCCAACTATAGTTATATACGCCCTCGGCGCTGAGCACGGCTTTTCCGAGGTGGCTCTCATAAATATCCTCGCCGACCTCGAGCATATCCATATACTCAGAAACGGATTTACGCACGTTTTTCCTGACATCGGACTCGCTGTAGCCCTGCTTTAGGACAACTCTCACGCCGAAGTTTGCCTGCACAATTTTTGCCGCATACACCTTAACGTCAACGTTCAGCTCGCGTTGCCTGTCCATAATTGACTGAACCTGATTAACGAGCTCGGGCGACGCCTCAGTTTTTTCGCAGCATATATAGACGTTGACCGTGCCTACTCCGCGCACCTTCGGGATAACGCTCGCGGAGCTGACTCCGTCGACTGACTCGGCGAGCTGCTTGTAATACGCCTTGTTGGTGCCGTTGGAAATAGATACGAATGAGTTAAGTATACGTTTTCTGAGCCCTTCGTCGCTCTCGAGGTCAACTCCTCCCGAGAACGACGTGGGGTTTGTTACACCCTCAATACCGACCACGTTCGTGACCATTGCAGTGATATTGCCCGACTTGACGTTGTACTTTGAGCCGCCCTTTTCAGCGGTACATCTGACGTTGACGACGGTACTTCCCGCAGTGAGAACCGCCGCCTCATCGGTTAAATATCTGTACTGTGTATCGCCCTCGGTCGAAACAACGGTGCCCATAGGTATATTTATATGCTCTTCTATCGGCTCGTTTATATAAAACCTCACCGTACCGGTTGCCTTTACCGCCTGTTTGCGCGACAAGCCTCTGTCCTGAGCGTGCAGGTCGAGATACTGTGAGGTCGCGGTGCTCGGGAACATCTGGCGTTTTATGAACTCGAGATTTACCTCGCTGTTAAACAACTCACCCGCGAGCACCTTCATTCTTATGTCAATATCCGAGAGCTCGGGTACCTGATAACCCGAAATCTCGGTATATTTCTTTTTCATTCTTGAGAGTATTTCCTCATATCCGGTCATAGATAATCACCTCTGTGTCTATACTTTTGAAACCGTTGTCGGCTGTGAGTTTTGCCGCTGTCTGTCCCGGTCTTTTCTCAAGCTTATTTACGATGACCTTAACGCCTGTGTTAATTAGTCCCTCGTTGATAAGCATCTCGGCGGTACGTTCGGCGTTTTTTGAGTTTATGTCGATATTTCCGGAAAACACGCCGATAGAGCGGTCGTATATAAAACTGCCCTTCGGGATATTCGCGGCAAAATTAATCTGCTGGAGCATCTGCTGTTCGTCCTCGACAGTTTCCACATAGCCGTTTGGCTTAACAATAAAATCGCCGATTCCTATTTTAGTATCCATCAGCCGACCTTCTTTCCGTTGATATATACGTTTCCGTCGTTTTTTAGTTCGATTGATGCGCCGCCTGCTGAAAACAGCATAATTTCGCCCGCTTGAAGTCTTTTTGTAGGAGCTACCGTTCCGAGACAGAAGTTCTCACCGTCGGCGTTTATCACGACCGACTGCTCACCGACAGGCGGAACATACGCGATACCGTAGGGCGACACTACGTTAATCTGACCGAAATCGCTCGACGCGTCAACCTGCACTTTACTGCCGACTGAGCCCTTTACTCTACCCTTTTCGGGCAAGGATGGTGTTAAAGAATTTTGAGTGACATAGTTAAGTATCCACATTTTCCTGTCTCCTTTTCAAAGTAACTGTGGTGCGCTCTCCGTCGGGCGTAAGGTTGTAGTAGATATTGCTGACGTACAGATTCTCTCTCCTGCCTATATACGAATCGTCGACGATTGCGGACGCACCCAGAACATTCACAAGCCGCTCGGGACTCACGACAATAAGCTCGTAGGAATTATCGACGGAGTTGCGTATCATCGTTTGTGCGACAATCGGAGATGCGGACGCGCTCGTTGCGTCGAGATACCGCTCCCGCTTAATCTTCCTTGCCTTGGCGTCCTCGTTTATAACGTTGAGGACATAGCCGTCGCCCGCGGATAGCTTTACCCATACGTCGGAAAGCGTATTGCAACGTTTATTATTTTCTTTTAAAGAAATATAATGAACTCCGTCGACGTTTGAGAAATACACGCTCTTATCGCACTCAATACCATTCAGGTTAACCGTTCCGTCCGCCTCAATCCTCGGTGGTTTTCCGTAGGCGCGCATACAAAAGGTATATAGCGCCTGCCAATTCGTCATACCCTTGGCGATATTCAGCGTTTCCTTGAGCACGACATCGTTGCCCTTGTACGAGGTAATATTAAACGGCTCAAGGTGGCGCGAGAAAACTATCGAGGTGGACGGACAGTAGTAGCTGACGGGCTTGCTCTCGTTATCAAGAAGTACTGCCGCCATACTGCGCGCGACAATGCGCGTTAACACAGCAGAACTACTGACTACGGTTTGCTGCTCGTCAACCTGTCCGTAGAAAATTATCTCGCTCTCCTCTCTTATGGTAAGCTCGCACAACTCTGGTAAATCCTTTATCACAGGGAAACTTATTGAAATATCGTCGGCGGGAACGCCCTCGTCGCGATTGAGCGTCATATATGACGGAATCGGAAGGACGATTTCATTCCCGTAAATATCTAACGCGTTAAAAGTCAGCATACTCTCACCCTGCTTTCCGCCGCAAGCTCGTCAACGCGTTTAACCTCGGGATTCAGCTCCGCGAGTCTCTCTATTTCCACGCCGTATCGGTACGAAATATCCCACAGTGTTTCGTCTTTCGAGACGGTGTGGTAGCTTTTTTCGCCCTCTGTACGAGCACGCGACAAATCCTCGACAAACTCGAATTTATATGTAATCAGCTCGGGCGTTGGATCGCAGTCAAGCTCTATGCTCCTGAAAAACGCATAAAACGGGGCTACGTCGGGCAGCAAAAGAATACCGCTGTCGCTCTGATTCTGCAAAGCGACAAGCTGTGCGAACTTGCTTATGCAATCGTCACCTGCAATCCGACCGCTGCCCGTTATAACCCTCGAGCGCTCTCCAAAGTCGCGAACTACCGAGCTACCGCCCGCAACACCCTGCTCAGAAAGCGAGCGATGTGAGCAAATCTTCAGCGTTTGCGGATTATGCTCCCACGCGTATCCTTTATAACGCATTACTGCAAGCTTCATATTCCCTTCGCCTCCTGCTCCTCGGTGAGCGCGCGGCTGTAGCGGCGGCTGTCCTGCTCGAAAATTTCACTTATCGTCCTTGCGTCCACTGAATCGGACGGGTTCAATATATTATCCGTGTTCATTGCGCGCTCACCCTTTCTGTCGCTGTAATTTTGTATTTTCTAATATGGCTTTCGCTGTCGTTCACCGTAATTTGTGAGGAAATCACCGTGCAGCCCGTGTAGCTTACGCAGCCGTTATCATACTCGGCTGTGAGCACAAAGCCACTCTCTGTGCCCTCAAGGTCGTCACCTGACAGACCTATCTCAATAGAATATTCCTTTTTTCGGGCTGTGCTGAGCCACGGCTCGGCACAGAGCATTTCGTAGTGCGACTCGGATTTTTCGAATTCCTCCTTAGCGTTAAAGGACGTCACTCCGCTGAGCTTTACGCCGTCCTTATACACGACCGCAGAATTCGTCGTACTGCTCTCCCCTTCTTTAGCGGGAGAATACTTCTTCATAACACCGTCGTTGTATATCGTCGAAAGCTGAGCGTTTATGCTCCTGTAAATCGCGCCGTTGTTAGAGTCGTAATCTATTGCACCGACAGTAACGTTTGCGATAAAACCGTCCGTATCCGCGGCACGCAGCGCGTCAATAAGATTCAAAGCTGTTACGCCGAGCTCCTCACCCGACTCGCTGCTATAGAGGATTATCTCAAGCTCGGTTTTATATATATCGCCCTCAGCGCTCATCTCGCACTCTACTTTTCTGAAATTCACTACACCAAGAAATCCGCTGACAGGGCGATGTGCCTGAGCCTTTCTGTACGCTTTTTCGAACCGTACGTCCCTGAGCCTTGCGTCCTGCTTTACGAGCCTTATGAGGTTATCCGTAATTTTATATAATTCAGTCATAATCGTCCTCCGTAGTGCCTGTGCAGGCGGTAAGAACCGCCCACACATACATAACCTTATCAGACGCTCTGAAATTTCCGCTCGACTTGACCGAATACTTTCCGTCCGCGCTCTCGATTACAATGTCGAATGACTTTGAAAGCACCAGCGACGGATGTGCAAGCATAAGAAAATGGTTGTTGTCGAAGCTTCCCTCAGGCAGACGCATACTGTCAAAATAACTCTTGCGGTCGTAGCTGAGCGGCTGGATAAACGCCTTAGTCTCAATCGTCGTGCCGTTCTGAGTCACCTTAACCTTGCTGCCGTACTTGTTCAATACTCTCGAAACTATATCCATAAAATCACATTCTCCTGAATATAAAGCTGTCGTTCCTGAATAAATCCGAGAGGGTTTTAAGCTCCGTTTGCCACATTTTCTCTGCCTCTTCAATCTTCCTCTGATTAGCGGATAAATGCAGGCTGCCGAGGGTTACGTTATCCTCGTCATCTATCGAGTAACAGAGGTAACGGTAGTAAGCGTACACGCCCGCCGAAGAGGACAGTCTCGTTTTGTCGCGCTCTGTGAGGTCTTTTTTTGTGACGAGCGACTCTATGTACACGATAGCGTCCTTAACCACAGGCAGCCATTTCAAAGCTTCCTCGTCGCTGAGCCCTGAAAGAAGAGTGAACCTGTTTAATGCTTTCTCAAAGCTCATACGACACCTCTTAGTAGGAAAGTGCCTTGGCGGAATCCTTGAAGATTCTTGAGAAGCCCGCTGTGCAGGTGATTGTGGCGCGCTCAAGCTGACGGTCGATGAGCTTATCATAATCGGTTATAATCTCGCCTGCCTGTACCATTTCAAGCGCGCAGTTCTTGTCAAGGCCGATAATCTTGCCCGACGGGAGCGACGGAACGTGGAGTAAAGTCGCACCGAGCGGGGTTACCATTTTGCCTGTACCCTGGAAATTGAGACCTGCAACGCTGTCCTTCATCTCGTCCATAGCAAGGATAGCCTTAACAGCGTCTGTGGGCGCGAGGATAGTGTTGAGTTCGTAGGGGTTAAGTCCTGCCCAAAGCTTGAGAAGGTCTCCGTAGGTCAGCGTACCCGTTGAGTCCGCGGTGATAACCTCGCAGCCGTCGTTGCCGTTTTCGCCGTTTAAAATGATTTCAACCGCGTCTTTAAGCTGTGAACGTCTGATGTACGCGCCAATCTGATTGAGCGTTACCGTGAAGAGGTCGAGTCTCTGGAAACGCAGAGCCTCATATGACGCAACTAACATTCTGCCGCGCTTATGAAGCTTTACGAGATTCTCCTGAACCTTAACAACAGTCTGCGGGATAGCCGCACCCTCAGCCACGATTTTGAGCGACTTGTCGTCCTCTGTCGGAGCGGAAGTTATGGAGCGGTAGTCCATACCGTCAATGTTTGTAACTGTCGCTACGATGTCGGGCAGCATATCAGCCTGCTCCATACCCTGACGGATAGCGCGGCTAACGTACTCGGGGAAAAGTGCCGCGGAGTTTGCGGTGCGGAAAAACTTCTCCACACAGTCGCTGTTCTTGCCGGACACCTTGATGTCGAAACGCTTGAGCTGACGGCCGAATGCATCTAGACCCTCGAGCGCTGTGCCCTTGTAGTTTTCAGACGGGTCGAGGGACTCGAGCACCTCGCTTAAGCTTTTGCCCTTTGTCTGATACATACTTTTTTCGATAGTGATATTTTCATAATTTGCCATTATGATACCTCCTTAAAGAATAAATCCTACTTTTGAGTCGGTAGAATAGATTACGTTATACTTTCTTGCGGTAGTCGAGCTCGTAGCCTGTGTTGCGGAAGCCGCAGCTACAGAAGTACATCCGAGAGCAATCTTCTTGTTGCTCTCAACCTCAACATAGCCCGAAAGCTGCACCGCAGCATAGCCATCGCTTACGCCCACGCAAACGCCCGAAATCTCGTCGTTTGCCGCGCAGGGAGCAACAGTGAAGTTATCGGAAATCTTCACGAGGTCGCCTTCCTTGACTGTGTTTTTTGCAATAAATGTTGCCACGTTCTCGCCGTAGCCTTTGAAATCTACGTTCATAATTTACCTCCGTTAAATCTTGAATTCTGTGTTTGTGTCAACCTTTTTCTCTGTTCTGTCCATATACAGCTGCGGCGTCACGGGCAAATGCTCTGAAAGCTTTTTGCTGTATACTTCTCTGAATTTCTGAAGGTCGTCTATGGACATATTCTTCGTAACACGTTCCATAGTTTCCCTCGGAATTTCAGGCTGAACAATCGCGCTGAATTTCAGCACGTCGCTGGCAAGGCTGTTTCTGTACATAACGCCGTCAGCGGCCTGCTTTTTCAAGCCCTCAATATAATTTTTGAGCCTTTTGCTGTCCTTTTCTGTCAGTGTAACAGCCTCACTGTTCTCGATTGATTTAAGAATATCGTTCATTTTTACTTCCTTTCTGCCGAAAGTTTTGATAACGCCCGCGTGCTTCTGCGCAGGCACTGCCACAAAGCTCCACTCGTACGCATCGTATGGGTCGCAAAGTTCGCCGTAGCAGAGCTTTCCGTCGTATTCGTTGCCCTTGATGTGAGCGCACTCGTGCGATGAAATTGGGTTTTGGCAGATACTGCACACGGTCTCCCCGACTGCGCAGCCTACGCTCACCTCGCGGACAATGCCGCTGTCTATCATCTCTCTGAGCGCCTTATTGCTCTCGGACACGGGCATATACGCTCTCGCGACAAGTCTGAAATAGTCGTCGCCGAGTGAATTTTTTCTGCCGTCTACGCTCTCTACAGAGCAGCTGATTATCCTTGCGCTCTGATTCTTCGCCTTGGGATTATGGTCGAATATACCTGTCTTGCCGACAAATAGGCTCGCAAGCTTTTCAAGGCTTTCGACTGTAAAACGCTCGAAGTCTCTGTCGATATCGTTATCACAGAGCACGACGGAAAACACAAATACATCCTCCGTACAAAGCTCGCGTCTTGTGTACTGATTTATGAGCTCAAGCTCGCCGTCAGCGAGAGCGGCGCTTTTTACTACCTGTCCTGTTTTCAAATTTCCACTCCTGTCATTACTTCAATTCCGTGCTCGATTTCGTAGGCTCTTGCGTTGTTGAGGCGAGCCTGCGAGAGCTCGACCTCGTCCTGGAGATTGATTAAATCCCACTCTACGCTTATGCCGTCGTCAAAGCCAGAAAGTCTTAAGAACATCTTGCAGATTTTCACAATCACCGGCGTGAGAAGAGTGCGATAATACTCAAGCTCACTCGTGAGAATATCCGCCTGTTGGGTACTCATTCTCTCGGACGTTGACCAGCTTATTCCGAGTACGAACGGCGGCAACGCAAGCTTTGCGATTATCTGCTCTAAGAGCGTCCTTACAGGCACCTCGCAATCGAGCACCTGATTGTCGGCACCTATTACCTTCACGCTGACGTCGCCTACCGAAATAAAGTCGCAAACCTCGGTGCTGCGCATAGCCTTGCTCCACTCGTCCGCAATCTGCTGAGCCTGCTTGCTCGTAACCGCGCCGGAGCCCGCCTCGGGCTTATAGGTCACGGCGAAACGCACGTTACCTACTCTCTCCCAGTTGCTGCCTATTGAGTCAAAAATCTTGAGCAAAATACCGCTCACATACGGCAGTCCCCTGAGCACGGAAGTACCCTTAACAGTGCCTGACTGCGGATTTAAAAGCGTCGGCATAATCAACTTCTGATACGGTGCGGGAGTGAGACTGCCGTCGTTTTTGCATACGATAAGCTCGAGCGGACTGTCGCCGGCGGTTATCCTCACATCCTTGAGGCTTGCGTTATATAACGCGGCGATACCCGAGTTGTCGCTGTACGGCACAATCTCGCCCACAGCCTCACCATAGGTCAGAAGTTCGTTTAAGTATGTGGTGATGAACGGATAAATTCCTCTGTTTCCGCCTGTAGTCGGAACGGAGTCGAGGAAATCCTTGAGCGGCTTTTGCGCCGCCTTATCGTCCGTCACGACCTCAAAATTGCCTATGAGCCTCACGGTCTTGTCCAGCGCCGCGTCGATAATCGGCACAGCCTCCCTAAGCGAGCTGTAGAGCTCGTGCTCCGCGTAGGTCATCGGCGAGTAGTCGCTTAAGAGCGAAAAAGGATGCGTGCGGGCAGTCGCGGGCACGGGGAATGTCAAAGCGTCCTCGTTCTTTTTTCTTTTAAAGAAATTCATATTTCCTCCTATCTTTGCAATACCGCCATAGGATACTGCTACCTTCGGGCAGCGATAGCGGTAAAGCCCGAGCTGCCCTCAAGAATTGTGGTGACAAAATATCTGATGTCGTCCATAGCGTGGTCGTTTTCCTTTATCGGCATATCCTGCCCCTTTTCGTCCCAGCGGTAAAGCGAAAACTCCCTGATACTGTCGGCGCAGGTGTTGCAGATTTTTATCCTGCCATCCTTGAGAGCCGCGCTCGTCTGACGTATTCCGTTGATTACGTCGTTCTTCGCTGGAGTTACGCTATACTCGCCGTGGCGACGGATTGTCGCGATAAAGGACGCGGCCGACGGGTCAACCGTCACCGTCTCGATTTTGCGGCCGCCTATAAGCTTTTTGAGAGCGGAGTAGTGCTCCTCGTCGGTTCTCTGGTATCCCTCGCGCCGAGAATCGAAATAGCTCTCCTCGATTCTGTACCACACGCCGTCTTTGAGTCCCCACAAACCGAAGGACGCGGGGTTTACGGTGCCGTAGTCCACCGAAACAGCGAAGCTGTCGAACGGTGCCTTTGGCACGTCAGCAAACGAGCTGTCCTTCATAAACGGATAAATAGCGCCCGTAACAGCGACCCATTTACCGAGGATAAATCTCTCGTAAAACGAGCCCGAATATATACCCTCGTAGCGCTTGATTGTCCTGTCGGAAAGCGACGGATTGTCGCGCATAGTAAAGTGGAGATAGAGCGCGTTTTTTCGCTTTGCGTTCTTTATCCAGGTGCGGTAGAACCAATGAGCGGGGAATTCGGGATTGCAGTTAAACCAATATTTACTGTTCTCGACAGAGCACCGAGCGAGCGCCTGCTCAACAAACGAACGGGGCATAAGCGCGACCTCGTCGAAGAGCACTCCCGCGAGGGTCATTCCCTGAATCAGGGACGCGCTGCTCTCGTCCTTGCCGCCGAAGATGTAGATTCTGTTTACCCTGTTTTTGTATGTTATCGTAAGCAGATTCTTGCTCAGCTTGTCCTCAACCTCAAAACCGAGCTCTTTAAGTGTCGAGAGCATAGGCGTGATTATATTGCGTCTTGCGGATTGAATGGTCTTGCCGCAGATTGCAAAGTCCTTGTCCTCGAAACGGTAGAACATCCACAGAACGAACGAAAGCGACATACAGAACGTCTTGCCCGAGCGTACAGCCCCGTCGCAGATTATTGCGTCTTTGCTACTGTAAGGCTTTTTACACCACCACGTCATCACGCGCATCTGCTTTTTTGAAAACGGTTTAATCTCCATCGTTATCGTTGGCGAGGCTGTCCGCGCATTTTATCAGAGCGTCATAGAAGGGCGTTGAGCTTTCATCATTTCTGCTGCCTTCAAGCAGCTTTTCAAGCGCCTTAAAACGGTCGAAAAACTTAATCTCCGTCGAATCTCCCTTTCGGCGTATCTCGGAAATATTGAACAAGTCGAGCGAATCAAGCTCAACACCGCTCGGGTTGTCGAGGAAAATAAGTCTCACAGCATCCGACACTCCGCCGATTGCGAGCCGCTTCAGACCCGCGCGGGCAATCATCTCGAGGCTTTTGCTCTGAATCTTTGAAAGTCGTTGGAGTTCGTCGCATATATCCTTGCGGCACATCAGCGCTTTTCCCCTGCCAGAAAGGTCCGAAACGCGTTCTGCCTTCGAAATATCGCCAGTTGAAACAAACTCAACGCAGAATGTTTTCTCCTTCTTAGTAAGTCCGGCCAAACCTAAACCTCCTTTCTACAGCTCTCACCTACTCTCTAAAAAAAGCAGAAATTGCATAAAAGTATGCAATTTTATAAAATTTTTTCTCAAAAAAATCTGTTTCGTTGCAAAAGAGTCCAAACAACACAGATACGCCGGCGCAACTTCAAAAATTTAGTCGAAAGCACTTGACAAATTCAAACTGTTTGGATATAATGGTAAGGCTGACTTAGGTCAGGTATGCGCCAATAGCTCAGCTGGATAGAGCAACTGCCTTCTAAGCAGTAGGTCAGGGG
>JAFLSK010000036.1 GCA_022510945.1 Ruminococcus sp.
CAAAGTAGGTGTACTTGTTTCTTGCCTGAGACTCACCTGCAAAAGCAGCCTCAAGGTTTTTCTCGGTTTGTGTTCCTGCATAGGGATTAGTTTTTGACATTTTATGTTCCTCCTATCAAAAATATTTTTTAAAATTTATGTTAATTATAATACTTAAAACAATGTAAGTCAATGAAATTATTCCCAATTCAACGTAAATACATAGAATTATTTAGTGTTGAAAAATAAAAAGATATTTGTTATAATATTATAAAATCTTTGCACTGCATACCATCTACAGTACAAACTGAGCAAGCCGGAGCCTTTGGCTCGGAGCCGGGTCGCGCAAGTGACAGTGGAATTATCACCCACGGGACAGTAAGCTACTATTACTGGTCTCATGGGTGTTCTTTTTTTCACATATGAGAGGCAAGTGGCATAGAGTTATTTATAACACTATTTGAGGTGACTGTTATGAAAAGAAATCCTAATCCCGAACAAAGCCTTTCCGCAGAGCCCGTATCGCGCGAGGAATTTGAAAAAACAGCCGTAAAAGTTTCCGCTGTAAGCATAATAGGGAACGCCGTCTTATCTCTGTTCAAATTTTTAGTCGGTATAATTGCACATTCGGGCGCAATGGTGAGCGACGCCGTCCATTCCGCCTCCGACGTTTTCAGCAGTATTATTGTGATAATCGGCGTAAAAATATCGTCCGAAAAGTCTGACAGAGATCACCCCTACGGTCACGAGCGTTTTGAGTGCGTCGCCGCAATTGTTTTGTCTGTAACGTTGTTTTTCAGCGGCTTGTTCATAGGGCATACCGCAATAGAGAATTTAACGTCCGAAAAATTGCGGACAATGGCAATCCCCGGTGTATTAGCATTGGTTGCGGCAGCTATTTCGATTATTTGTAAGGAAGTAATGTATTGGTACACGAGATTTTACGCCAAACGTTATGATTCGGGTGCGTTGATGGCTGACGCGTGGCACCACCGCAGCGACGCGCTGTCCTCTGTCGGAGCGTTAATCGGAATTGCAGGAGCGAGAATGGGTTTTCCGATGCTCGATACGATTGCAAGCCTTTTTATCTGCCTTTTTATCATAAAAGCCGCCTACGATATTTTCAAAAACGCTGTCTCTCAAATGGTTGACCGCTCCTGTAGCGAGGAAATGGAGCAGGCCATTATGCAGTGTGCAGCAGAGCAGGACGACGTAATCCGAGTTGGGCTTATTCAGACACGCGTATTTGGCAACAGAATCTACGCGGATATCGAAGTCTGTGCACACGGCAACATCACGCTCGCACAAAGCCACGAAATCGCACAGCGCGTGCACAACGCAATAGAGGAGAGGTTCCCAAAAATAAAGCACATTATGGTCTACGTCAGACCGTCCGATGTATGATAAGTAATCAAAAGTGCCAATCAGCTTTACTCTGATTGGCACTTAATTTTACGGAAGAATATGTCCGGCAGAGAGGTAAAGCTTATACCATTCTTCGCGTGTTAATTCAACTTCCGCCGCATTGGCGATTTCGCTGATTCTCTGCGGATTCATTGTACCCGCAATCGTCTGTATACCCGCGGGGTGTCTGAGTATCCACGCCGCCGCGATAGTCGTTTTTGTTACATTATACTTTGCGCTGAGCTCTCCGAGAACCCAGTTGAGGTCGGGGAATTTCTCGTTGCTGTCGACGAACGCTCCGCCTGCGCTTTGGAAAGGCGACCACGCCTGAATTGTTATGTCATTAAGCCGGCAATAATCGAGCACGTCGCCGTCTCTGTTAACGGCACTGTCCGTCATCATATTCGCCTCTAATCCTGATGAAATCATACTCGAAAAGGGGATACTAAGCTGCATTTGGTTTGCCTGTATGTCCTGCTTAACGCATTTTTTCAGCAGCTCAATCTGTGACGGTTTGTGGTTCGATACTCCGAAGTAACGCACCTTACCTGAACTCTCTAACTTATCAAACGCAGCGGCAACCTCCTCAGGCTCGACGAGCGCATCGGGTCTGTGCAGTAGGAGTATGTCGAGGTAATCTGTGCCGAGCCTTTCAAGTATCCCGTCAACGGATTTCATAATATAGTCGTATGAAAAATCATACATCTTGCCCGGCACAATACCGCATTTCGACTGGAGTATCATTTTATCTCTCGGAACGGAGAGTCTTTTAACCGCCCGCGCAAATCTTATCTCACATTCTCCGCCGCCGTAAATATCAGCGTGGTCGAAGAAGTTTATCCCTAAATCAAGACATTGCGCGATATAAGCGGGGACAGCACTCTCGTCAAGTTCAGTTATGCGCATACAGCCCAATACGATAGCGGGCACCAAAAGGTCAGTTGACCCGAATTTCATAGTTTTCATAACGTTTACCTTTAATATCTTTTAATAATTTAGTACAATAAATACCATATAAAAATTATATCATTCACAAAATTTACTGTCAACACAATAGGGGACAGCAAATTTTTTTGAAACGGTGCACAAAAACAGACGCCCTCAATCGCGTTAATTAGTGAAAGGAGGTTTTGAGTTGGAAGAAAAATTCGGTACCGAAAACGAAACACTAAGCTCCAATAACCGTCTGGAACTTATTCAAAATACAATCAGGCAGTATTCCACCCTCATTTTCCGTATTGCGTATCAGAATCTTCGCAATTATCACGACGCAGAGGACATTATGCAGGAGGTCGGACTATACCTCCTGACCGGTAACCCTCCGCTCGATGACCCCGACCATCTCAAATGCTGGATAATCAAAGTGACTATCAATAAGTGCAAGGATATGCGCAAGGCGGCGTGGAGGACAAGGACAGAGCCCATCGATGATTACCTCAGCCTGCAGGCGCCTGAAACTCGGGAGGTAATGGAGGAGATATGGAGTCTGCCCGAAAATTACAGAAACATAATTTATCTTTATTACTACGAGGCCTTTACGATAGCTGAAATTGCACAAATCCTCGGCAAAAGTCCGAACACTATCGGCTCGTGGCTGAGGCGCGCAAGAAAAAAGCTGAAAAATTTACTTATCAAAGGAGGCTACACAAATGAATGAAAAATACTACAAAGCGATTGACAGCCTTACACCGCGCGACGAATCGGTCAAGAAAACTATAGAGGCGGTAACCAAGGCTTCTCAGTCGGGAAAGGTAATTGAAATGAAAACAAGAAAAATTAATAAAAAATTCGCGGCAATCAGTGCGGTAGCCGCAAGCTTAGCTGTTATAATCACCTGCGGCGCGTTCTTCTACCCGGGTGCAAATTTATCGGAAAACAACCTCAGCCCTTCGACAGCGGCAAAGCAGAACGGTTTCTTTATGACGGCATATGCAGCCGAGGCGACAGATGACGAGGCGAAATCTAACAAAATCACCTCGGACGATTTCGTGAAAATCGGCAAATTTGTGCCTACAATATGCTTTATAATGCAAGAGAATTCTGAAATCGATCAGATGTCGGGTTTATTTAATTTCGACCTTAAATGTGAGGGAGAGAATATTGATAAGGTAACCTACAAAATTGAAAATTCTACCTTCTGCATAAAAAACAATTATAAGCCTGTTATCTCAAGAGACGACAAAAGCAGGCTTGATAAGGAGGAAATAATTGTTGGTGAGGAAGGCGAGTACAGCTACTACAATTCCTACACTGTTAATTATGATAATCAGCCTGATCTCAGCAAGTATGCAGACGACATCAAATCGCCTATTCAGATATTAGGTTCAATAAACTACAAACTTAAAGAAGGTGGCGAGGCACGCACTAATACGGAATGGAAAAACAAAATTTCCAAATCAGTTTTAAAGGACACGACAATCACCGTCACAGCCACCTTCAACGACGGTTCAACAGAGTCACAGAAATTACAGCTCAACTGCAATCGTATAAGTGACGAAGAAATAGTAATAGAAGCAAAGGTTATTGACTAATTCCCGTTTTATCCCTTTATAAAAAACTCGGAGTTCAAACAAACTGAACTCCGAGTTTTTATATCTTTAATATGTTTTAAACGCCTTAACTACTTTCCTTGCGATCTTATAAATCGGACCCTCAAGCTTGCCTTTTACGTTCTTAAGCTGTGCGGGGATATTGATTCCCTGAGGGCAGTGCTTCTGACATTTTCCGCAACCGATGCAATTCGACGCAGCGGATGACTTTTGCCGCATAGCGGTACACATAAAGTACTCCTTAAGCGACGTGTACCATCCGTCCGAGTATCTGCGGTTGTAGGCGGCGAAACATCCGGGAATATCTACGTTCTTCGGGCACGGCACGCAGTACCCACAGCCCGTGCAGCCCACCTTCATTTTCGAGTTAATTGCGCCCACAACGCGCCCGAGCATAGCCTCATCCTCGTCTGTAAGTTCGCCCGCTGTTACGGCCGAGGCGGTATTCACATTATCTTCAATCATTTCCAGCGAGTTCATACCCGACAGAACACACGTCACCTCGGGCTGATTCCACAGCCAACGAAGCGCCCACTGAACTGGCGTGTGCTTCACAGGATACTCAGAAAAAATCCGCTTTGCGTCCTCAGGTAGGTTGTTTACAAGCCGACCGCCGCGCAGCGGCTCCATTATCCACACGGGCAGTCCTTTTTCGTGCGCGTATGTAAGCCCGCGCCTGCCCGCCTGCGAGTTCTCGTCCATATAGTTGTACTGAATCATACAGAAATCCCAGTCGTATGCGTCCACAAGGCGACAGAACATCTCACTGCCGCCGTGATACGAAAAGCCGATTTGATGAATTGCACCCGAGCGTTTTTTCTCTTCGAGCCACTCGAGTATCCCAAGGTCTCTCAATCGTTCCCAGCTGTCCGTGTCGGTTAGCATATGCATAAGGTAGTAGTCGATGTGGTCAGTGCGCAATCGGGTGAGCTGCTCTGAAAAAAAGTGCTCTAAATCACCTTCGGATTTAACGAGGTATTGCGGCAGCTTGGTCGCAATATTAATTTTATCGCGTAGGTTGTTGCGCTCGACAATCTCTCCGAGCACAGCCTCGCTGCCGGGGTAGATGTATGCAGTGTCAAAGTAATTTACTCCGCCCTCGACGGCAGAAAGCACCTCGCGTTCTGCCTTGGCAATATCTATATGTCCGCCGGAACGCTTGAACCTCATACACCCGTAGCCGAGGATAGAAACGGCATTTCCATATTTGTCCTTGCGATAATTCATAATACGCACTCTCCTTATAATTAAGAATACCATAAACCTAACGATTTTACTACAAAAATTTTAATGTAGGGAACGGGCGGTATAAAATAAGGTGCAGGCGACATACGCCATCTTCAGAAAGGTTAGTCCTGTCGCTATTTTTTTGGTGCAGGCGACAGGACTTGAAAACGTCATCTTGATGGAAGAATAGTTCAGACTTATAACTTTGCGTATTCGATGATTATATCTTCAAGACTCGCGCCGTTGTTTATAAGCGAATATAGATTTTGAGCGGGATTGGTGCGGGTCTCAATTCTTTTTTTCAGCGGTTCGAGGAATTTTTCCTCGCCGAGGCCCCTCGCTTTTAAGCCGTCCATACTGAGATTCAGAATATCCTGCGCAAGCTTATACAGATTGTCCTCGTTTATAAAATCGGGCAGCTCGCTTTTCACAAACATCCGTCTGAGCTCACTTGCGTTATAGCCGTTATGGTAGAGCACAGTATCGTTTCCGAGAATCTGCGAAAGCTCCTCAAGGCGGTTCATCAGTCCTGTGTGGAACGCCGCAACACTCATACAATCGGATATCGGCTGACAGCATACACTGCGAAACTCCACCGTTCCCCTGAATGTAAGGTCCTCGAACTTAAAAGTCCGTAGGTATTTCAAATCGTCGATTTCCGGTTTAATCTCAATGGATTTGTACTCGCCGTTTTCGTAATATTCGCCCTCGACGCTTTCCTTGCTCATATACTCGACGATATTCGTCGGTGCAAAGTTTATGTATTTATCGCCGCGTTCCACGCAATAAATGCTCGTCGATGCGATATAGCTGAGCAAATCGTCAGCCGAGCCGATCTCGCACTCAAACATTCCGATGTTGTGAGGGTTGATACCGTGCGTGCTGTTCTCCCAGAACATATCCCTGCAGCAGTGCAGCTCGTCGTGCTCGCCGAGCAGAACGGAGTTGTTGAACAGCAATGCCTTGATAGGCTCTAACTTTGTGAACGTGTCTATAATCTGCGGCAGATTTTCGTAGTCGACATCAAGCTGAACCTGCGATGCGCTCGAGAATGTTCCGAAGTCGGGATATTCGTGGAAGTACATCGGCAGGTCGTATCTCTCGTATGTTCCGAGGTGGTGAAAGAGCATACGGTAACGTTCGTTTTCTATAGGGATGTTTTTGTTGTATTTTCTGTACGGATTGACACCCATACCCGTCAGAGTGTAGTTGTATTTTGAGAAGAACGATTGAATAAAACCGTAATATTCATTGAAGCGCGTGTGTATTACGCCCAAGTTCTGCTCTCTGCCGAACGAAAGCTCGAGGTTGTTGTACGAGCAGTCGTAGGAGAGAATATCGCCGTTTTCGGTGCTTTGCGCTGAGTATATGTTCCCGCTATCATCATAGCCCACTGGCGAAAAGCCGAAATGCTCAAGAAAAGCGTCGGTCAGCTTATGAACGACATTAAAATCGACCGCTTCCTTGTTGAGGTTGACTATCGGCATCTCAATTTCAACTCCGATGAATTCGTTCTTTTTGTGTTTAGTTGGCTCGATGTAGCGGTTATATAGCTGCTGTAAAATAAACTTATTATCCATAATTCATCCTTACAAATTCGAGAAAATCTGATAGAGCAGCTTGAGCTGTTCTTCATTTTCAACATATTCGTGTCCGTGCTTTGTGCCTTCTGCGGCGAGCTTGCCCTTCTTATATGCTATCAGCTGACCGAATGGTACCTTGCGCCAGTCCTCGTCGCTGAGCGGCTGAGTAGAGAAAATCGTCACTCCACTCTTTTCGAGGTAATGCAGCGTATCCTTGCAGTTGGTGTGTGCGTAGAGGTAGTTCCCGTCTGTAAACAACAGATTGAGCTTGTTGCCTTTCGACATATCTTTTACTATGCTGTCGATTATTTTAAATCGCTCCTCAAAGCTTAGTTTAGCTTTTTTCTCACGCTGAGCGAAGTTGATTTTGTCGAGAATGTAGAGGAAAATTCGCTCGCTGTCAGTGTCGCCGTCCTGCTTTTTAAGATAACTGTTGAGCGGTGCATAGTCGAAAATCGTACCGTTGTGAATAAGCGTCCACGTCATGCCGAAGTTGTCATTGCCTGTGTATGGATGGCAATTGTGGTGTTCAACGTGACCGATTGTAGCGTAGCGGATATGCGCGAGTAGGGTTTTCTCCACGATAGGCTGAGAGAGCCTCTCGCGAAGGTAGTAGCTTTTGCTCGCCTGCAGGCTTTCCTTTTCGACTAATGAGGATTTTCTCGAAACGCAGGCAAGTCCCCAGCCGTGAGGATGCTTGTCGCTGTGACTGTAAAAGGTTTTCAGGTAGTCGTTTGAGTAAAAGTCATCACTTGATGAAAAGCCGAAAATCTCACACATTTTTATCTGCCTCCTTCGCGTATTTTTTTGCAAGCTTCAGTCCGAGCTCCGTGTAATTTTCTCCGAATTTTCCGCGTACAGCATCGGCATAGCGATTTTCAGATATATGTAGCTTTGCCGCTTGGAACGCCACGGCGTCCGCAAATTCGGGGAAGAATCGGAATGTAAATTCGCTGACCGAGTTCAGCACTCTCCTCGCCGCCTCGATTATCGGAAGCGCATCGTCGTCTATGTTCAAAAGCTGTGAGCGGTCGTCGAACAGCGCAGCGGTTCTGATGTTTTTGATAGCAACCGTCTGCTTTTTAGCGCAAAATTCCGTATTCTCGATTGATAACAGCCAGAGTATAAAAAGATGTATGAAGTCGATGTCTTCTCTGAGTATGCCTACCCTTGAAAAAGGGTTGAGGTCGAGCGTGCGCAGTTCAATGTGGTTTACTCCGTTTTCGAGGTTTTCGAGTGTGTTCTCGCCGCACGGCTTAAGCCTTGTCGGGTAATAAAGCTCTGACGACGATTTGAGGAGTCCGTAATCGACATAGTGGCGGATACTATCAGTATATTCCTTTAAAGAATTATAGTTCAAAACAGGGATAAAGTCGTTCCAATATCCTGCCTCGCCGCACCTTACTGAAGCATAGCGGTAGCTGTCACTGTCCCTGAGTGCTGTGTGCTTTATGTACGAGCTATCGAGCAGAGGGCTTGCCGCTGTGAGATAAACAATCAACCAGCCGTATTCCGTCAGCTTTTTCGCAAGCTCAAGATACAGCCCGTTCTTAAAATATGAATAATCCGCTCCGTTCTGCTGCGCAGCTTCGCGGATAAAATCGTCCGAGAAGGAGAAGTTGTAGTGGATTCCTGAGAACAGCATCTTCATCTTGCCGTATTTATTCGCAAGGTAATTACGGTAATCTTCTCGTTGCTTGTGTTCTTCGGAAAACTTAGCAATATGAATATCGTCTTCTCCCGAAACATGCGGAGGATTTGAAAAGGGCCAGAGGAGCTCACCATTTTCCTTTATCTTCGCGTAGGCTTTGTCGTGCAGTTTTTCAAGATGTTTAACAAGCTTTTCGCTGTCGGTGAAAATGTCGCTGATGAATTCAATCTGATTTTCGCAGAAATCGCGGTCGATATTCTTTTCGTTTTCATCGAAAGGGTGCGCGGTATGAGCAAGCCTGCCATCGCCTGTTATCCGCAGACTTTCTTTTTCAATTCCGATTTCGTCGTTTTTAATTTCGCTTCGCAGAATTGAACTTCTGAAATCTATTGGCATAGTTACTCACCTGTCAAATTACATAGTCGTTTGCATAGCTTTCTGTCAAACGATCCACAATATCCTGAATAGTTATACTCTCAAGATAATCGTTAATAGCATTATTTAAACCCTGCCAAACGAAATAACACGGGTCGTCATAAACAGAATACCTGTCCATAGTCTCGGGAATAGGGGAAAGCGAGCCTTCTGTGAGCTTAAGCACTCTACCTACAGTGCAATTCTCGGGAGAAACAGCGAGCCGATAACCTCCCTGGAATCCGCGGTTTGTCTGTAAAAGATGGCTCCTGTTGAGGGTAGAAACTATCTGCTCAAGATATTTTTTGGAAATATTCTGTCGCTGAGCTATGTCCTTAAGCGCAATATAGCCGTCGTTTTTGTGTTGAGCAAGGTCGATTAACATTCGTATAGCATATCTTCCCTTTGTTGAAATTCTCATAGTATCACCTTCCTTAACCTAATAATACCATAGGTTTAGTAGGTTTTCAAGTGTTAATCTAAAATTTTTACATCATTTCTTTAACAATAATTAAAAGAAGAAATCCCCGCTACAGTTTGTGACCATAACGGGGATGAATTCTTATTATGGATTAGGATTGTATAAATTGGGATTGTGCTCGTTTGTATTTAATACATAACAAGCACAATCTTACTGAAGGGGCAAATTATTATTCGCTTACTACTAATAATATACCATCTTAAGTAGTAAACATATTGCATAATTTTGAATGAATATTTAAAAATAAAAATCCGAACCCATCTCCAACTGGAATAAAGTTCGGATTTTTATTGTTTGGTGAGGGCGATATACTGTCATCTTTATATAACTTAGTCCTCGCTTGTTGGGGTGTGTGATAGGGGAAGACATTCATCAACGCTCCTCCCTAAAAATCGTCCACCGGACGATTTTCTTAACGGTCGG
>JAFLSK010000037.1 GCA_022510945.1 Ruminococcus sp.
TGCGCCAATAGCTCAGCTGGATAGAGCAACTGCCTTCTAAGCAGTAGGTCAGGGGTTCGAGTCCCTTTTGGCGCGCCATATGGTGGGATTAGCGTAGTCGGTTAACGCGCCAGTTTGTGGCACTGGAGACCACCGGTTCGAATCCGGTATTCCACCCCACTTTTGACTCATTAGCTCAGTTGGCAGAGCACTTGACTTTTAATCAAGGTGTCCGGAGTTCGAATCTCCGATGGGTCACCAATGAAGTATTATCCGAACACTCTGTTTTTCTTAGGATTAGGTTTCGGGTATACAACAAAACACCGACGAGGTTAAACCTCGTCGGTGTTTTCGTTTTTGGATATTCTTTTATATACGCGAATGTCTCTGCCATCGCCACACGCCCCAACAGGCGAGATGATTGTTATCTCCTTTATAAAACATTCCGATGGGTCGCCATTTCAATTCGCAATGCTCAATGCGCAATTCGCAATTATTTTTATAAAAACAGTTAATTAATCATCAAAACCAAAAGGCACCCATTAGGGTGCCTTTTGGTTTTTTAAGATTTTGTAGCAACATATGAGAGCTATGTATTTTAAATATACTATTCATCATAATTAAATATTTCGTTATAATCCACTTCAAGTATAGTTGCAATTTTCCGCAAATTTTCAAAGTTAGGTTCAGATTTTCCTGTTTCATAATATGTATAGGTGCTTCGGCTTATATTCAACATTTCTGCCATTTCTGCTTGGTTGTAGCTTGTTTTATCTGTTCTCATGCTTCGCAGATGCTCTCCAAACGCTTTTGACATAGACATACCCCACAAATAAAAAATGCGCAGCTAAAAGCCGCGCACAAAAAACGCAAGCCCTGATTGCTGCAACACAAACTTAACATATTTCCGCAAAAGGTATGCCAAAAGTAGGGCATGCATTTTTATCCGATTAAGATAAAAAAACAAACCTCTTGCGTCAAAAAAATATTAAGTTCGTGTTGCAAGTAGATTGTAACATATTATTCAATGACTTTCAATAGTATTTTTATTTAATATACATATTTAGTCTCAATTCGCAATTATTTTATTTCTTACAAAAAGCGTGCGATATTCTTAATCGCACGCTTTTTAACTTAATCCTCATCAGGTATTTTCATACACAATGATATATTTTTATACTCGGGTTCATACGTCACCTCGCGGATAAGCTCAACGAAGTCAGGCAACTTAATCTCGTCATTTTCGTCGAGAAGTTCGACCTCGAGATAGGCTTGTTTTTTCCAAAAAGGAAAAATATCTATCTCGTAATACGTCCCGTTATACATTACGCAGTACCTGTCTTTTTTTATTGAGCCAATAACTGCGCCGCTCATCATCTGATTGTCGTACTCTCCCCTGCTCAGCCTCGTCTCGATTTCCTCGCGGACGGTCTCGCTGATTTTGCGCTTTTCGGTTTTAATATAGATAAAGTCGCCGTTTTCGCCGCGCTTGCGGAGTCTGTAGCGTCCGTTTTCGTTATACAGATACGTCTGCTCGATTTCGGACTTACTGCACGGCAGGGTCATCATATGCTTAATATCGGGATATTTAATAAGGAATTTACGCTCAATTTCGAGCGGCTTAGGTATACCCAAAAACGCCTTTACCTCCCTGAGCAAAAGCGCGAACTTCTCATCAAATGTCGGCTTAACGGGTATGAATCTGTAGTGCGGATTTCCGCACCACGCACGAAGTGAAACCTCATTTATGTCACGCGCCACATCGCGCGCTTCGATTCGGTTCTCGCTGTTTTTGTACTTTACGTTCGAGTCGGTCGAGGTGCTGTCAAGGTGGAAAACAGCGTCGTATCTGTCGCGAAGGTCAATATCGCTAAGGCCGAGTTCCTTTTTAATAAGCGCAAAATCTTCATCACCGAGGTATACGCGGCAGTCCATAAGCCCTCTGTCGCAGATTATCACCACATTCGAGCTGTCCGTAACCATATTCTCATACTCACACTCGCGCTCAAGCTGCAACGTAGCGATAGCTTTCTGAAATTCATATACGGGTCTGCTCCTGTCAAAGCCGCTCTCAAGCACAGCGGTAGCGCACTCAGTAATCGGATAGACCGTGAACCCGAGCTCCTCAAGCTCCGATTTTAACATTCTCAGTGCTTTCGACTTGCCGCCGCTCGGCCCACCCGAAAGGACGATTTTAGTAATTTTACTCATTGCAATGTCACCTCTTTATGAAAGACATTATAATTATAATTGCAAATATTATTTTTCTTTATTAGAAATATAAACAGAATATCCGACAACAACACAGATTTTGCCTATAATTTCTTGACAGCGTTTATAATCGGTGATAAAATTTATATATCTACTTTATTAAAAAAAATGAAAGGAAGTCTTGAAATGGCTACAAAAAATATTGATTGGGCAAATCTCGGCTTCGGCTATATTCAGACCGAGAAGAGATATGTTTCCGATTTCAAGGACGGCAAGTGGGACGACGGCAAAATTACCGACGACGCCACCGTAAAAATTAACGAGTGCGCGGGCGTTCTCCAGTATGCACAGACCTGTTTCGAGGGTCTTAAGGCATACACCACCGAGGACGGCAGCATTGTAACCTTCCGCCCCGACCTCAACGCCGACAGACTTATTGACTCTTGCAAGAGATTGCAGATGCCGACCTTCCCTAAGGAGAAATTCCTCGAGGCTATCGACGAGGTAGTAAAAGCAAATATTGACTATGTTCCGCCCTACGGCTCGGGCGCGACACTCTATATCCGTCCGTACATATTCGGCACTAACCCCGTTATCGGCGTTAAGCCCGCTGACGAGTACCAGTTCAGAGTTTTCGTTACTCCGGTTGGACCTTACTTCAAGGGCGGCGCAAAACCGATTACTATCCGCGTTTGCGACTACGACAGAGCCGCTCCGCACGGCACAGGTCACATCAAGGCAGGTCTCAACTACGCAATGAGCCTCTACCAGATTGTTGACGCGCACGAGAAGGGCTTTGACGAGAATATGTACCTCGACGCCGCAACACGCACATACGTTGAGGAGACAGGCGGCGCGAACTTCATCTTTGTTACAAAGGACGGCAAGATTGTTACGCCGAAGTCCGACTCTATCCTCCCCTCAATTACAAGAAGAAGCCTTATGGTAGTTGCCGAGAAGTATCTTGGACTCGAGGTTGAGCACAGACCTGTAAAGTTCGAGGAAATCAAGGACTTCGCTGAGTGCGGTCTCTGCGGAACGGCGGCGGTAATTTCGCCTGTAGGAAAGATTAACGACCACGGCGAGGAAATCTGCTTCCCGAGCGGTATGGACGAAATGGGCCCGATTACGAAGAAGCTCTACGATACTCTCACAGGTATTCAGATGGGCAGAATCGAAGCTCCCGAGGGCTGGATAAGAAAGATTAAATAATTCTTATTAAGAAAAATAAATAATTCTTTTAAAGAATATAATAGGCTGTCTCGGTTGAGACAGCCTTCTGTTTTATCCAAATCTGTATGAGAGCACACTTTCTATTGTTAAAAATATCATAAGCGCAAAGGTCACGATAGTAACAGGCGAAGAGAAGTACACGAGCGTTTTCTTAATCGTGCTCATCCCAAACTTTCCTCTGTTCATTTTATAGGATTTTCGTCTCCTTACAATTTCAATAATAAGTAGCACTATTCCAGCAATAGCCGTACCAACTATAAATAGGAGCATTATAAACAGCAGAATTGTCGGAACTATGTTCTTCACAAACAGAAAATGAACACCATATTCAATGTCATTGATTCTAAGCACGGGCGATATAATACTTCGGCAAGTTACAGCAACGCCAACAACGAGATTACTTACAAAATGCGTTATCATTGTCGGGATTATTGAGCGAGTTTTTATATACATAATTCCGAGCATTATTCCGAAGGTAACCGTAAGACCAAACTGAGCATAATTTGTATGCCACAGCCCGAATATAAGCCCCGAAATAATAACAGCAAACCAATGTCCCATTTCTTCATTGTTCCTGCACACAATAGCCCTGAACAGTAATTCTTCAAAAATAGGCGCGAACACAATGAGGCTTAAAAACTTAAATACATTTGCAAGTATGCTATCGCCCATCTGAAAGCTGTTGTTTGACGGCGTAATTCCAAAATATCTCGCAACAAAGCGAACAACCCAGATGAATATTCTATTGACAACCTCGCTGACTCCTATAGAAATAATCATCCACTTTAGGCACCATCCAACCGACCGCTGCGGCTTTTTGAGCGTTTGTCTTAGGCGCATATTTTGACTTTTGCCTCTGTGCTTGTAGAATACAAAGTACAAAATCGGCATAAGTACGGGATAAATAATTATCTGTATAAAAACGTATTGGAAAACGCTCTTAGTCCATATTGAGCCCGCGACTGCATTATTAAAAACGTATTTAATCAAATATGAGCCAACAATTGTTACAATCGTAAAAATAAGAATCGGCAGCGAGCTGCTCGAGGAAATTTTGCGTATTTCTTTGTTGCGAAGTTTTTTATCCATAACACTCTACCTTTCCGTAAACTTAGGAGAGAATAATACAACACACAAAATGAAATGTCAATACAAAACAGAAGAAAAGCTGTCCGAAGACAGCCTTTCCTTTATCCATATTTATCCTACTGTGTATTCCCCGTTCGTAACGAGTTCGAGACCCTGCTCGTTCTCGCCGGGATACTGCGTATTACCGTCGGAGAAGATAACGTAAGCGTCAATCCAGTCGATGTCGACTTCATAGGAATACTTATTGTCCCCTTCACTTGTCATCTCCTGACCCGGCCACGGAGCGTCCTCTGCGCCGTCAGCGTAAATATAAGCATATATCGTGTCGCCCCAGCTGTCGGGTTTTTCAAACGTAAAGCTGTCGCCCTTTTCGATGATACGAGACTCGACTATGCCGTCCTCAGAAGTTTTAGTAAAGTAATATTTCATATATGTCTTCTGACCCGCATTACTCTCGCCCCTAAGCGTAAGAGTCACAGCGCCGTCGGTAGCATCCTGCGAGTTAATCTCGATTGTGTCTCCGCTGTTGTACTCGGTCTCTTCGCCGTCATTTATGGAATAAGTCGCGGACTTAGCGTTTTCCGAAATAAGCTCAACGCTTACAGTGTCGGTATCGTAAAGACAGCTTACATCGTCGCTGATTTTCACGGTTGCGGGAGTTGCGTACTGAGTATAGCCCTCGTTGTAGAGTACAACCACGGTGTACTCGTCGATAGGCTCGCTGAAATTCAGCTTGCCGTCCTTTACCGTGTAGACAGTTTCGTTGTCAACGCGGTCGGTGTATGTACCGTCTGCGAGGTCGGTGTCGAAGCCGCCCTCTAACTTATCCGTAGTCGTGACGATTACCGCGCCCTTGTCTCCGCGGCAAATCTGGATTGCGGTAGAATCCGCATCGGGGTTCGAGAGGTACTCAGTTTCACCCATCATAGCGTTGCGGAAGAAGTTGACCGCAACTACGGACTTATCCTTGTAGGTATAGTCGCCGCTTGCACCGATGCGGTTCATTGTGCCCCACTGGCTGTCTACAGACGAGCCGTAGGGACGGCTGAAGAACAGCGGAGTGCCGAGTTCTCTCGCCGCGATAATAGCCCACGCGAGCACAACCTGCTCGTTGTCCATAGCCATAAAGTTTCCGTCGTTGATATAGTTGTCGTGGGACTCAACCCAGGTAACCACACCCGCTTTGTCGCCAACCTTCATATCGTCAACAAACGCGGTATCAACGTAACCCTTGATAATTGCATTTCTCAGTGATTCGCCGTAGGAGCTTGCGGTGCACGCGCCGATCGTGTCAATATAGTCGCCGACACGGTCGTTGTTGCCCTGGAGCACCTCACCGTAGTGGAAGATTCTGTCAGCGTCATCTACTTCCTCTAAAACACGCGTCCAGAAATTGTTCTTGACCCCCTCTGTTTCTGTGGGGTCGTCGGGAAGCCCGATGTGCTTAGCCGCGTCATAGCGGAATCCGTCCGCACCGCACGCAATGCAGTCGTTGAGGTAGTCGATGAAGTAGTCCTGATACGCCTTATTCTCTGTGTTAATATCGGGAAGTCCGCCCATCTTATAGGTGGTACACTGAAGTCGGTTGCCGTAGTCCGAGATATCCTTGTCGTTGTTCAGGTGGTAGAGGTTCCCAATCCCGCCGACAGCGTCGAGCAGTCCCTCGCCGAGTTTCGAAGTCGTCGGCGTGGTGTGGTTCGGAACAACGTCAACGATTACCTTGATACCGAGTTCGTCCGCCTTCTCGCACATCTCCTTGAACTCGTCGCGTGTACCAAGCTGGTAGTTGCCGATTTTGTAGTCGGTCGGCTGATAGTGGTAGTACCACTTGCCGTCGCCGTAAAGCTGCATTCCGCCGTCCTCGCCTACGAGACACTCGTTAATCGGAGAGGTCTGGATTGTGCTGTAGCCCGCTGCGGCGATGTCTTCAAGAGAATTTGTAATTGTCTCAAAGTCCCAGTCGAAGCAGTGGAGAATAGCGCCGTCAGCGATATTCTCGGTCAGCTTATAGTCGGTATTTGTGCTCTCCCGAGTACCCGAGCAGGAAACAAGGCTCAGCGCCATTGTCGCCGTCATCAAAAGAGCTAATGATAATGAAGTGATTTTCTTAAGCATTTTAACCTCCTGAAAAGAGTTTTTTATAATAATAACATACTGAAAAAATAAAGTCCACACAACCTTCTTAAAAATATTCTTTTCCTATAGATTTTTTTGTTATGATGTTGTATAATATCTTCAAACAAGGAGGTTTTCACTATGAAAAGAACTTTAGCAATAATACTTTCGATAGTTATGCTCTTAGGTTGTCTCGGCGCAACGTCTGCAAGCGCGGCGAGTTCCAAAGCCGTGATCACACTAAACGGCAACACTGTTTCCGCTCCCGTTAAATCAACCGTGACCTATACGGTCGACCTCAAAACTCCCGAACTTATCGAGAACGGTCAGTTTACTGTAGTTTATCCTGAAAAGCTTTTAGCTGTAAAGAAGGTTGAACTTCCGAATATCAGCTCATACCTGCTCAACTATACCCAAAATCTCACAAATAAGGTTAAATTCAATTTCTCGGATTATAAGGGATATGATTTCACTAAGAAAAAAACTCTCATTAAGATTGAATTTGACGTTATCGGCGCGGGCACCGGCGAGCTCAGCCTTATAAAAGAGATTGTTTGCAACCTTAATGACGTTAAAATTATGGATAAGTGCACTTTCACCGAGTCGCTCGTAATCCCAAGCGATGACCCGATCAAGCAGCCTGAGCTTTCCGTAAAGTCAAAGAACCTTAAAGCCGGCAAGACATTTACCCTCAAGGTGAAAAACACAAACGAGGCTGTTACATTCTCATCAAACAAGAAGTCGATCGCTACGGTAAGCAAGAAAGGCGTTGTAACCGCTTTGAAGAAGGGCACGGCTAAAATCACAGCCAAGACGAAGTCAGGCGTTAAGCTCACCTGCACCGTTAAGGTTACCTCAAGCCCGAAGCTTAGCAAGAAGAAAATCACGGTTAAAGTAAATCAGACCAAGAAGATAAAAATCACCGGCAAGGCTAAGGCAGTTAACAACAAATACTCCAAGTCAAAATACGCCAAGGTTAAGTCCAAAGCGTCAGCAACAACGCTGAAAATCAAGGGACTTAAAATGGGTAAAACCACCCTCAAAATCAAGGTCAACAATAAGATTCTGAAACTCAAGGTTACAGTAACAAAATAAGCTAAGGAGAAGGCAGTCGAAAGGCTGCCTTTTTCTTATCAAAAAGCACCAAAAATCGCATCTATAATATATACATTTTGCACTATGGATTTTTCCGTCGATATGCGATAGAATAATATATATATGGATAAAAGGAGGTTTTTTCGTAATGAAAAAAGCTATAGCAATTTTAATCGCTGTTGTGATGCTCTTATCCTGCTTGGGCGTAGCAGCAGTAAACGCGGCAGTGGCCACGGTTCCCGGCTCTGTAACTCTTGAAAACAGCGACATAGTCTACACTGCCGATAAAGGCGATACCATAACATACAGGGTGTACATCACTACCCCTGAGATTGCCGAAAACGGCCAGTTCTACATCACCTATCCCGAGAGTCTGATTAAAGTAAATTCACACAGTATTCCGAATACTCCGGGTTATATGATTAACTACACCTCAAATCTTACAGACGAAATCAGGTTTAATTTCTCGAACACAAACGGATGCGACCTCACGAGCGAAAAGCTCCTTATTGAGCTTAAGTTCGATGTTGTTGGCGAAGGACACGGCTCAATTGCATTCTATTCGCAGGTAGTAAGCAACCTTAACGATCAGTCAATCTTAAAACAAACAAAATTCAGAGAGACGATTGAAGATGCGGATGTTTTCATCCCCACCGAATTACCTACTGAGCCGGATACTACAGACGAAACCAACATCACCGAGCCTACCTCGGATTCATCTCAGCCGACAACAGAGTCCGATCCGGATAACACAACTGATACGACAGAGACAGACGATACAACCACTCCGACAAATACCGATGAAACGGCTGAGCCTACTACAGAATCTAACGAATCCACCACAACAGGTCAGGACGAGCCGACCACAACAGAGTCCGAAGAGCCGGGTATAACACAGACTCCGGAAACAACAGGACCCGACAAGCCTACCACAACTGAACCCGTAACAGAGCCTCAAGAAATAACAGAACCCTCAACACCGGCACCGACAACACCCGCTCCGAAGCCGACAAATCCGCCTTCATCAAAGCCGAATGCAACACAGCCCGTAAA
>JAFLSK010000038.1 GCA_022510945.1 Ruminococcus sp.
GATGTTCCGACAACAGATGAGCCGTCTGAAACAACTCCGACTGTTGCAAAGACAACCGTTTCTGTCAAAAACGCTCCTAAAACACTCTATGTAAAGGGCACGGCAAAGATTAACGCGACTGTTGATAACAGCAAAGGCACGACGACCTATAAGTCGAACAATAAAAAGGTGGCAAAGGTTAGCAAAAATGGCAAAATAACTGCCATCAAGAAAGGTACAGCTACCATTACAGTGACTAACAACGGTGTATCTAAATCGTTTAAAATCACTGTTAAAAACCCGAAGTTGAACAAGTCCAAAAAGTCTATGAAAAAGGGCGAAAAGTTTAAGCTGACAGTTACGGGCAAGGTAGGAAAACAGACATATACTTCAAACAACAAGAAAGTTGCGACAGTAAGCAAAAACGGCAAAATCACCGCGAAGAAAAAAGGCAACGCTACTATC
The DNA here is from genome assembly GCA_022510945.1 of Ruminococcus sp. Classification (GTDB taxonomy): domain Bacteria; phylum Bacillota; class Clostridia; order Oscillospirales; family Acutalibacteraceae; genus Ruminococcoides. Next base: position 445 of record JAFLSK010000038.1, read on the forward strand.
ACCGTTAAGACGAACGGAATGAAGCTTAAATGTAAAATCACGGTTAAATAATTCGCAATTCTCAATGCGCAATTCGCAATTATTTTGACATATAACAAAGGCAGGTATAACGGAAACGTTATATCTGCCTGTTTCGTTGTGTTAAATTAATTGATGATTAATAAAAGTGTGCTGCGAATTAAATTGAGTTAATTATAAATAAAATTTCTCGCGCAGTGATTCACCCAATGCGCACACGATTTCTGAAAAATAAATTAATTGCGAATTGCGCATTGAGAATTGCGAATTGTTTTCAGTAAAGATGAAAAATCCACACGATTATTCCATAGATTATCGAGGCGGCGGTGCCGTAGACAATGACGGGTCCCGAGATTATGAACATCTTCGCTCCGAGTCCCGTGATAAAGCCCTCGCTTTTGAATTCAATCGCAGGAGAGGCTATCGAGTTTGCAAATCCTGTAATCGGCACGAGCGTACCCGCGCCCGCGTGCTTTGCGATATTATCGTAGATGTGCAGCGCGGTGAAAAGTATTCCGAGGAATATAAGCGTCACCGAGCACAGCGTTCGGGCGGGCTTGTCAGCGAGTCCTAAAAAATTATATAGTTCTACAAGTCCCTCGCCAATTGTGCAGATTGTGCCGCCGATTAAAAATGCCTTAAGGCAGTTGAGCGGCATTTTACTGTTCGGCGAGTTTTTCTGAACGATTTTAGCGTATTCTTTTTTGTCAACCATAATGTCAAATCCTTTCTATCCTATTTTTACCGATTTCTGCTGTTTTATAAAATTTCCTGTTTATTTTTTTAAAAATTTATTGTATAATTACTATGAATAAATATATTAGATTTTAAATGGAGACTGATTTGGAACATTATCTTGATAACAGCGCCACAACGCGCGTCAGCGAGACGGTCGCCGCTGAGGTCACTCGGGTTATGACCGAGACCTACGGTAACCCAAGCTCCTTGCATAGTCTCGGCATACGCGCCGAGGAGGTGCTCGAGAGTTCACGCAGTACCGTCAGCAGGGCGCTCGGTGCTGAGCCTGACGAGTTGTATTTTACAAGCGGCGGAACAGAGGCGAATAACTTAGCGATTTTAGGCGCGGTCGAGTGGCTGAAGCGCAGAGGCAATAAAATTGTGACCACTGCCGTCGAGCACAGCTCGGTCGACGAGACTATGCGCTATCTCGAAAGCAAGGGCTTTGAGGTAGTCTACATAAAGCCCGACGAAAGCGGACGAATTTCCGCAGAGCAGTTTGCCGAGGTAATCGACAGCAGGACAATCTTGGTATCCGCTATGCTCGTGAACAACGAGGTCGGCGCGATTTACCCGATAGAAAAGCTCCGCAAAATTATCGACAGGGCGCAGAGCCCCGCGGTTCTTCACTGCGACTGCGTTCAGGCTTTCTGCAAAATACCGCTTAAGGTGAAAAAAATGCAGATTGACATCGCCACCGTGAGCGGCCACAAAATCCACGCTCCGAAGGGCGTCGGCGCGATATATATACGAAAAGGTCTGCACATAAAGCCGATTCATTTCGGCGGTGAGCAGGAGAAAAAGCTACGCCCCGGCACGGAGCCGCTCCCGCTGATTGCAGGCTTTGCGCAGGCAGTGCGTGACGTGAATATAGGCAAAAATTATGCCTATGTAAAGGACTTGTGCGATTACGCGCGCGAGGTTTTAGAGCCGCTCGGTGTGGTGTTTAACTCGCCCGACGACGCTCTGCCGTATATCCTCAATCTGTCCGTAGAGGGCATACGCAGCGAAACTATGCTCCACTTTCTCGCGCAGCGCGAAATCTATGTTTCGAGCGGCAGCGCGTGCGCCAAGGGCAAGCCGAGCCACGTCCTCAGCGCAATGGGGCTGAGCAAAACTCAGGCTGACAGCGCAATCCGCGTGAGCTTTTCCGCTGACAACACGAAGGCGGACATTGACGCTCTGCGCGCGGCGATAGAGGAAGGTCAGAACACATTGGTAAAAAGGAAATAAAAGAGGAAACTATGAAAGAAATAATTTTAATAAAACTCGGAGAAATCGTGCTGAAGGGGCTTAATCGCCGTCAGTTCGAGGACCGCTTGATAAAAAACATAAAAAAGACGATAAAGCATCTCGGCGATTTTGAGGTAAAGTCCGCGCAGTCCACGATTTCCGTGATTCCGCAGGACGAGTTCATTGACCTCGACGACGTGTGCGAGAGGGTGTCGAAGGTTTTCGGTATCGTGACCTATTCGCGCGCAGCCGTATGTCCCGAGAAAACGCTCGAATCCGTGCTCGAGACCGCTCCCGAGTATCTATCGGAGGAGCTCGAGTGCGCAAAAACCTTCAAGGTCGAGGCTAAGCGCAGCGACAAGAAATTCCCGTATAAAAGCCCCGAAATATGCCGCGAGGCAGGTGCGGCTATACTCAGAGCGCACCCGCACCTCACCGTTGATGTGCATAATCCCGACGTGACAGTTCACGTCGAAATCCGCGACTTCGCGGCGTATATTCACGGACAGCCACTCAAAGGCGCGGGCGGTATTCCCGTCGGCACAGGCGGCGACGCGGCTATCCTAATCAGCGGTGGTATCGACTCGCCCGTAGCCGCGTATATGATGGCTAAGCGCGGTGTTCACCTCACCGCTATACACTTCGCGAGCCCGCCCTACACGAGCGAGCGCGCCGAGCAGAAGGTCGTAAAACTTCTCAAAAAGGTGGCTCAGTACAGCGGCGATATGAATATGTATACGGTTCCGTTTACAGAGATTCAGGAGGCTATCCGCAAGAAGTGTCCCGAGGAGCTGTTCACCATAATTATGCGCCGTATGATGATGAAAATTGCCGAGCGAGTAGCGGCGACAAGGCGCTGCGCCGCGCTGATTACGGGCGAGAGCCTCGGTCAGGTTGCGAGTCAGACTATCCACGCAATCGCCTGCACCGACGCCGCGGCGACTATGCCGGTGTTCCGACCGCTTATTGGTATGGATAAGCAGGAAATTATTGATATTTCCTATAAAATTGATACATTCGAAACCTCAATCGAGCCGTACGAGGACTGTTGCACCGTCTTTACTCCGAAGCACCCGCGTACTCGTCCCGTGCTCGAATACGTCGAGCGTGCCGAGCGCGAAGCAGAGCTCGATTCTATGGTTGACGATGCGGTAAACAACGTCAAGGTAACCTACATAAACACAAGGGAGGACTAAGCTTGAATATACAGGTTTTATCGCTTAAAAGAAAGCTTACAAAAGATAAAACTGAATATTCATCGCCGCTTTGCGACAGCTTGCGTGAGGCTGGCAACGCAGTAGACGCTCAGGAAATTTTTGACCTTGCGCCTATGCTTGAGCGTGGGCTCAAAAAGGCTCTGAAAAAGAACGCGGAGCTGATTGTTGTGGAGAATGCTTTTGATAGCGAGGACGACTTCCGCGGCAGATTTGCGTTCATTATCGACAACGCCGAGCGTAAAATCCAGAGCGTGCCGAACACAAAGGCAAAGACAGACTTCAAGGGCATTTTCGCCGCCCTGAAGAAGGGTAAAATGCCGCCGAAGCGTGAGCCCGAAACTGTTACCTACGAGCGCAAAAAGACGCGCGTATTCACCTTTGAGTCGGACCAAAAGACCGCCTATGCATTCAGCTACCGTACCGCGAGGGTAGTCGCGTTGCCGAAAAATATAGATTTATCCCGACTTTCTGACCTTTTGGATAGGGTGGAGAATGTGTTCGCGGAAAATGCGGAGGCTTACCCCGACGGCTATTCCCTGCACAAAAGAGAGCTCAGGGTACAGACATTTTTCGAACGCCACTTCCCGCATAAGGGCGACGGACAAAATGAGATAGTCCGCAAGTCGGTTATGTTGCTCGCAGTCTGCGTGTTCGCTGTAGCAGCGTTTATGTTCATTCACAACATCGTCATCGCGCCTATGCAGAACGAGGCGTTGCAGAGCAATATCCGCACCGTTTTCTATCAGTCCGAGACCGACCCCGTAACGGGCAAGAAAAAGGCGAAAAAGGTAAATTGGAATAAGCTTAAGAAGATAAATAAGGAAATCAAGGCATGGGTCAAGATAGACAACACTCAGATTGACTATCCCGTTGCTGAGCACAAGGGTGACGACGAGAAATCGCAGTACTACTTCAAGCGCGATATTAACGGAAACTATTCCGACTACGGAACTATTTACATAGATTACCGCAGCAAGAAGGGTATGGACAGCAAGAACGTCATTTTGCACGGACATCATATGGACAACGGCAGTATGTTTGCTAACCTCAAGAAGTACGGATTTCTGTCGGGTGACCTCGGTTTCTACAAGAAATCTCCTGTTGTTAAGATAAACACTCCCAAGGGTGGCAACCAGACCTACAAGATTATCTCCGTGTTCAAGTCTAATGTTAACACATTGCAGGGTGAGTATTTCGACTTCTACTGCGGCAGCTTTAAGAGCAAGGCGCAGTTTATGAACTATGTCTATAACATCCGTATCCGCTCGCTGTTTAACTGTCCCGTGAACGTCAACGAAAACGACCAGCTCCTCACCCTCGTGACCTGTTCGTATGAGTTCGACGATTTCAGAACGGTTGTTGTCGCGCGCAAATGCCGCAAGGGCGAAAGCTCGGAGGTTGATGTCTCGCAGGCTTCGCTTAACAGGAGCCCCGTGTGGCCGCAGTGCTACTACAGCCGCTACGGCGGAACGCGTCCCGCGATTTCGACCTTCAGCGAGGCTCTTAAGAAAAACTCGATAGATTGGTACGACGGAAAAGGAAAGCTCAAGGGCAGCGAGCAGCTCCCGACCTCCGTTACCGAGGAAACCACTGAGCCCACCACCGAGAAACCTACCGAAAAATCTGCCGATAAATTCACAATAAAGGTGACGAGTTGCGGAAAGGTGCTCAAAAACTCTACCGTAAAGAAGGGATCGAAGGTAACTCTGCCCAAGATAAAAGACTTCAAAAAAGGCAACTACAAATACACCTTGAAAAAATGGAAGGCTAAGGGCTTCGGCAGTAAAAAGTATCTGAGCAAAAACGTCACCAAAGTTATTGTCAACACCGACGTAAAGCTTAAGGCGGTTTTCAAAAAGACGAAAATCAAGACAAAAAAACCCGCTCCTAAGCCTACGAAGGCGACCAAAGCAACAAAGGCAACAAAAGCAACAAAGGCTACTAAAGCCACGAAACCGGAAGTAAAGCCCCAAACCCCGACCGAGACGACCACAGAGGCTTCGGAGCCCAATGACGCTGAGGAATAACAGCGCTTACTACGAGAGGTGATTAAATGAACAGTGAATTAGTGTTTTATCTCGCAACAAAAACAAATCTCTGCGAAAAAGCCGTGACGGAATGTATCTCTGATATGAATATCAGGCTCAACCCCGCTAAGTACGCGACAACTCCGTCGAAGCTTGGCGAGCTCGTTATAGACGCGTTCGAACGCGCAGGTATTCTCTTTATCGTCGGAGGGCTTACATCTTTCGATTCGAAGGGTATTGAGAATGTCCTTTCGAGGGCGCTCGCCGGTAAGGACCCCGACGACGTCAAAAAGCTTAAAAACCCGTTTTCGCCTTACGACGGCTACCTTGTGCGCAAGGGCAGTCAGCTGATGATTGTTCTGCCCGACGATCCGGACGCGGTAAGAGCGATTATGACGAGTGAGCTCGAAAGCTATCTCATCGATTTTACCTTTATTTAACCTTGCGCGTTTTCTTGAGTATTCTTAACAAAATACCCGATATATTTTTGTAGGTTATTTACAATGGAAATATACCGCTTTTTTTGTTAAAATATATTCGTAAAGTTATTTATTAAATTTCAAAATTGAAAAGGAGAAATTTCTATGAAAATTTTCAAGAAAAGCATAGCAGTATTTATTGCCGCTTTAATGCTTATCTCTGTTATGACATTTGTAAGCGCTGCCGCTGAGGCAACCGTATCAGAGGGTCAGCTCAAGGTTACAGCTACGTCCAACGTCGCTTCCGAAACGAGCGCAACCTATTATGTTTCACTTACTGATACTGTCACAGTTACTTACAAGCTCACCACAGCCCTTCCTATCGTTAACAGCGAGGGCGAGCTCGCATATGACTCAAGCGTGCTTAAGATTAAGAGCATTTCAATGCCGAGTGTTACGAACTCAATGGTTAACACAGAGCCCGCTGACAAGGCTAAGTTCAACCACACTGTCGGCGAAGGCGAAGCTAACTTTGCCGAGGGCGCGGATTTCGTCGTAGCTGAATTCGAGGTAGTAGGCGAGGGCGAGACTAAGGTTGACCTCCAGCTTACAGAGCTTAACGCTGAGGGCGAAGGCGCGAAGTTCAATGAACTCGTTTTAGACGGCAAAGCAGTTTCGGACGCTTTCTCGGTATCTTCGGTGCTTTCCGCTCCTGTTGTTCCCGAGACCACAGAGCCCGCTCCGACACAGCCTCAGGTAACTGAGCCTCAGGCAACAGAGCCCCAGGTTGTAGCTCCCACGCTTGCCGCAAACTCCGTAAAGCTTGCCGCAGGTAAGACATACACAATCAAGGTTCAGAACACAACTGGTAAATGCGTACCAACATTTACATCAAACAAAAAGACCGTTGCAACTGTTTCCAAGAACGGTAAGGTAACCGCTTTAAAGAAGGGTAACGCTACAATCACCGTAAAGGTTGCAGGCAAGAGCCTCAAGCTTAAGGTTAAGGTTACTTCCAGCCCGAAAATTAAGGTAGGTAATAAGAAATTCAGCGCGAAGAAAACCTACACAATCAATAAAAACGGCACTATTAAGGTTAAAATTACAGGCAAAGCTGCTGCAATCAACAACAAGTACAAGACATCCAAGAAGTCTGTCGCTAAGGTAACCTCAAATGCAAAGGCAACGACCGTTAAGATTAAGGGAATCAAGAAGGGTACTGCAAAGATTACCCTCACCGTTAACAAGGTTCAGAAGTTCACAATCAAGGTTAAAGTAAAATAATAACTCATCGGAAAGACGTGCGCTTTTGCGCACGTCTTTTTTTGCTTTATCGGACGATATAAAATCGATTCGTACGGGAAAAACCAACAAAAAATACGACAAAATCCACACGAATGCTTTTGTGTCGGCAAAATAACCAAAAAACAAAGTGCTTTTTGACTATTTTGCCAATAGAATAAAAATGACAGAAATGTTAAAATATATAGTGAAAATTTAGAAGGAGGATTGTTTTATGAAAACATCTTTTAAGAAATTAACAAGTGTATTTCTGGCTGTTGTTATGTTGTTTTCTGTTTTTGCTGTGACAGTTTCCGCGGCAGATACGGGAATTTCATCAACAGGCGGTGGCACGATTGCCTTTACCGACAATCAGGGTTGGGGCGATAATATTTACGCTTACT
>JAFLSK010000039.1 GCA_022510945.1 Ruminococcus sp.
AACAGGGGTTCACTTAATTGTATTTTTTATTGTCTACTTTTGCTTGACAGATTCATAAATTACGCACGCTTTGTTATTGCTAAAATTTATTAACAAATAATTTCTTTCACAACCTCGAAAACTGTAAAAAATAACGAAAATGAAAAAAATGGTTTTTTATCGTTGAACTCTATCCCGATATAAAGTATAATTGTATGGTATAATGGACTAAATATGGGGGTATTGTATATGGATTTAATGAGTAAAGTTACCATATCTGCTTCAATGCTGCTCACGGGTTTTGTAATCGTGTTTGCCGTATTGTTCTTCCTTATATTTCTTATCTGGCTTATGGGCAAGATTGTCACAGGAGCACAGAACAAGGCTGCCGCAAGAAAATCAACGAAGGCAGCTAAGGAAGCGCAGAAAAAGGCAGAAGAAAAGCCCGAGGGGTCTGCTGCGCCAAAGCCTGTAATGAAGGCTGTAAAGCCCGACGGAGTTTCTGACGAAATCGTTGCGGTTATTTCTGCGGCAGTTTACAGTATGTACGGTTCTACCGAAAAGGTTAAGATTAAGAGCATCAAGAAGTCTAAGTCCCGCTCAGCGTGGGCGAATGCAGGCGTGCTCAACAACACAAGACCGTTTTAACTTTTTCGACTTCTTAAAGAAAGGAACCTAAGTATGGAAATTATTCAGAACTTTGTAAACGCCATAGTCGGTATATTCACAGGCTCAGGCCTTGTGGCGCTCGACTGGCGCAACTACATTATGATAGCTGTAGCCTGCGTGCTCTTCTATCTTGCAATCAAAAAAGAATTCGAACCCCTTCTTCTTCTTCCGATAGCTTTCGGTATGCTGCTTGTAAACCTCTATCCCGAGATTATGGCAGCACCCGACACAACGCTTATGAGTGCAGAGGAATGTATAGCCGCAAAGGGCACAACCTCAGGTTATGCTACTACTATACTTAACGGCGTCGAGTACTATAATGTGCCTCACTACGGCGGACTTTTCTACTATCTCTATCAGGGCGTAAAGCTCGGTATATATCCGCCGCTTATCTTCCTCGGAGTAGGCGCAATGACCGACTTCGGTCCTCTTATTGCTAACCCGAAGAGCTTTATCCTCGGCGCAGCTGCTCAGATTGGTATTTTTGTTACTTTTATAGGTGCTATCTTCCTCGGCTTCACTGACGCTCAGGCGGGTGCTATCGGTATCATAGGCGGTGCCGACGGACCTACGGCGATTTATGTAACTACAAAGCTTGCACCTGAGCTTTTGGGCTCAATCGCAATCGCCGCATATTCCTATATGGCTTTAGTTCCGATTATCCAGCCGCCGATTATGCGCGCTCTTACAACAAAGAAGGAAAGATCCGTAGTTATGGAGCAGCTTCGTCCTGTTTCTAAGCTTGAGAAGATTATCTTCCCCGTAACTATCGTTATCGTTATTTCGATTCTCCTTCCTGATGCGGCTCCGCTTGTAGGTATGCTTATGTTCGGTAACCTCTTAAAGGAGTCAGGCGTGTGCGAGCGTCTTTCAAAGACCGCTCAGAACGAGCTTATGAACATCATCACAATCTTCCTCGGAATTACCGTAGGCGCTACGGCGACCGGCGCAAACTTCCTCTCCGCAAGCACAATCAAAATTATTGTTCTCGGACTTGTTGCCTTTGCAATGGGCTCCTCGTTCGGCGTGCTCTTCGGAAAGCTTATGTATAAGCTTACAGGCGGTAAGGTTAATCCGCTTATCGGATCCGCAGGCGTATCCGCTGTACCCATGGCGGCGCGTGTGTCCCAGAGAGTGGGACAGGAGGAAAATCCCGGAAACTTCCTGCTTATGCACGCAATGGGCCCGAACGTTGCCGGTGTAATCGGTTCTGCTGTTGCGGCAGGTGTACTCTTAAACGTTCTCTCATAATGAATTTAACATCAATCGACCTTCCTTTTCGGAGGGTCGATTATTTGTTATAAAATTCTTATAAAGAAATATAATTTATTGTATATAGTCTATAATTAAAATAAGTTTATGTAAATAGAATGGGAGGGTATGAAATGCCAAAAGATTTAACTCCTCAAAAAATAATCGGTATGATTTTGCGCCATATAAAACTGATTATTTTAATCACTGTTTTAGTGACGCTCATAGCATACGGGTATTCAAGCTTTTTTATCACGCCTATATATTCCTCGTCATCGCTTATCCTTATTCAAAACTTCGACCAGGACGATGTTTCTACTCAGGCAACAAGCTATTACAACAGCTCCGACAACCGTGTTGCTATCAGCGATATTCAGCAGTCCGCTACTTTGGCGGGTCACTGCGTTGTTGTATTTAATAACGTTCCTGAGATGACTGCGATTATGTCCGGTGCGAGCGTTCGTGTTGAGCAGGTCGAGGAGTCATCGTTTGTGCGTTTTACGGTTTCCTCCTCAAATGCTCAGAAGGCGGCAAATATCGCAAACCAGCTTGCCGAGCAGGCTCCCATAACCTTTGCTAACCTTTTTGGGGATAAGGGTAGGATAGACACTATCAGAAGTGCTGAGCCGGCTGCTTCTCCGTTCTCGCCTAACGTTAAGCAGAACACCCTCTACGGACTTGTAATAGGACTTATTATCGGTGTTCTTCTTGCTTTCTTCCTTGAAATTATCGACACAACCCTCAAGCCGGGTGACGACCTTTCTAAGCTTTACGGAGTCCCCGTATTTGCTGAGATTGTTGATTTTGAAAAGGAAGGTTAAGGTGATATTATGAAAGTTAAACTTCCCGGACAGCAGAACAGAGAAATCAAAGCTGCGGAAACCGCCGCTGAAAGAAAAAGAAGAAAAAAAGACGATAAAAACGTCATTTCCGAGAAAAGTAAATTCGCTATAGTCGAGGCTTACAAAACGGCGCGTACCAACATTATGTTCTCGCTTTCCGCGTCTGAGAACAAGGCGTTTGCCGTAACATCCTTCTCGAAAGGCGACGGCAAGAGTACAGTTGCCGCGAACTTAGCTATTTCGTTTTCAAAGATGGGCAAGAAGGTTATTCTTATCGACTGCGACCTTCGCCGCCCGAATATCCATAATATCCTAAAGCTTGACAACAGAGCCGGATTTTCCGATATGGTCGGCAGAATGGTCGTGTTTGATGACGTTGTTCACCGTGACGTTCTCCCGTGCCTCGATGTTCTCACTTCCGGCACAATCCCGCCGAATCCCTCGGAGCTTATCTGCTCGCCGGAGGTCAACCGCTTTGTTGAGCGCCTTAACCGCGAGTATGACTACATCATCTTCGATACGCCGCCTGTAGGCGTAGTTGCCGATTCTCTGCTCCTCAGAGACTTTATTGCCGGTTATCTCCTCGTTATCCGCGAGAAGAAAACTACCCACGGCGACATCGAGCACCTGCTTGAAAATATCCGGATGACAGATGCAAAGGCTCTTGGATTTATCCGTGTAGGCGTTGCTCACGAAACTAAACGCGGAAGAAAAGGCTACTATAACCACTACTATTATCAGTATTACTGATTCAGCATTTATAAAAAACCGCTGTTTTTGTGCAGCGGTTTTTCTTTTATTTGTCTAAAATTAACGAAAATGCAAGTTTGGCTCAAAAAACTTGCATTTTCGCATAATATATTGTAAAATATTAAAGGTAAATTTATTTTTATGAATTATTTGTAAAGGGAGTAATCATTGTGAACTATCTCAACTCTGAAAAGGATTTACTGAAAAAAGAACAGGAAAGCCTTAAGAAATTATACGAAGATTATAAGGGTAAAGGACTCAGTTTGAATATGGCTCGCGGCAAGCCGTCACCTGAGCAGCTTGATTTATCTATGCACCTGCTCGACGCTATACCGTCGTCCGACGAGTGCAAGGCAGCCGACGGTATTGACTGCCGCAACTACGGCGAATTGGAAGGTATTTTAGAGTGCCGCTGGCTTTTTGCCGACATACTTCAGACAAAGCCCGAGAACGTTTTCATAGGCGGTAACTCTAGTCTTAATATGATGTTCGACGTAATTTCCTGCTTTATGACTACCCCGATTTACGAGGATACAACACCGTGGTTTAACGTACCCGACAGAAAGTTCCTCTGTCCTGTACCCGGCTACGACAGACACTTCGGCATAACAGGCTACTACGGCTTTGAGATGATTCCCGTTCCTATGAACGAGGACGGCCCCGATATGGACGTTGTCGAGAAGTTAGTTGCCGAGGACGACAGCATCAAGGGTATCTGGTGCGTTCCGAAGTACAGCAACCCCACGGGTATCACCTTCTCCGACGAGGTTGTAAAGCGTTTTGCCGCTTTAAAGCCCGCCGCAAAGGACTTCCGCATTATGTGGGATAATGCCTACGCTGTTCACGATGCATCAGACACGCCCGATACACTCCTCAATATATTTGACGAGTGCAAAAAGACAGGCAACGAGGATCTCCCGATTGCATTCTGCTCGACTTCAAAGATTACTTTCTCGGGCGCAGGCGTTTCCGCAATGGCAACTTCTCCGCTAAATATGAAGGTTTTAAAAGAGCGTTACAACTACCAGACCATCGGTTACGATAAGATTAATATGCTCCGCCACGCCAAGTTCTTCAAAAATTACGAGGGTCTTCTTGCGCATATGGAAAAGCATAAAAATATTCTCGCTCCCAAATTCGAAACAGTTGTATCCAAGCTTAATTCCGAGCTCGGCGATACGGGTATCGCTCAGTGGACGAACCCCAACGGCGGTTATTTTGTCAGCGTAAATGTATATAACGGCACTGCTAAGAGAGTCGTTGAGCTTTGCAACGAGGCGGGCGTAACTCTCACCGGCGCAGGCGCAACTTATCCGAACGGCAACGACCCCGACGACAGCAATATCCGAATCGCTCCGTCCTTCCCGGGAGTTGACGAGCTGAGCGCCGCTATGGATATATTCTGTGTATGCGCTAAACTCGCCGCACTTGAAAAGCTTGTTTAATGCACAATTAAATAAAACTATTTTTGTACATTTTGTCAAAATTATTGCAAAATCATCAATAAAAATTCGAGATAATATTGACTTTTATCCAAAAAAATCTTATAATTACTCTGTTACGTCTGTACATATGCAAACGTGGCAGAGTAATTCTGCTTTTATGTATGGATATAGAAAATATTTGGAGGTCCTATTGGCATGAAAAGAATCCCAAAGCCTATCTTTTTCATCGTTGCCATTCTTATCCTTCTGTTTTCTTATTCCGCTATTTTCGGCGTATCCTACTATGTAGGTGATAATAAGGAAACCGTTGTTAAGGGCATCGGCGATATCAGATGGGGTACAGACATCAGGGGCGGTGTAGAGGCTACATTCGAGCCTGCTGATGGTTACAACGCTACTGACGAGCAGTTAGAGGCTGCGAAGTCTATCATCGAGACCCGTATGATTTCTTCGGGTATCACGGACTACGAGCTCTATGCTGACAACAACACTGACCGTATCATCGTTCGTTTCCCGTGGAAAGAGGACGAGAAGAACTTCAACGCTGAGGCTGCTATCGAGGAAATCAGCTCAACGGCTCAGCTTACTTTCCGTCCGGGCAACAGCTATGCCGATACGTCTATCGGCTCTGACGGCGAGTATGTTTACAAAACTCCCACAGGCGACACAGCAACCATCCTTATGGACGGTTCCGCTGTTAAGGAAGCTAAGGCGGGCGTAGACACAAGCACAGGCTCTAAGAACGCGTCAAAGTATGTTGTATTACTTGAACTCAATGACGAAGGCGCTAAGAAATTTGCTGAAATTACAGAAAAGTACAACGGACAAGTTGTTTCAATCTGGATGGATGACGTTATGCTTTCCGCTCCTACGATTCAGGCGGTAATCACCGACGGCAGCGCGCAGATTACAGGCGACTTTACCGCTGAAGAGGCTACTAAGCTTGCCGACCGTATCACAGCCGGTGCTCTTCCGTTCCAGCTTGAAACAATTAACCACGGCTCCATTTCCGCTTCTCTCGGTGAGAACTCACTCATCGCTATGGCGTATGCGGGCATTATCGCAATCATCCTCATCGCAATCTTTATGATTGTTATGTATCGTCTGCCGGGTGTTGTTGCTGTTATCGCGCTTATCGGACAGATGGGTATCACGATTGCGGCTATTTCGGGCTACTTTACAGTATTCAATTCCTTCACGATGACTCTCCCCGGTATTGCAGGTCTTATCCTTTCAATCGGTATGGGTGTTGACGCAAACGTTATCACCTCGGAGCGTATTATTGAGGAAATGCGTTCGGGACGTACTCTCGACGGTGCTCTCGACAGAGGTACAAAGAGCTCACTTACCGCTATCATCGACGGTAATATGACAATCGTTATTGTTGCGATTATTCTCCTTCTTGTGTTCGGTCCGTCCAACATCCTCTCGGTTGTTTTCGGTCAGTCCACAACAGGTACAATTTACTCATTCGGTTATACACTCCTTATGGGTGTAATTTCCAACTTCATTATGGGCGTATTCTTAAGCCGTGTAATGCTTCGTGCAGTAGCAGGCTACAAGTTTGCGCGTCATAAGTGGCTGTTTGGAGGTGTTAAAGATGGCGAGTAATGTAGTAAAGAAAACCTACGAGGAAAAGCTCCTCGTAAGAGGTAAAAAGCCACTTGATTTTATCGGACACAAAAAGATTTTCTTCGGTGTCTCGATTGCGATTATTCTTATCGGTATCGTGTGTAACTTTATTTTCGGCACAACCGTGGACATTCAGTTCAAGGGTGGTTCTATGCTGAAGTACAGCTACACTGGCGAACTCGATAACTCCGCTCTCAGAGCGCTTGTTCAGGAGAAAACTCCCGATAACATTGTTACCTTCTCTGACTCAAAGGACCTTGTTAATAATAAGAATATGCTCACCGTTCAGTTCTCGGGAACTGACACTATCTCCACCGAATTACAGACTTCGATTACAGAAAGTATTCAGGAGAAGTTCCCCGGCAACACCTTTGCAATGGAGCAGTCAAGCTCCGTAGACGCTACAATGGGCTTTAGCTTCCTTCTCAAGTGTCTCGCGGCTGTTGCTCTCGCGAGTGTGCTGATGGTTGCGTATGTAACGCTCCGATTCAAGAAAATCGGCGGTCTCTCCGCAGGTGTGTTCGGTCTCGTTGCACTCTTCCACGACATTGCGGTTATCTACTTCTTCTATGTAATCTTCCGTATGCCTATCGACTCCAGCTTTATGGCTGTTGTTCTTATGATTCTCGGTTACTCGCTCAACGATACTGTTGTAGTTTACGACCGTGTCCGTGAGGAACGCAAGAACTTAGGCTACAAGGCAAGCGTTGTTGATGTATTCAATGTTGCGGCTACAAAGGTTATGCGCCGTACGATTATAACATCTATCACAACCATTGCAGCTATTGCTATCGTATATATTTTAGCTATCGTATATAACCTTGACTCCGTTAAGGCTTTCGCTCTTCCGATGATCGTAGGTCTTGTATCAGGTTGTTATTCATCTCTCTGTGTCGCAGGTCCTCTTTGGGTTATGTGGAAAAGCAGACCTAATGCTAAGAAAAAATAATTAAATAATTATAAGGAGTTATCACGTTCGGTGATAACTCCTTTTTTTATTGAAATTAATTTATAAAATGTTCTGGAAATTCACTGAGCCTGTGTCTCGCATAGACTCAAGCTTTTCTTTTGTTATCGCCGCGGTAGCATAATAATCGTGTATTTCCTTATTTCTGAGGTACTCGTACATTGAGCTTAAGTT
>JAFLSK010000004.1 GCA_022510945.1 Ruminococcus sp.
CCGAAGCGAAACGCAACAGATTTACAGTCTGCCCCCTTTGGCCACTCGGGAACTCTCCCACATTTTAAGTTGTATTTGCCGATATAATATCAGCAAAAAAATGGAGCTGGTGGACGGACTTGAACCCCCGACCTGCTGATTACAAATCAGCTGCTCTACCAACTGAGCTACACCAGCGTTTCTCACAGCTTGTTTATAATATCATAAACGTCGATTAATGTCAACACATTTTTTAAAGTTTTTCATTAAAATATATTATTCTAAGCACAAAAAAGCAGCCCGAAGGCTGCTTTTCGAGGTTTTTTAAAATTAGTCCTTAAGCGGAACGCCCTTGCCGTCCTTGTCGATAGAACCGGTGAGGATCATTATGCCCTCAATAAGGCCCCAGATCTCGGAAACTATTGCGAGAGTACCGCAGCTTAACAGAGAAATGAGAAGCTGTGCAACAGCCTTACCTGTATAACCGAGGTAGAAGTTATGTACACCTAAAGAGCCTAATAAGATTCCCAGAAGTCCGCCTGCTATCTTTGACTTTTGCTGAACTCCTGCCGGAACAGCAGGCTGAGCAGCAGGAGCGATGAGAGCGACTCCGCACTGAGTACATACAGCCGCACCCGGAGTAGTATTAGCGCCGCAGTTAGGGCAATAGTTCATACCGTTTCCTACAGCAACGCCGCACTGAGTGCATACAGCTGCATTAGGGTCTAATTGAGTTCCACAATTCTTACAAAACATAAATAATCCTCCTTGCAAAAAAGCAATTAATTTATAACCAAAACAAAAATATAATTAACCAAAAAACCGGCGGCCATCAGGCCCAAAACCGTCCAATTGATAATTGCATTTTTGAATAGTTTGGCGTCGAATAAAATATAAAGATAAAAAATCGGTATCGACCAGAACATAGGATGAAAGGAAAACGCAGCAGGAAAATCGAGTCTCAGCGCCGAAAGCCACGCACGCGACAGTCCGCAGCTTATGCACGGAAATCCGCTCATCGTCCGAATCGGACAGGACACGTCAAAGATAACTATAAGCAAAAGCACAACCCCGACTGCCGCCGTCGCAATAAGCTTTATTTTTAAATTTTTTATCCTGTTGTTTATAAAATCCATAATCCGAAATAAACGCTTATATCTTCATATTCCCTACAGAGTATATCATATCATATGCCATATTATTTTTCAATAGTCTTAAAAAATTTTTGTCGTTTCCTGAGTTTTACCGTCCTCCTTTAACATATTGTTTTAAATGGTAAAATGTGTTATTATGTCAAAAAGTGTATCTACAAGGTGGATTATGGGTAAAATAAAATTAATCGGCGTCGATCTTGACGGCACCGTTCTTGATAGCAAAAGACAGATAAGTCCCGAAAACGCGGAGATTTTTGCGGAGTGCAAAAGCCGCGGTATTCATATTGTCCCTGTTACGGGAAGGCCTTACTCGGGGCTGTTCGACGAATATAAAAAGGCAATAAAATGCGACTACTCAATACACACTAACGGAGCCGTCGTAATTGACGTCAAAAGCGGCGAGCGCATTATTTCGCACAGCATAGCACAGAGCAAGGCGCTTGAGCTTATGAGCATACTTTCGGACTTCGACTGCCACTACGGAATTTTTTGGAACGGCTACGGATATCTCGGTGAGGGCGACTACGCTCTTGAGTTGGAGAAATATAAGGGCACTCCGCTGCATAGATATGTATTACAAACGCGCCGTCCCGTCGAAAGCCAGCACAATTTTATCCGCACCGTCGACTGCTGCGACAACATCTACGTCATAGCAACAAGCACTCCCGAGCGCGAGCGCATAAGGACGGCAATTGACGATGTTAAGGACATCTTCTACACCTGCTCAGAGGATGTGGACGTTGAAATCGGCGGAAAATGCTCGAAGGGTTCTACTCTCGTAGAGTTAGGGCAAATGCTCGGCATAGACCAAAGCGAGATTATGGCTATCGGCGACAGCGGCAACGACCTCTCTATGCTTGAGAGCGCGGGAGTTGCGGTCGCTATGGAAAACGCGAGCAAAAGCATAAAAAACGCCGCGGATTATATTACTAAATCCTGCGACGAAAGCGGCGTTGCCTATGCGATTAAAACTCTTGTACTATAAGGAAGAAGTATATGACATTACTTATTAACATTCTATGGGTGTTCTGGATATTTTCGTTAGCAGGCTGGATTGTTCATTTCGTACCGCGCACAATTAAAATTCGTAAGGCAGTAAACCCCGGCTTTATCACACTGCCGTTTCTGCCGTCGTACGGCTTAGGCGCGGTGGCGTGCTATCTGCTGCTCACGAGAATCGAGAATTTATTTATGGCGTTTTTCGCCTCGATGATTGTACTGACGGTCGCGAAATATTTAGTTTCTATACTTTTTGAGAGGGCGTTCGGGTTCAAGTGGCACGACCAATCGAAGAAGTTTTTAAACCTCAACGGATATGTAAGCGCGTGGGAACCTCCGGTATACGGAGCTGCCGCTCTGCTTTCGAAGATATACCTGTTCCGACCGCTGACCGATTCCGTCAGCGCTATACCGGATTTAGCCGCGTTGCTAATAGGCTCAATCCTGACGGGACTTATAGCCTCCGACTTTTTAATCTCGTGCTTTATAGTCTTACATCTGCGCAAAAACCTCAAGCAGATGAAGAACATCTCCGCTCTCCTCGACGACAACAGCAGTGATAAATCTGACGAAGAGCTGCGTACCGAGTACGAAAAGAAGATGATACAGAGCAAGCGTTTTCGCCGCCGTCTTGTGAACGCCTTTCCTGATATGGAGTCGGTGAACTACGAAAAGCAGCTTGCAGATATGAAGGTGCGCTTTGACATAATCAGAGAGCGTAACGACGAGGTGTACGACAACAAAATCGAACGTCCCGAGAACAGACCGTTTGCCTATGGGCTGTCATTCAGAAAGCTTTTCTGGCTGTTTTTTGTAGGCAGCTTTTTCGGTACGATTTTAGAGACCTTATGGGCGTACTTCACACTCGGCCATTTTGAAATGCGCGTCGGAATGGTATGGGGTCCGTTTATCCCCGTTTACGGCGGCGGCGCGGTAGCAATCACACTGTGTCTCTACAGACTTCACAAGGCGGGCGACGTTATAATCTATCTCGCCTCAGCGGTAATCGGCGCAACATTCGAGTACTTCTGCTCGTACTTTCTCGAGAGTTGCTTCGGAATCATAAGCTGGGACTACAGCAACACTCCGTTCAATATCGACGGGCGCACAAACCTTATGTTCGCGATGATTTGGGGACTTTTAGGGCTTGTGTGGCTGAGGTACATCTACCCCACCTTCAGCCGCCTTATCGAGAAAATCCCGAAGAAAACCGGAAACTATGTAACGGTTGCACTCGTCATATTTATGATTATCAACAGCGTTATGTCCGTCGCGGCTGTGTACCGTATGAGACAGCGTGTCGAGAGCAGGCCCGCCGAAAACACATATATGCAGTGGGTTGACGACACGTTTAACGACGATTATATGAATTTACTGTTCCCGCATATGGCAACGCCGCAGGAGTGGCAGGAAGCGCTTGCGTAACAAAACAGTATAAAGATACCGCACGGCAGACTACATAGTTTGCTGTGCGGTCTTTTTTATGGTTGTTTAAATTATAGAACAGTAGCTAAAATTATCGTGAATATCTTCTTTTTCCCTCGGATAGCTTTCGTTTCCTTAAATAGCCAAACAATAACAATGCGGCAAATCCCACAAATCCGGCAACAGATAATACGGCTCCGAGCTTGAGATACGGAGTATGATATTCAAGCTTCACCGTATGTTCTCCCTTATCAAGCGCCAACGCCATATTTTTTATGTTAGCCTGATAGAGAGTCGCCTCTTCCCCGTCCACATACGCCGTCCAACCGGTGGAATAAGGAACAGAGAGGCAGAGAATCTTCGGCTCATCAAGAGAAATGTTTCCGCTGATTGTATCCGTGCCGATTTTTACATTCTGCAAGGTGTCCTCTTTCAAAGACTGCACCTGTTCAGAATAATCGTCCATTGGCTGACAGATGATGTCAATAGAATCGAACGAATAGATGCCGATGTTCGGGAAGGTAAGCTTGATAGATGTCACTGCTTCTTCATTATAATCAAAGTTTATCGTAAAATCGTGAGTGTCGTTGTACCAGCTATAATCATTGGTGTAATAATCAAGCTGTTTTGACACTTTGGTAGAGGATTTCATTTGTACATTTATCTGCGTAGGGTCTGTACAGAAGAGATAATTATTTTTCAACTCTTTACGCTCTTTGTAGGGAAGAAGGTTCCACCTCGTCTGTGAAAACAGATTCATCGGGTCAAACTTCTCATCACCGAAATACAGCTCATAGGTATAAGCTCCTTCAAAATCAAGGCCCTTGATTGAAAAATACGTTTCGCTGTTCTCAACTCCATCAAAGTTGATTGTGACAGACGCGTCCGCCTTAGTAACGACAAAGCCGTAGTCCTCGAGCGTGACTCCGTTACCGTTACATTTTACGGAGTAATCAAGCGGCTTGCTGCTGAAGTTTATTTCGTCGTCCTGCGTTTTTCCGTCATAGTCGAAAATCATAGCAGACTGTAGCATAGCCTCCTGTTTTTCCACAGCGGAAAGCTTGTCCCACTTATCCTCGCTGATAACCTTATCATAGGTATAGGACAGCGGCAGCGCGTTATCATTGCGATAGATTTTATATTTCGACGCTGTTGCGTCCTTAATAACCCTGATTTGGTCTTTTGATAACTGCTCGACTCCCAACTCGTCACGGAGAGTTCTCAACGCTTCCTTCGTTATCTTCTTTTTTACGTTGTAGCTTTTAACATAGGTAAAGCCGTAAGGAATCGGCGCCTTGTCAGTACTCGGCACTACATAATACCTAACCGAGCTTAGCGTTATCAGGGACGTTCTGTCGTCGTAACCCTGATAGTCCTGCGGTAAAGGCTCGCGGGATTCCATAGTGTGTCTATATTCACTTATAGAAGGATTCGATATACTCCAAAAGTAGTTTGTAGCGGATAAATTTTTCAGCACACCCGCGTTATCCGTCAAATCCCGTCCGGAATAGCGATAAAAGTCCTTTACGCCGTCCGACTTCGCGGCAGATTTAACAGCGTTCGCCTCAGTAAGCGAGAACTTCTCCACCACATCTGCTATCTCCTTAGCCTCATCCGCGTAGCTGCTTATATCCGAGGCATTTTTGAAGTAGCTTATATTGGCAATCGCCGCTATCACTAAAACAAGAGCAACTACCTGCTTGTGCTTTTCCAAAAGCACCGCTTTACGGCTTTCGGATTCGAATGGGAAAATTGCAATCAAAAACAAAAACGCAAACCCAACGCAAGCAAACGCTGCTATCGTGCGGGAACATTCGAACACAAGCAGTACCGCAAAGCAAACGCCAAGGAAACACGCAAGCTTCAAGGCGGTCTGTTTGTTGAGGCTCATCAACTCCGACCACATCAAAGCAAAAGTATATGCGCACAAAAGTGCGAGAGCCCAACACCATTTATTGCTCATATACGACATTCCGTTTAGAATCTGTCCTAAGAACGGGAACAGAATGATAACCAGGGAAATAAGGAAACACACCTTGAGCAGACGATGTTGCTTTTTCCTAATAAACAGCAGGAATATAGCGAGCGCCACAGGTGCGGCATAGCCCATACACAGCCAATAACTGCTGTCGCTGAAGAAAAAGCTTCCGGGAAGCTTACTGTAGTAAGACAGCGGGTACACTATATGCCACGCGTTACCCGCGCCCATTCGCGCATCGCTTAAAAACGCAATCACGACAGGAACCAGAATAATACTACCCATTACCGTTGCAAGAACCGAACTACCGGCAATTTTAAGGAGCGCGATTAGCATAGATTTAATATCCGTCTTATACTTTACTATAAGCCGTACCGCCACATATATTGCCGTCACAAGCGCAATCACATAGAAGTAGTAGAAATTACTGATTGACGCAAGAAAAACAGATACAATCAGAACATACGGCTTTTCCTTCCGCAGAATTTTCTCAACACCAAGGACGATGAGGGGAAAATACAGCATAGGATTCAGAAAATACGGGTGTCGGGCGGCATTGTAGATTGTCCAGTAGCAGAACACATAGGACAATGCGCCCGCCATAACCGCATATCTTCCGATATTTTTCTTTGTGTAAAAGCATAAGTAGGAAAACGCCACGCCCGCAAGATACAAGCGGAGCAATATCATAAAATCATAATATATCCATAAAAAGCGCGAAGGGACAAAAATCGAAAACACCGAAAACGGGTCGCCGATTACATAATAATGCAGTGAATGGAGAATATCGTTGCCTTCGCCAAAACCAAATTCCCACTCAGGAAAAACAAACCGATGATTAAAAAGCAGCTCGCGAATTATATTACGCATATATCCTGCGTAATACACAAGAGATTTATAATGCTGAGACCAACCGTCTGCCCTCCATATGAACGTCCTGCCGGTAAAAAAGTACCAGCAGAAAACAACGCAGCACACTAACGCAAACAGCGCTGTATAAAGTAAAAAATACTCGCGACGGCGGTTTTTTCCGTCGAATAAACGCTGTCCACGCGCGCCGCCTGATAATCTTCTCGGTGATTTACTTGAACAGAAGATATTCATATTCCTTCTCCTTTACCCTGGTCACTACCTTGTGTGTACATTATTCCACAGATAATGTCATTATATCACGCGGGTGAAGTTTTTTCAATACCGCGGTGTGTGTTTATCACGAGCATAAAGCAGGACGACTGCCGTACGAACAAGTCCGACACGCAGAAAATCGGCACAGACGGATTTGCTCCGGTCCACGCCGATTTTTTGGTAAAGGCTATCAGCCCTGCGCGGTGCTGAACTTCTGCTTTACGGTGTTTACCTTGGACTGGTCAACCTGCTCGGTCGGATACCAGCCCTTGGCCTGCATCTTTGAATAAATCTGATCCTGCATACAAAGCGCGTCGTTAAGCGACTGGCTGAAGGTGCGGTGCACGTCGACTGTCGAGGATTCGATTGTGCCGTGCATAAAGAGGTCGCAAACGCCCTTTTCGAGCATAAGCATATTTTCCATCAAGTTTCTGTCGTCCATAATATCCTCCTGTAACTGCTTTAAAGTAAGCTGTAGAAGCTCTGGAAGATTTCCTTGTGCTTCTGCTCAAGCTGTTGAGCGAATGTTTTGAGCTCGCTGTCCTGAATCTGGTTTGCAGTTTCGCTGCATTTGGTCTGAAAATACTGCTCATGTCCGAGAGCGTCTTCGACATAAAGTAGTTCTTTTGTGGTCATAATTTACCTCCTGATTAAGATACTCTTAGTATTAGCGGGAGGCCTCTTTTTATACAAAAAATATCCAATAAATAGAAAAAAGGCACCCACGGTGCGGGTGCCTTGGTCCGCCCGACAAGATTCGAACTTGCGATCTACAGAGTCGGAGTCTGTTGCATTATCCAACTGTGCTACGGGCGGTTGTAATATTAATATTTTACCATATTTTATAAAAAATGTCTACTTATTCAGTTCAGCCCATTCGTCATAGGCCCTCTCCTGCTCATACTGTTTCTGCTCAAGCTGCGCCGTCAGTTCCATAAGGCGTTCGTAATCCGCCGCGACCTCGTTGCTCTGTAGCAGGACATTAAGCTCCTCGATTTCTGTGTCAAGTTGTTCGATAAGCTGCTCAAGCTTTTTTATGTCGTTTTGGCGCTTGCGTTCCTTTGCACGCTGCTGCTTTTCAAGCTGATAGTCGTTCGGCTTTTTCTCCTGAGCAGGCTCAGACGACTTCCGGTGTACAGGCTCTGCGCTTTTTTCGAGGTAGTAGTCGTAGTTTCCGAGGTACTGAGTAAAGCCGTTTTTATCGAGTCTCAGAATGCGCGTTGCGAGGCAGTTGATAAAATAGCGGTCGTGGCTGATGATTAGCATCGTGCCCTCGTACTCAGCGAGAGTATTCTCTAACTGCTCGCGCGACGCGCTGTCGAGGTGGTTAGTCGGCTCGTCGAGCAAAAGGAAGTTATATCCGCCGAGCATCAGCTTTAAGAGGCTTACCCTCGCCCTCTCGCCGCCGCTCATTTTTTGAAGTGGCTTAAAAACCTCGTCGCCCTTGAACAGAAAGCTGCCAAGGCAAGTGCGCACCCGTGTTTCGGTCATATTCGGAAAGCTGTCCCACACCTCATCGAGAGCCGTTTTGTTGAGGTCGAGATTGTTCTGCATCTGGTCGAAGTATCCGACGTCAACCTGCGAGCCGAAGTCAATCATACCGCTATCGCAGGCGGTTTTGCCGAGCAGCATATTGAACAGCGTTGTCTTTCCGCAGCCGTTGTCTCCGATAATAAATACGCGCTCGCCCTTGCGGATATGAAAATCAAGATTCGAAAACAACCTCTTTTCGCCGAAGCTCTTCGAAAGCCCCGCGCCTATCAGCACGTCCGTTCCGCTCTCGCGCTTTGGCTCAAAATTCATATGTAACGTCTCGAGTTCTGAATCGGGAGCGACAAGCTGAGCCTTGATTCTGTCAGCCTCTTTCTGCTTGCTTGCGGCGGTTATGAAGTTGCGCTCTCTTCCCCATCGCTTCTGTTGCTCAACGATACCCTCGATACGTTTGATTTCTTTGATGTCATTTTCATATTTATTTCGCCGGCTGTCGAGATACGCCTGCTTTTTCGCCTTGAACTCAGTGTAGTTACCCTTGTACATCATCGTTTTTTGGTGCTCGAGTTCAATCGTCTTGTTGGTAACGCTGTCGAGGAAATAACGGTCGTGGCTGACTATCAGCATTGAGCCCTTAAAATCCTTGATAAATCCCTCGAGCCAATTCACCGAGGCGATATCCAAGTGGTTTGTGGGCTCGTCGAGGAGCAAGAAATTCGACCGCGAGAGCAATAGTTTAAGCAAGCTGAGCTTTGAACGCTGACCGCCCGAAAGCTTGCCTGTCGGCATATCAAACATATTCTCCGTAAACCCGAAGCCGATAAGAGCAGAACGGGTGCGGCTCTTGTATGTAAGACCGCCGAGGCTCTCGAAGCGCTCGATAAGCGCGGTCTGTCGCTCAATATTTTCTGAGGTCGGCTGCTGTTCAACAAGGGTGTTGATACTCTCAATCTCTGACTCCATATCTATAAGGTACTGAAAGCCCGAAATCAATTCGTCATACACACAACGCTCGGGGTGAGTACAGGCGTGCTGCTCCATATATCCTACTGTGATCTCGGATGAAGTGAACACCTGCCCGCTGTCGGGAGTGAGCTCGCCGTTGATAATGCGGAAAAGCGTAGTTTTGCCGACGCCGTTTGCGCCGATAAAGCCGACCTTGTCGCCCTTCTCAATTTCAAAGCTCATATCCTCAAAAAGAGTCCTGTCGACAAAGCTTTTATATAAATTATGAACGCTTAAAGCAGGCATTTCCTCACCCCTTTCGATCGTTAGCCTGTTGTATACAAAATTACAAAATTAATTATATGCACGATGATAACCGCGGTATAAATCACAACACCGCTGTAGATGATGAAATTCGTGAATCGGTTCTGCTCGAGCCTGAAAATTTTGAAAAAAAGCCATATAAATATGCTCAGTGAAAAAGGCAGAACGCATTTTACAAAAAATCCTACAATCGGATAGTCCATCATCCACGCCATCAGCGGGTTTGCCTCTCTGAAATAGCCCGTGTCAATCAGCACCTGAGTGCAGAACCAGTCGGCTACGTTAAGAAAATACAGGAAGAAAAGCTTTGTGCCGATTCCATACTGGCGCGGCTGTTCCTGCTCGCGGTAATCAAGTAATAATTCTGACATAAAAACACCTCACGGGTATTATTGCCCGCAAGAGGTGTTTTATTACAATAGTCAGTGTATTAGTTTTTTCTCCACGCTCTGCCCATAAACAAGAGCATAAATGGATAGAGTTCGAGACGTCCCGCAATCATATTGAAGCAGAACACAATCTTAGAGAGAATGTTAAAGCCGCTGTAGTTGCCTGCAGAGCCGACAATTGAGAATCCCGGACCCGTGTTATTGAGCGTCGCTAAAGTTGATGTTATGTTGGTTGTAAAGTCAAAGCCGTTGAGCGATACGAGCATCATGCTGATGCATGTAAACAAAATATAGATAACAAGATATACGCTTACGTTGCGCGTAACCTCGTGGCTTACCTTCTTGCCGTTCATCTTTACCGTGTGAATAGAGCGCGGGTGGATAATCAGCATAAACTCCTTTTTTACTTCCTTAAGGAGAATGAGCACACGGCTGACCTTGAAGCCGCCGCCCGTGCTGCCCGCACAGGCTCCGATACAGGTCAAAAGCACTATGAGCGCCTGACTGAACGCCGGCCACTTGTTTGTGTCGTCAATCGCAAATCCCGTGCTCGACATAATCGAGGTAACGTAGAAAAAGCTCTGGTGGAAGGAGTCGCGCATTGTCGGGTAAAGCTTCATAATATTTATCGCAATTACCACAGTCGAGAACGCAATCATACCGAGGTAGAACCAAAGCTCCTCGAGGCGGAGTATACTTTTAATTTTCCTTGAAAGAATTAAAATATACACATAGAAGTTAACGCCGAATAAGAGCATAAACACAGCGACAACGCCCTGTAGGTAGTAGCTGTTAAAGTACGCCATAGAGTTGTTGTAGCAAGCGAATCCGCCCGTGCCGGCAGTCGAGAACGCGGTGGTAATCGCGTCGAAGAAATACATTCCGCCGCACATCAGCAAAACTGTCTCAATCGCCGTAAGACCGACGTAGATAGCATAGAGCAAAATAGCGTAGTGTCTGAGATTCGGCATCGTCTTATCAACCTCGGGACCCGTGGACTCCGCCTTCATAAGATTGATGCCCGCGTTGCCGCCAAGCTTCGGAATAAGTGCCAAAAGAAACACGATAACGCCCATACCGCCGAGGAAGTGGCTCAGCGCGCGCCAGAAAAGAATACAGTTATCTAAAGCCTCGATATCGTTGAGAATAGTCGCACCGGTAGTCGTAAAGCCCGACGCAGACTCGAACACAGCGTCGAGTAAGTTCGGAATCTGACCGCTCATATAAAACGGCAGTGCGCCCATTATCGAGAGCAGTATCCAGCTCAGCGCCGTAGCGGCAAAGCCGTCTCTGCGCGAAAGGTTCGGACGTTTCGGCTTATTAATCAGCACAATACCGCCGAGCGCCATAAGCGCAAGTCCTATGCACAGGAAGTATATGTATGTTTTTTCATGGTACCAAAGACCGATGAGCGTCGACGCCTGCATAGCGAGGCCTTCGATCAGCAACACCCAGCCTAAGATATAAATAATCGTTCTTTTATTCATAATGCATCTGCGCCTTATTTAAGAATATCCTTGAGGTCGAACAGTCCCCTGTGCTTTGTAACGACAATTACCGTGTCGTCGAGCTCGATAGTGTCCTTACCCGAGGGGATAATGATTTTTCCGTTTCTCGTAATGCAGGCGATTTGCAGCTCGTTTTTGAGCGACAACATAGAAAGCGGAACTCCGATAGCCATACTCTCCTCTTTTGCGCGGAATTCGAGCGCCTCAGCCTGATCGTTGCAGATTGCGTGGAGGGTCTCGATATTACTGCCGACGGAGTTCTGCATTGCGCGGACGTACTGGATTATGTACTGACCAGTGAGATGCTTGGGGTGGATAACGGAGTCGAGCGGCAGGCTGTCGATAATGCTGAAGCTGATGTTGTCGATTTCGGTGATGATTTTCGCGTCGGGGTTGACGTCCTTCGCGAACAGAGAGATGATAATGTTCTCCTCGTCTGTATCCATAAGAGCGACGATAGCGTCTGCGTGCTCGATACCCTCGGACATCAGAAGTTCCTGATTCATAGCGTTTCCGTGAATGATAACTGCGTCGTCGAGCAGGTCGCTCAGCTGCTCGCAGCGTTCACGGTTGGTCTCGATTATCTTGACCTTGATACCTGTCTCTGAAAGAGATTTTGCGAGATAATACGCGATTTTACTTCCGCCGAGAATAAGGACGTGGCGGCTCTTCGCGTTGATAACGCCAAGGTTTTTGAACAGCTTTGCCGCGGCGTTACTCTCGGAAATAATCGAGATTACGTCGCCTGCCTTAATCTCGAAATCGCCGTTCGGGATAAAGCACTCCTTGCCGCGCTCGGCCGTACAAATGCGCAGACCGTCCTTAAAAATATTCGAGCAGTCCATAACTTTCTTATCAGCGAGGACTGAATTTTCCTTGATTTTTACCTTGATGAGGTCGACCATACCCTTCGCAAAGGACTCAATCTCGAGCGCACCGGGGAATTTTATAAGACGGCTCAACTCACGGGCACAGGTCTGCTCGGGGTTTATTACGAGGGATAGCATAAGCTCATCCTTTAGCTTCATAACGTCGTTAGTGTACTGAGGATTGCGCACGCGCGCTATGGTCTTTGGCGCGCCCGCGTTCTTAGCAATAAGGCAGGTGTAGAGATTCAGCTCGTCGGAGGCTGTGACAGCAATAAGCAAATCGCAGTTCTCAACGCCGGCGTCACGCAGGGTCGCGAATGTCGCGCCGTTTCCTCTGTGCGCCATAACGTTAGTGGCGGAGATTCTCTCGAGCACCTCTCTGTTGGTGTCGATTACAGTGACGCTGTGGCCTTCCTTATCGAGCTGGTAAGCAATCGTTCTTCCGACGCGTCCGCAGCCTACAATAATAATATTCATACAGATTACCTCTTTATAGATTACCTTTTTTCAGAATATCTTTTGTCAAATACTTACTACTGATTTTACTATATTCGATTTCCAAAATCAATAGTTTTTGCGTTATTATTCAGCTATTGTTCGGGGACAACAGCAAAAAACACAAGGTCGTCTGTGTCGCTGTTGTTTATGAGGCTATGAGCGTGACCCTTGGGGCAGTAGTGACACTGACCCGCGACGAGATACTCGGTCGTATCGTCGTAAATACACTTCGCCTCTCCGCTGATGATATAGATAATCTCGCTGTTTGTTTCGTGAGTATGAAGCCCGATAGACGCGCCCACCTCGAGCGTACCGTGCATAATCTTGTTGAGCCCGTCGAAGTTCATTTTTAGCCGCGTATCACCTACGCCGCCTTTAAACTGTGCAAACACATTATCATCAATTTTATTGAAATCAATGAACATAACGATTCCCCTTTAAGTAGTTTTTCCTATTATACTGCAATAAAACGTATTTTTCAACAGACAAAAGCCCGGATTTCTCCGAGCCTTTGTCTTAAATTATGCATAGTTATACTTGGGGATTCTATTTGTCATTCAACTTCGTTGACTCGTCTAAAACATCTTCCGCGGCGCTGATATAAGCGCGGTAATCCCTTAAAAATTGTTCAAAATACATCCTACCTGCGGGCGTAAGATTATAATAAACTCTTTTTTTACCTTCGGTTACACGGGCATCTTGTTCTTCAACAGCTTTTTTATCTCGAAGAAAGTAAAGTGCAGTATAAACAGCATTATGTTCTATCTTATGTTCATCATCACGATAACTGTTGATAAACTCCACTACCTCAGAACAGTAACACGGTTTTTGTGATAAACAAGCCAAAACCATCAGCTCATCAACATTTTTAAACCATCTTCTTTTGTCTGACATACTCATCGCCTCCTGATTTTGTTTAATATTAATGCAATAAAAAAAGCGTAGCCAAAGCTACGCCGAAAAATACATAGCCCATTTTGTAGCTACACAAAAATTTCTATCCAAAGCCCAAAAGCATGTGATATTAGAGCATGTATTTTTACCAAGATAAAAATACATACTTTTGTCTTTGGAATTAATCGAATTTTCGTGTAGCAACTAAATAATAGCATAATATAAAAAACATTTCAAGAGCTATATAACAAAAAGCCCACGGCGAAAACCGTGGGCAAAATTTATCAGAACATTGGTTTAATCTCCAATCAATTTATTCGATAGAAATTAATTAGTACATTGGACTGTTCTCCATATAAAAAATTTAATACAAATGAAAACCTTAAATAACTATGAACGAATCATGGGACTATCCCCTTTACAAAAATTTCTGATTTCTGAATTTATAATTAAATATTACATCGGACCTGTCTCCGTAGAACTAAATCAAAATTTTTATAATCTGCTGTTCGTTATTATTAAATTTTACCGCCCTTTTCAGGGCCTTATCAGTTAGGCGGAAGACTCCGCTTAATCTCTTTAATCTGAGTTGTGAAAGGTCTAAGTAACATCTTATGTAACCTCCTATCCTCTTCTGTTGTACATAGTATATAATAGTTTTCCTCATTTGTCAATACTTTTATTAAAAATTTTTTAATATTTTTTTAAAAAGTCTATCAATCCGACTTCTGTAGATAAAATTAAGCTGAACCGAGCACAGGAAAATATACATACAAAAATACATCCATACCATAATCAACGCCGCCGTACCGAGGCTTCCGTAAATCGAAAAGCCGTTGAAATAATCCACATAAATCCTGATACCGAGCGACAGCAGCACCCAGCAAAGCGCCGTAAGCACAGCGCCCGGCAGCTGGAGTCCAAAGCTCGCCCGGCGTTTGTCGCTGACCTTATTCCTCAGATACAGTTTCAGGGCGAACGCAATCAGCAGCACAATCAACACGAACAAAATGACATATCTCAATGCGTACAAAAGTCCTATGGAGTACGGAAGTTTCTCAAGATAGGGCGATATAGCGTGGTCCAAAAGCTCGCAAACAACAAACCCGACTACGGAAAGCACAAGAACGAGGAACATAATGAACGTGTATCCAGCCGCTAAAAGTCGCTTTACAAACCAATTTCGGTCGCGGATTCTGTAAATTCTCCTTATGCCCTCGGTTATCGAGTATAGTCCCCTACCCGACGACCATAGCGCGAGCACAATCGTCGTGTATGCAACGCCGACAGAGTTTTCGTACGTTTCTACGATAATTTTCTCGACATACGGACGTACATCGCTTGTGAGAATATCGTAAGCGTAGGTTTCGAACAGATTCTGCGGAACTCCGAAAATCGACAGCAACGCAAACGTGAACATCAAAAACGGCACAACCGAAAGCAATATAAAGAATGTCGATTGCGCGGCAATCGCTGATATATTATCCCTGTTGCTTTTATTTATAAAATGCTTTATATGACCTAAAATGCGATACTTTTTTTTCATACAATCACTTTCTATAGAAATACTTTTATTATTGTATGCTGATACATTTTTAATATGAAAAGCCGATTGGCATATAGATACCAATCGGCTGTATTTCGTAAATATTAAACAGGATAAACCTTGTTCGCCTTATCAGCGAGGTCGGAGTTTATGCCCGCCTTAGCGTCGCGGCGCTTCTCGAAGAACTTCGTCGCAACCTCGGGGAACTGAGCGTAGGAGAGAACATCCTCGTCCTGCTCGATGTACTGAGGAATCTCAGCACGAAGCTTGTCGAGTTCGGGCTCTAAAAGGTCAGCGGGACGGCAGGTAATCTGCTTTTCATCGCCGATAATCTTCTTAACAAACTCGGGGTCGATGGGCATTGGGGTTGTGCCGTACTTGCCTTCGATAATACCCTTGAACTCCTTGGTAACCATCTTGTAGCGCTCGCCTGCAATGATGTTGAACACAGCCTGTGTGCCGACAATCTGAGAGGTCGGAGTAACGAGCGGCGGATAACCGGCGTCCTTACGAACGCGCGGAACCTCTGCGAGACACTCGTCAAGCTTATCCTCCTGACCCGCCTGCTTTAGCTGGCTGATAAGGTTGGAGAGCATTCCGCCCGGAACCTGATAGATGAGAGCCTTTGCGTCAGCTGTGAGAATCTTTGTGTCCAGAAGGCCGCTGTCGATATACTTCTTGCGAAGGTCCATAAAGTAGTTGCGGATTTCGGTGAACGCCTCGAGATCGAGACCTGTGTCGTATTCTGTGCCCTCGAAAGCGGCAACCATTGACTCTGTCGGAGAGTGTGATGTGCCCTGTGAGAGCGGAGAAATAGCCGTGTCGATAATGTCCGCGCCAGCCTCAACGCCCTTTAAGAGGCACATTGAGCCGAGACCCGAGGTGTAGTGAGTGTGAAGAGCAATCGGGAGGTCAACCTCGGACTTGATAGCCTTAACGAGCTCGTAGGTCTTGTACGGTGTGAGCAGAGCCGCCATATCCTTGATACAGATAGAGTCAGCGCCCGCGTCAGCAATACGCTTAGCGTACTCAACATAATACTCGTTTGTGAACACAGGACCTGTGGTGTAGCTGATAGCTACCTGAGCGTGAGCGCCTTCCTTCTTAGCCGCCTTGATAGCGCGGTCGAGGTTCTTGATATCGTTGAGAGCGTCGAAGATACGGATAATATCAATACCGTTAGCAACACTCTTCTGTACAAAATAATCGAGCACGTCGTCGGCATAGTGACGGTAGCCGAGCATATTCTGTCCTCTGAACAGCATCTGAAGCTTTGTGTTCGGGCAGTTCTTGCGGATAGTGCGAAGTCTCTCCCACGGGTCCTCGTTTAAGAAACGGAGACAGCTGTCAAAGGTAGCTCCGCCCCAGCACTCGAGTGAGTGGTAGCCGATTTTATCGAGCAGAGGAAGTACGGGGAGCATTTCCTCTGTGGTCATTCTTGTGGCAATGAGCGACTGGTGAGCGTCGCGCAGGCCTGTTTCGGTAACTAAAATTTTCTTTGCCATAGCTTACCTCTTAGTTCATTGTGAGGAGGACCTTGCCTGTCTCAACAGCCTCGCCCTTAGATACGTTAATAGAAGCAACTGTGCCGTCCTGAGCAGCCTTAACAGGTGTTTCCATCTTCATAGCCTCGATGAAAATGAGGTCCTGACCTGCCTTTACAGCGTCACCTACAGCAACCTCAACCCTTACAACTGTGCCGGGCATCGGAGCTGCTACTGTAACGGAGCCTGCGTTGCCTGCAGCTGCGGGAGCCGGAGCGGGTGCAGCGGCAGGAGCGGGAGCAGCGGGTGCTGCGGCTGCGGGAGCAGCTGTGCCGCCGAGTTCCTCAACCTGTACGTCGTATGCTGTGCCGTTTACGGTTATGCGTAAGTTCTTCATAGTAATTACCCCTTTATCTGAAAGTATTATTTATATAGTTGAGTGCTTTTTGGAGAGAGTTTCTACCCTCTTGCCCATAAGCATATCGAGCGCGGACACGATAGTCGCGCGGATTTCTTCCTTAGTAACAACGTCGTCAACGTAGCCGCACTCAGCAGCGTTCTCTGCCGAGAGGTTCTCGCTTGCGAACTGAGCGGCAACGTTCTTCTGCTCCTCTACGCTCACGTTCATCTTCTCGGGAGCGATGATAAGGGCAGCGGCCTCGGGATTAACAGGACTGATAACAGCCTCGGGCAGAGCGTACACAACGTCTGCGTTTGCGCCTGTACCTGCAAGAGCTATGTATAAAGCGCCGATTGCTGTGCCTGTAACCACGGAAATCTTCGCGGTGGTAGCCTCAGCATAAGCAGAGGTTACCTTAGCGGCAGACTTGATATCCTCGAAGCCCTTCGAATTTATGCATGTAACAACGGGGATTGAGAAAGCGTCGCAGAAACGAACGAACTTCGCAATCTTTGTGCTGTCGTCAGCTGTGAGAGCGTCGCCTGTTGTGTTGATTGCGCCGATAACCTGACCCTCAACTCGTGCGAGAATCGTTCTTGCAGCAGAGCCGAACTCTGCGCCGAGCTTGAAGATTGAGCCGTCGTCAACGATGGAGTGGCATATGCAACCCTTGCTGCCGTCAGCGTCAACAGCCTCTGCAAGAGGTGTTGCGTTTAAGTTATTTGCAGGCAGATAGCAGATAAGCTCCCTAGCCTTAGCAACAGCGTCAGCCTCGTCGTCAGCTACTATAGAAGCTACGCCCGACTTAGCGTTAGTCTGCGCGTCAGCGTTATTGCCCATTGTATCTAAAGAGAGCTTGCTCTCCTTGGTAACGATTACAAAATCAGCGGAAACCGCGTTGAGCGCGCCTGTACCGAGGCAGGAGCCGAGCACAACGGAAACCTGAGGAACAACGCCCGAAAGCTTTGCTGCGCTGTTAAGAACTTCGCCGTAGCCTGCAAGCAGCGCGTTACCCTCGTCGAGGCGACCGCCCTTGCTGTCGTAGAAGCCGACAACCGGCGCGCCTGTCTTAAGCGCAAGGTCATAAATCTTTTTGATCTTGGCAGCCTGTGCCTTACTCATTGCACCGCCGCAGAAATCACTGTTCTGAGCAAAAGCGTATACGGGTAAACCCTCCACAGTACCGAATCCCGCGACAACCTCAGCGTATGTGTCCTGAGATTTAGCGAGAGTGTTGACGCTTGTAAAGCTGCCCTCGTCAAAGAAAGAGGTCAGAGTTTTATAAGCGCCGGTAGCGGCGATATTTGCCTTTGCCTGAGAAATATTCTCAATACTCATCGTCATTCCTCCAATATTTAGTGTTAAAAATGTCCCCATATGTCCCCATATTAAAGAATCATCTATATATACACGTCTATTATATTTCAAAACAAAGCAAATCGCAAGAAAAAAAGTGTGCAAAACTTAATTTTGCACACTTTCAATATATATTTTTTGGTAATTACACTGAATTTGTATGATTTTATGAAAATCAATAGTCGGAATTTAACGGCTATGTCCGGGTGGGTTGGGATTTTGCGAAAGCTTTCTCACCTCGTCAAAAGTGAGGTCGCGCCACATACCCTTTTTCAGCTTGCCCATCTTTACGGAACCGATTGAAATACGCCTCAGCCTCAACACGTCTAATCCGAAAAATTCGCACATTTTTCTGATTTCGCGGTTTCTGCCCTCGTGGAGCACCATTTCGAGGTTTGTCCTGTCCTCCATTCGGCTCATCACTCGGATTTCGCAGGGTGCGGTTTTTCTGCCGTCAATAACGATACCGCCGCAGAGTTTCTTTACCTGCTCATCCGTCATATCGGGGCGGACGGTAACGTGGTAGACCTTGTTAATCTGCTTTTTCGGGTGGGTTACAGTGTTCGCAAAGTCTCCGTCGTTGGTCATAAGCAAGAGCCCCTCGGAGTCGCGGTCGAGTCGACCCACGGGATAGATTCGCTCGGGGATATCCTTCACGAGATCTGCAACGCACTTTCTTCCCATTTCGTCGCTCATAGTGGTGACATAACCGCGCGGCTTGTTGAGCATTATGTACCGTTTACCGCCCTTACGCTTCATAACGACGCGCTTGTTGTAGACGTATACCTTGTCGACGTCGGGGTTAATTTTGTCGCCGAGCCTTGCAACCTTACCGTTGACCTTAACGGCGCCGTTTTCTATCATTTCCTCCGACTTACGGCGTGATGCCACGCCGCAGTCGGCCATAAATTTCTGTAATCTGACGTAATTATAACGCATTATTGAAAATTCCTTTTATAAAATCCCAGAGGGATTTATTTTCTTTTAGAGAATTATTTTTAGACATTGATACAAGCTTGTGCTCCGCGAGCACCTTGTCGTCAAGCGTGTATAAAACCTTGCCCGCTACATCACCCTCGCGAATCGGCGCGTAGAGGAAATTGTCCATATAAATGCTGCGCTCGACCCTGTCATAGTCCTCAGACGACACAACGACATTCGTCACATCATTACTGCCGACGGTGATTTTATCATATTCTCCGCCTACCGCACCTACATCCGTGTAGAAGTCCGTATCGTCCAAACACTTCATCATATAGCGTTCAAAGCCGTAATCATAGAGCGCAATGTGGTCATTCCAGTCGTTTCTGTCGTTGAGGGTAACGGAAACGAGTGTAAGTCCGTCCTTCTGTGCCGCTGTCACCAAGCAGCGACCCGCCGCCATAGTATAGCCCGTTTTACCGCCTATGCAGTAACCGTACATAGAGAGCAGGCGATTGTGGTTGGAGTAGGTCACTACCTTATTCTTAGGCTTAATAAAGTTAACCGTATCGCTGCGCTCACACGTCAGCTTACGAAACTCATCGTTCTTAAGAGCCGCGGACATAAGCAGAGCGAGGTCATATGCAGTGGTGTAGTGGTCGTCATCGTCGAGTCCGCTCGGAGTTACAAAGTGCGTGTTCTTCATTCCGATTTCTTCGGCGCGCTTGTTCATACGGTCGGAAAATTTCTCAAGACTTCCGTCAATCGAAATCGCCGCCGCGTTTGCCGCGTCGTTGCCCGAGCACATCATCAGACCTGCCGCTAAATCGCGCAGAGTGACAACCTCGCCTACCTTGAGGTACATACTGCTGCCCTCGGCAATCATTTCTCTCGTGAACTTGACCTGTTTGTTATCCTCAGCCGCGTACTCGAGCGTAAGCAGAGCGGTCATCAGCTTAGTAGTGCTTGCGGGTCTCATTTTCTTATTTGGATTTTTCGAAAAGAACACCTGCTCATTGTCGGGACAGTAGAGCACCGCCGTCTGCGCGCCAACACTCACCTCGGCGGCATTTGCGCATACTGCGGACGAGAAAATAACCAGACACGCTGTTATTGCTGCAAAAATTCGTTTCATAATACCCATATGTTTCATAGTATCACCCATATTAGGTTATGAAACAACGGGCAAAATTAGAATATATCTTCCTCAAGCTCCGCCGCCTCAGCGTCGGTCACTGCATTTTTAGCGGATTTGTCACGCTTGAAAAGACCTGTAACCTTATCAACGAGGTCGGGAACCATACCGACAACTCTGTCAGCCGCGCCGTCGTATTTTTCAACCGAAATCATTCTTACGTCGCCGTTCGAGACAACTAAGAAAGCAATAGGCTGAATCGTAACTCCCGCGCCGCTGCCGCCGCCGAAGCAATCCTTGCTCTCCTTCTTGGTCGGGAAGTCAGTACCGCCGGAGGCAAAACCGTAGGTCACCTTGGACACGGGGATAACGGTTGTGCCGTCGGGAGTGGAAATCGGATCACCGATAATGGTGTTTACGTCGACCATTTCCTTGATTTTCTTCATCGTGGTATCCATTAAGCCGTTAATTGGATGCTCCATATTTGTATCTCCTTTATGTTTTATGTTGAATTTTTTACGTCGGTAAATAGTTTAAGAGCGGATAAGCCCTTTGTAAGCAAATGCCGGAGTATATGAATTAGCCTGAGCTTTGCCTTAGCTTTTGCGTATGCGCGGGTCGTACCGGGCTTGTCCGAGAAAACGGGAGTCACGTTTACGTTGTAGTGCTTTACCTTAACAATCTTAGTGATTGCCCCGAGCGCCGGAAAAAGCGCTGCGCACACCCTGCCGTACTTAATCGCTGAGTCGGCGGCGTCCTCGCCCGCGACATCCAGCTTAATCGTCAGTTCCGTCACAATCAGGTGCGAGAAAACTCCCTTTAACACACCGACAACGAGCTCAGCGATGCGCTGTACGATATTTATTATACCCGAAACGCCGTGCTCCTTATGCAACTGCTTTATGAAGGACGGTTTCTTTTCCTTGGGTTTTGTTGTCTTTTTTTTCTTTTTTTTCTGGGGTTGCTTTTTCTTCGGCTTTTTCTTCTTTTTCTTTTCGGGCTTTTGCGGTGCAAGCTGAATCTTTATAAAGCCGATTCGAACAAGAACCCTCAGTTCTTCGTCGTATTCAGCATACCAGACCACATTCAGAAGCGTTATCGAGAAAAGCAGAAGAAGCACACCGAGTGTTATATATAATGCGAGCATTTTTATTCGTCAGTCTCTGTTGCGGTATCGTCGCTTTCTTCCTCGGAGTTATCCTCGGGCAGCGGCGGTAGCTCTTCTATCGAGGAAATGTTAAAGCACCTGAGGAAATTCTCCGTAGTTCCGTAAATCAGCGGACGTCCCGGCAACTCAAGTCTGCCCTTTTCCTCAATCAAATCCTTTGCGGTAAGCGAGCCTATAACGCCCGAGCAATCAACTCCGCGTATCTGCTCGACAAAGGTTTTCGTCACCGGCTGATTATAGGCGATTACAGCGAGCACCTCAAGCGCGGCCTGTGAGAGCGGAGTGTTGCGGCGCATATCCATAACCGTGCGGATAACGGGCGCGTACTCCTTTACGCTGACCATCTGATAACTCTTTCCGAGTTTTACGATAGTAATTCCCCTGTCAGCGTTTTCGTATTCCTGTCTGAGTTCTTCAAGGTGAGTCTCAGCCTCATCCGGCGAAATCTCGAGCGCCTCGGCAATCCTTGACGGCTCAACTGACGCGCCGTTTGCGAATAGTATCGCCTCTATCGCGCTGTTTATTTTTTCAGCTGTCATTTCTTATCCTCCAACATATACACCTGCGCGTTGTCTCCGTCTCCGTCGATTCTCACGCGCTTTCCCTTAACGAGCTCGAGCACCGCGAGGAAGGTCGCAACGAGGTCTCCCCTGCCTCCTGCTGCCGTGAACAGCTCCGTGTATCTCACGCGCTTTCCGTGCCAGAGACGGCGCATTACAGAAATAATCTTCGAGTTTACCGAGACGATTTTGCGCTCGATAATCCCCGAGAACGCCGATTGCGGCGGCGGCAGCTTGCGCTTTCCGCGACCTACCGCGCCGATATATCCCTTCACTATATCCGACGGGTCGTGACTGCGGTTATATGTAAGGTCGAACTTTATCGGAGACGCGACACGAAAGAATGTATCGAAGTCGTAAATCGTGCTGAGCTTTTTGGCGATTTCCCTGCAAAGCTGATATTCGATGAGCTGGCCGGTGAGCTCTCGTTTCAGCTCCTCTGCCTCTTCCTCGTGTTTTGGAAGGAGCATAGCGGACTTTATGTACACGAGCCGCGACGCCATCGCGAGGAACTCGGACGCTATGTCCATCTCATTTTCGCGCATCAGCTCAATTTGCTCCATATACTGCTCCAAAAGTTCGGAAATTTGTATATCGTATATATTGATTTTATTTTTTGCAATCAATGTTAAAAGAAGGTCAAGCGGCCCTTCGTAGCAAGGCAGCTTGTAATTAAATTGTGGAATTGAGTCCATAGCTGCCTCCTAAAACAAATTATTCCTGCGGTTATATAAATGCTACAAACGGTAACGCCGTAAGCCAGTCGACAAAACTAAACAGCGCACCCGAGATGTATCCTATCGGCAGAATATCAAGCCATACGAGCGCGAATATCGCGACAAAGAACAGGTTCTCGTATTTATAAAGAGTATAGACCCACTTATCAGGCAGGAACATAAAAAGAATTTTAGAGCCGTCGAGCGGCGGAATCGGGATAAGGTTAAACACCGCGAGAGTGATATTAAGCTGAACGTAAATAAAGAAGAAATAAAGCACATACTCTCCGAACCCCGAGTAAAAACCTATCGGAGCGAACGCGAGAATAGCGTTGTATATCAATCCGCCCAAAAGAGCCGCTACGAGGTTTGCGACAGGTCCCGCGAGGGCGGTGATACCCATTCCTACCTTTGCGTTTTTAAAGTTGCGGTCGTTTATCGGCACGGGCTTAGCCCAACCGAAACCGAGCAGAATTATCATAAGCGCGCCGACAGGATCAATATGCTCGAGAGGATTGAGAGTCAGCCTCTTGCGGTACTTTACGCTCGTGTCACCTAACTTGTATGCCGTGAACGCGTGAGCCCACTCGTGAAACGGCATAACGAGGAAAATAATCATAAGCGCTACGATTATATATATCAGCACTTCGATGAAATCGACCGTGCCTGCCTGTATCGAACGGATAAAATCAAACAACATAACATAATACTCCAATTATAAGTTTATATTCCATAATATTATACAATATATGGGGATAAAATACAAGACTGTAATTTTTTTATAAAAAGTACTTGCATTTTTAAAGCTTATCATTTATAATATGGTAGTTGATTTGTAAATATTGTTATTTTCATAAGGAGGTGCAGACACATGGCAAAGTGTGATTTCTGCGGTAAGGGCGTAACTTTTGGTATCAAGGTTTCTCACTCACACAGACGTTCAAACAGAACTTGGAAGCCAAACGTACAGAGAGTAAAGGCTATCGTTGACGGCTCTCCGAAGCATGTATATGCTTGCACAAGATGCTTACGTTCAGGTAAGGTTGAGCGTGCAATCTAATCAATCCGCAATAGTCAAGGCTACCCGTCGGGTAGCCTTTTTGCTTTTATTATAAAACGAAAGCCGCCCGAAGGCGGCTTTAATTAATTATGATAATTTATCCCTTAACTTTTGCGAGAAAGGCGCGCACGCGGTCGTTAGCGGGGTTGTCGATAACGTCTGCGGGTCTGCCCTGCTCGACGATATAGCCCTCGTCCATAAAAATCACGCGGTCGGAAACATTTCGCGCGAATTCAATCTCGTGCGTTACGATTACCATCGTCATCTTCCGGCTTGCGAGGAGTCTTAGCACCTTAAGAATCTCAGAAGTAAGTTCGGGATCGAGCGCGGATGTCGGCTCGTCAAAAAAGAGTATCTTAGGCTTCATAGCGAGCGCACGCGCAATCGCTACGCGCTGCTGCTGGCCGCCGGAAAGCTGGCACGGATAGTAGTCCGCCTTGTCCTCTATACCCATCTGCGAAAGCAGCTCCATAGCCTCTTTTGTAACTTCTTTCTTGTCGCGTTTCTGAATATGAACAGGCGCGTCGATTATGTTCTTAAGCACCGTGTAATGCGGAAACAGGTTGAAGTTCTGAAATACAAGACCGAAATAATTCTGAATACGCTTCAGGTTATCCTTCGGAGCGTAGACCGCCTTGCCGTCTACGTCGCTTACGGCGCTTTCGCCGCAGTACATAAGCGAGCCCGCGTCCATCGTCTCGAGCATAGTCGCGCAGCGCAGCAAAGTTGATTTTCCGCTGCCCGAAGGACCGAGGATAGAGACTACCTCTCCCTCCTCAACGGAAATGGAAATGTCCTTGAGCACCTCGAGGTCGTCGAAGGATTTCTTGATGTTGTTAATTTCCAAAAGCTTCATAGCGACCTCCTTATCTGCTGTAGTAGTTCATTTTCTTCTCTACCTTGCCCATAACGAAGGACACGACGAGGTTGAAAATGTAGTAGAACAATCCCGCAACAAACAGCGGCATAATGTTGCTTTCGGACGCCGAAATCTGCTTTGCGAGCGTGAACATCTCTACAAAAGCAATCGCGAACGCAAGCGAGGTATCCTTGACGAGAGTGATTATTTCGTTAGTCACGGGCGGCAGGATATGACGCACCATCTGCGGGAACACTATCTTCATAAAGGTCTGCTGGCGCGAGTAGCCGAGCACCTTCGCAGCCTCGTACTGTCCCTTAGGCACAGCCTCGATTCCGCTGCGGTAAATTTCCGCAAAATACGCGGCGTAGTTAAGCGCAAAGCCGATAATCGCAGCGTAGAAGCGGTACTCGGTACTGAGCGGGATACGGAACACAAAATACGGTCCGAAGTATACCACGAGCAGCTGGAGCATAAGCGGAGTACCGCGCATTATGGATATGTAAAACTTAGCAACGAGCTCAATCACCTTAAAGCGCGAACGCCTTAAAAAGCAGACGAGAAGTCCGAGCGGCATCGAGAAAATCAGCGTAAGCGCGAACAGCTCTAGCGACGCCCACATTCCCGACGAAAGCTGGATTATCACGCCGAAAAACCAACCTAATGCACCGCCGTCGTCGCCCGAAACTCCGCAGGAACTGAGAAGAGCGGGAATGAGCAGCGCTGAAAAAATCATCACAGCTATTAAGGGTTTTTTCTTCATTTTTATCACCTTAATTCAAAACAGAAAGTGCCACAGGATTAAAACCTGTGGCACTACTTTTCAGAAATTAGTCGTTGCCGAGGCAGATTGTGTCCTCTAAGCCCGCGTATTCCTTTTTGCTGTTTGCAATGTTTGCAACAGTGCCGTCCTCATACATTTCCATAAGAGTCTTTTCTACGATATCGCGGAGAGCCTCGTTGCCCTTCTTAAAGCCGATAGCGTACTGCTCTGTAGAAATCTGGTCGCTGAGGATAGTGAACTTGCCGTCGCTGTCGGCAACCTTGTAGTTAGCAACGCCGATGTCCATACATACAGCCTCAACTGCACCGGACTCAAGGTTTAAGAGAGCTGTCTCGTAGCTCGGAATCTGCTGAAGTTCCTTGAAGGAAGCGCAAAGCTTCTTGTTTTCGTCTGTAACGTCGTCGCCTGCGAGAGCTGCAAGAGCGGATGAATCCGACTGAACTGCAACAGTCTTGCCTGCGAGGTCGTCGAGAGACTTGATGTCGGAGTCAGTATTTACTACAACAACCTGAGAATTGTCGATGTACGGCTTTGACCAAGTATAATCGTCCTCACGGCCGTTGATTGTGAAGCCGTTCCAGATGCAGTTTATTGTGCCGGAGTTGAGCTCCATATCCTTGCTGTCCCAATCGATGGGCTGCTTAACGAGCTCCCAGCCTAAGCGGTTGCAAACCTCCTGAGCGAGGTCGAGGTCGAATCCTGTGTATTCGCCGTCCTTATCCTTATAGCCGTACGGAGGAAATTCAGCGTCGAAGCCTACTGTGAGCGTCTTTCCGCCGTCCTCTGTTACGGTAGCTGCCTCTACGTCTGATGTTGTAGAAGTGTCAGTTGTGTTGCCGCAGCCCGCGAAGATTACTGTAACAGCGAGCATAGCAACAAGTAATAATGCTAATGTTCTTTTCATAATTTGCACCTCTTTAAAATTTTTGAGCAAACTTATTTTAGCACATCATCACGCTAAAGTCAATCATTAATATTTAAGTTTTTAATTTATATATTGCGACAATAAGCCAAATTTGGTAGAATAAAGGTACACTGATGAAAGGAAGTCGGCTATGTTACCTATAATTCGGGTTTTCGGCTTAGGGCTGAGCACATACGGAATATGCACTGCAGTCGGTCTGCTGCTTATGGGCGTAGTGGCGTTAATTCTCGGCAGGCGTTATGGGATAAAGCCCGAGGACATTGTTTTCGGCGAGATTATTGCCCTTGTAGGAGCATTCTTTGGCGCGCACATTCTGTTCGGGCTTACAAACCTCGGCGATATAATACACTACCTCCAAAGGTACATAGACGGCAATAAGGACTTCGGCTACCTTATCAGAATTTTTCAGGTGTACGTCGGCGGAATGGTTTTCTACGGCGGACTGCTCGGCGCGCTCGGATTCGGCACGCTCTACTGCCGCGTAAGAAAAATCAACACCGAAAGCTTCAGCGACTGCTTTGCCGTCGGGATTCCGCTGTTCCACTGCTTTGGACGGCTCGGCTGCTTTCTCAGCGGTTGCTGCTACGGAATAGAAAGCGACGTCGGCTTCACCGCAACCCACGCGATAGTCAAAAGCTGTAATTATGTCAACCGTTTCCCCGTTCAGCTGCTCGAAAGCGCGTTGAATCTCATTATTTTTTCTGTTCTGCTTGTATTATTCCGAAAAAGAATTTTAACTTGCAAATTGATTTACGCTTACCTGATTATGTACAGTGTTTTGCGTTTCTTTGACGAATTTCTGCGCGGCGACGTCTACCGCGGGATATACTTCGGGCTTTCAACGAGTCAGTGGATCAGCATTGTGCTCTTTGTAATAAGTTTGATTTTAATTCTTAAAAAGAATAATTATGTGTGCGATTCTAAAAATATAATTCCAAATCAGAATTATAACGCAGCACTATAATGATAAAATAATTGTCGGTGATACTATGAAAAAATGCGACTACTGTGCTAAAGAAATCAGCTACTTCGAGCAATACTGCTGTGACGAATGTCAGAAAAATGCTATCGGATTCTACGATATGCAGGAAAAATTTACAAAGATATTTTCCGTAATAAACGGAATCTGCGTTTTCGCAATTCCTGTCGGGCT
Source organism: Ruminococcus sp. (assembly GCA_022510945.1). Taxonomy (GTDB): domain Bacteria; phylum Bacillota; class Clostridia; order Oscillospirales; family Acutalibacteraceae; genus Ruminococcoides. Next base: position 27,646 of record JAFLSK010000004.1, read on the forward strand.
GTTTGTGTTCTCGTTTACAGCCAAACTCGGCTTTACTATGATTGCGCTCGCGACGCTTATTCTCGGCGTTACGATAATGCTTCTGCCGTTTCCGGTCGAGAATATGATAAGCACAATGAAGATAAAAAAGGCCGTCAAGGTAACGCGCATAATCGGACTCGCGCTGGCGATAATCGGGATTGTGCTTTTAATCGCCGATATTATATTATTTTTTATCTGAAAAATTTAAAAAACACGAATAAAAAAACCTCCTTCGGTCAACAATAATGTAGACCATATAAAGGAGGTTAATTTTATGTTGGACAGAATCGCACTTATTATTTCTATCATCGGCGGACTTAACTGGGGACTTGTCGGCATTTTCCAGTTCGACCTCGTTGCATTTATCTGCGGCGGTCAGACGGGAATTATCAGCAGGATTATCTATATCCTCGTAGGTCTTGCGGCAATCTGGTGCATTTCTCTTTTGTTCAGAGAGAACGAATCCTACGACGACAACAAGGTAGGAACTCACGCCTGAAGATAGATTTTTCAGCGAAAAAGCGCCCTTTCGGGCGCCTTTTTGTTTTTTATTAAAGTGCTTCTACAATAGCCTTTGTGTCTCTTGCGATAACTAACTCTTCGTTTGTAGCCACGAGCTCAACTCTTATCTTGGAGTTGTCTGAGGAGAGAACACCCTCGTTACCGTGGATACAAGCCTCGTTACGAGCGTCGTCGATTTCAACGCCGATTGCCTTAAGGTATTCGCAGACCTTCTTACGCAGTGCGGGCTGATTCTCGCCGAGACCGGCTGTAAACACGATACCGTCGCAGCCGCCGAGTGCTACATAGTACGCGCCGACGTACTTCGCAATCTGGTAGTAGAGCATATCGTGTGTAAGCTTTGCGCGCGGGTTGCCTGCTGCCTCAGCAGCAGCGATGTCGCGGTCATCGCTCGAAACGCCGGAAATACCGAGCATACCGGATTTCTTGTTGAGGACGGCGTCCATCTCTGCGGGAGTGAGGTTCTCCTTCTCCTCGATGAATGTAACGACAGACGGGTCGAGCGAGCCCGAGCGTGTGCCCATCATAAAGCCGTCGAGCGGAGTAAGACCCATCGTGGTGTCGATAACCTTGCCGCCGTCGATAGCGGTGATTGAGGAGCCGTTGCCGATATGGCAGGTGATAAGCTTGAGGTCCTTTATATCTTTACCCATTCTCTTAGCCATCTCTGTGCTTACAAAGCGGTGAGACGTTCCGTGGAAGCCGTAGCGGCGAACACCGTACTTCTCGTAGTACTCGTAAGGAATAGCGTACATATATGCTTTCTCGGGCATTGTGCTGTGGAATGCTGTGTCGAATACTGCAATCTGCGGTGTGTCCGCGCCGAACACTTCCTGACTTGAGAGGATACCCTGAATATTTGCAGGGTTATGGAGCGGAGCAAGAGGCGAGAACTTCTCAACCTCAGCGATAACCTCGGGAGTAACGAGACAGGACTCGTGGAAGGTGCTGCCGCCCTGTACTACACGGTGACCTACCGCGCTGACCTCGGAAAGGTTCTTGATTACGCCGACCTCAGGGTCGAGGAGCATATTCTTAACCTCTGTGAATGCTACAGCGTGGTCGGGAATAGCAACCTCCTTCTTGAGGTTTGCAGAATCAGTCTTGTAGCCGATACAGGAGCCTTCGCCGCCGATGCGCTCGCAGTTACCTTTTGCGAGAACTTTCTCGCCATCCATATCGATAAGTTGGTACTTCAGCGATGAGCTACCCGCGTTAATAACAAGAATTTTCATTGTTTTGTCCCCTTCTATTGAATAGATTTTAAAATTATAATATAATATTACAAATCATATTATAAACCATCAAAAAAATTTTTCAAGTTATTTTAGATATTTATTGAAAAAATATGTAATTTTCGGAGGTGTGGTCAGTATGAAAGCCTCGGCGATTATTTGCGAATACAATCCGTTTCACAATGGTCATAAGTTTCTTATTGAGAGCGTGGAAAGCCGCACGGATAACGCTGTCGTCGCGATTATGAGCGGCAGTTTCACCCAGCGTGGAGACGTAGCGATTTTTGATAAATTCAGTCGCGCCGCGACCGCTGTCAGAAACGGCGCGGATTTGGTGATTGAGTTGCCTACCGTATACTCGGTGAGCTCAGCGCAGAATTTTGCGAGAGCGGGTGTCCGGATTGCCGCTGCACTCGGGTGCACGGACGAGCTGTGCTTTGGCGCGGAGGACGATATTGAACTACTTAAAAAAGCGGCGGAGATGTTTTATGACGACAGTTTCAACGAGCGTATAAAGCGCAATATGGATGACGGCGACTACTATCCGCAAGCGGTGAGCAAGGCTGCCGCCGAACTCGCGCCCGAGCTCGGGGACGTACTGGCTAAGCCGAACAATATCCTCGCGGTCGAGTACATAAAGGCGTTAAGAAACACGGACATACAACCCTTCGCCGCTCGGCGCAAGGGCGCGTCCCACGATACCGACGAGATTAGCGAAGGTATTGCAAGCGCGAGCAAAATTCGGAAAATGATTCTAAGCGGCGAAAAAGTCGACGACCTTATACCGGAGACCGACCTCAGCCACCCCGCAGATATAAATAGATTCGAGAGCCAAATTCTATACAGGCTAAGAACAATGAACAAAACGGAGTTATCGCTTCTTCCCGACGTAAGCGAGGGGCTCGAGAACAGGCTTTATGACGCTATCCGCTCGTCAAAAACTGTTGATGAACTGATTTATAAAGTGAAAACAAAACGCTACACGCACGCGAGGTTGAGGCGAGTTATAATCGCCGCATTTCTGAATATAAACGCAGATATGCCGAAGGTGCCTGTACCCTACCTTCGCGTACTCGCGATGAACAACAAGGGCGCGGAGTTGCTCGGCGCGGTAAAGCAGAACGGAAAGTTGCCGCTGATTACGAACGTTGCGGACGGTTACGGAAGGCTTGACGGAAAGGCAAGGGAAATTTTTGACATAGACCTTCGCGCAACCGACCTGCACTCACTCGCGACTGACGAAATACTACCCTGCGGAGAGGATTTCACGAGAGGAATCATCAAAATATAACTAACAAACAACAAAGCCGTTGCACGACCTTTTGGTTATGCAACGGCTTAATTTTATTAACTTTACAGGTTTTCTTTAACTATATCTTTTACGGACCCGAGCGCCTCGTCTACCTTGCTTAAGTCCTTAGCACCGGCCATAGCCATATCGGGCTTACCGCCGCCGTTACCGCCTGTAAGCTGAGCAACAGCCTTTACGATTTTACCCGCGTTGAGACCGAGCGCGAGCGCGTCCTTACCTACGCGGCACGCGAACGTAGCCTTTTCGCCGTTTTGCGCGCAGAGTACGATAACCATTTTCTGATTCTTGCTCACACACATATCGGTCAAATCGCGGAGCTGGTCACCCTGAACATCCTTGACGGAATTTACAACAACGGTCACACCGTCGACGTCCACAGCGTTCGCGATAATGCTATCAACCTTAGAGAACGCAAGTTTGCTGTTAAGCGCGGCAATCTGTCTGTCCTTCTCCTTGAGTTCCTCGGCAATCTTCACCGCCATAGCCGCGAGGTTACGCGGGTCGGGCAGCTTGAGGGCTGCTGCAGCGTCGCCGATAAGGTTAATCATTGTGTTTGTGTAGTCGAGCACGTTTTTGCCGGTAAGCGCCTCGATACGTCTTACGCCTGCGGCTACAGAGCCCTCCTGACGGATTTTGAACAGTCCGAGCTTCGCGGTGTTGTCAACGTGAGTACCGCCGCACAACTCAATCGAGAACTCGCCCGCCTTTACCACACGGACAACGTCGCCGTACTTCTCGCCGAACAACGCCATAGCGCCGAGCTTTTTAGCCTCGTCGATAGGCATTTCGAGCGTGTCGACCTTTATGTCATCGAGGATAACGCGGTTAACAAGCTGCTCAACCTCAACAATCTGCTTAGCAGTCATAGCCTCAAAATGAGTAAAATCAAAGCGGAAGTAGTCGTCCGTTACAAGCTGTCCCGCCTGCTCAACGTGAGTGCCGAGAACCTGTCTCAAAGCCGCCTGGAGCAGGTGAGCCGCGGTGTGGTTGCGGCGGATTGCTCCGCGGCGTTCAACGTCGATAGAAAGCTTTACGCTGTCGCCGACCGTGAGAGCACCGTTCTGCACCGTCACAGCGTGGAGGAAAATTCCCTGAGCGTCTTTTGTGGTATTGTCGACAGTTATAGTGGCGTTATCAGTCGTGATTTCGCCCGTGTCGCCTACCTGACCGCCCGACTCAGCGTAGAACGGAGTTTTGTCTACAACAACAATCGCGCTCTCGCCCTCTGTCACCATATCAACTCGCTCGCCGTCGCGGACAACAGCGAGAACCTTGCCCTCTGCCTCGTTTTCGGTATATCCTACAAACTCAGTGGCGACAATATCGGAAAGGTCGGTGGAATCGGAAATCCACGCGTCCGCGCCCGCGTTCTTGCGAGCGTCACGGCTGCGCTTTTTCTGCTCTGAGAGCAGCTCGCGGAAACGCTCCACGTCGACCTTAATATCGCTTTCCTGAGCAATCTCGCGGGTGAGGTCAATCGGGAATCCAAAGGTGTCGTTAAGCTTGAACGCATCCTCTCCCGAGATTGTGGCGTTGACGGTTTTTTCAATTATATCGTTGAGAAGTGCAAGACCCTGGTCAATCGTGCGGGAGAAGTTCTCCTCCTCAACCTTTATAAGCTTGGTGATGAAGTCCTGCTTTTCGCGCAGTTCGGGGTATGCGGACTCGTTCTCCCTGATAACCGTGTCGCAAACCTTGTAGAGGAAGGGCTCGTGGTAGCCAAGAAGCCTTCCGTGGCGCGCTGCGCGACGGAGCAGACGGCGGAGAACGTAGCCTCTACCCTCGTTCGACGGCATAACTCCGTCGGCAATCATAAACGAAGTCGAGCGGATATGGTCGGTGATAACGCGCAGAGAAATGTCAGTCTTTTCGCTTTCGCCGTACTTCACGCCGACAATATCGGAGATGTGCTTCATAATATTCTGAACAGTGTCAACTAAGAAAAGGTTGTCCACGCCCTGCATTACGCACGCGAGGCGCTCGAGTCCCATACCCGTGTCGATATTCGGGTGCTCGAGGGGAGTGTAGTTGTTCTTTCCGTCGTTGTCAAACTGCGTAAATACGAGGTTCCATACCTCCATATAGCGGTCGCAGTCGCAGCCTACCTTACAGGTCGGCTTGCCGCAGCCGTGCTCCTCACCGCGGTCGTAGTAAATCTCGGAGCAGGGTCCGCACGGGCCGCTGCCGTGTTCCCAGAAGTTGTCCGCCTTACCGAGGCGTACCATATGGCTCTCCTCAACTCCTACCATCTTAGTCCATATATCATAAGCCTCGTCATCGTCCTGATAGACGGACACAAACAGCTTTTCCTTCGGGATTTCGAGCACCTCGGTGAAGAACTCCCACGCCCACGCGGTCGCCTCTTTCTTGAAGTAGTCTCCGAACGAGAAGTTGCCGAGCATCTCAAAATATGTTCCGTGGCGGTCGGTAATACCTACCTCCTCAATGTCGGGGGTACGGATACATTTCTGGCAGGTAGTTACCCTTGTTTTAGGCGGTGTAATCTCGCCTGTAAAATACTTTTTCATCGGAGCCATTCCGCTGTTGATAAGCAGAAGGCTCTTGTCGTCCTTAGGAATAAGCGGGAACGACGGAAGTCTTAAACATCCCTTGCTCTCCATAAAAGACAAGAATTTTTCTCTCAGTTCGTTAAGTCCTGTCCACTGCATAAATTTCCATAGCCTTTCCGCCCACAAAAATATAAGTTTACATTTCCTACAACCTTACCGTGGGCGGATAAGGCGTAAATGGAAATTTCAGCCATCGCTCGTTGCCGCTTGCGGCAAACTGAGCGGGCAATACAAATCGAATTAGTGTGATTTTTCACACTATCTCTCCTTAAATTAAATACATTAAATAAAAATAGGCCCTTGTCCCGTAAATGGGACAAGAGCATTCTCCTGCGGTACCACCCAAATTGACGGCATAGCCGCCCACTCGTGCTGTCCTTAACGCGGACTTACGTTGTGCTTAGTCACACAAGGCTCGGGAGTAGCTGCAAGGGATTGCTTAAAGTCTCGCACCATCCGACTTTTCTCTTGGAAGCAACTTGTCCTCGCTCGTTCCGTCACAGCCGATTTTTATTATCGCTAAATATTATAAAACTTCGTTCTCAGCTTGTCAAGAGTTCATTAAGAAATCCTGCGTTTTCTGAGTACGCTGCCCTCGGGGATAGCCTTATCGGAAATCATAGTCAAAGTCTCCTTCGCGTGTGGAGCGCTCTCGACCTCTATTCCCTGCTCGTTAATAAGCTTTTTGCACTTTACATTAAACGGAATACCGCTCGGCGGAAGAACGTCGAGAGTATCGCCGACGAAGAACTTATTACGCTGTGTGATTTCGCACTCTGTGCCGCCCTTTTCACAAAACGCCACGACATCGTAGTGGCGTATGTAGCCGCCGTTGTCGGTTACCTGTCCCGGCTCTGTACCGAAGAAAAAGCCCGTGTTATAGTCGCGGTGGCTGATTTTCTCGGTCTCCTCGCGTATCCAATCGGGCAGAACAAAGCCCTCGGGATTTTTTATATATTCATTGAGCGCGTGGCGGTAAGCATTCGTAATCACGGCAACGTAGTAACTCGACTTCGCCCTACCCTCAATCTTAAAGCTTGAGATTCCCGCCTTTACAAGCTCGGGAATATGCTCAATCATACACAAATCGCGCGAGTTGTAGAGGAATGTGCCCTGCTCGTTTTCCTCAACGGGGAAATACTGCCCCTCGCGGTTCTGCTCGAAGAGGTGATACTTCCAGCGACACGGCTGGGTACAGTCGCCGCGGTTTGCGTCACGCCCTGTCATATAGCTTGATATAAGGCACCGACCGGAAAACGACACACACATCGCACCGTGCACAAAGGTCTCAATTTCAAGTTCCTTCGGCGTTTTCGCGCGAAGTGTTGAGATTTCCTCGAGAGAAAGCTCACGCGCAAGCACAACCCTAGATGCGCCGAGGTCGTACAGAGTCCTCGCGGTGGCATAGTTCGTGACACCAGCCTGAGTCGAGACGTGAAGCGAAACGTTCGGAGCGTATTTTTTTGCAAGCTCCATAACGCCGATGTCAGCGATGATAAACGCGTCAACGCCGGCGTCCTGCGCCGTTTCCAGAAACTCGGGCAGAGCAGATAACTCGCCGTTTCGCGGCAAGGTGTTGCACGTCAGGTGCACCTTAACATTATTTTCGTGCGCAAAATCGCACGCTTTTTTTAATTCATCAGCGCTGAAATTCGCCGAAGCAGTGCGCATACCGAACTGCTTCCCCGCAAGGAAAACAGCGTCCGCGCCAAACTTCACGGCAGAGTTCAAGCACTCAAAATCGCCCGCAGGCGCAAGTATTTCAGGTTTAATCATACTAATTCCCATAGCCTTTCCGCCCACAAACAGATATTAAAAATTACCTCAACCTTACCGTGGGCGTATAAGGCGTGTATGGGAATTTAGCCATCGCTCGTTGCCGCCTGCGGCAAACTGAGCGGGCAATATAAATCGGTTTGGATAATAGTGTGATTTTTCACACTATTATCCAATCAATGAAAGATGATAGTTATGCTCCCACAGCGTTGAAGCGTAGTACGGAGTACCGTCCGACGAGTGACAGAAATATACATAGTCTGTGCTGTTCGGATAAATCGCCGCAAGAATTGCCTGCATACCCGGATTACAGATAGGTCCGGGCGGAAGTCCGTTAAAGTCATATGTATTGTATGTACTCTTGAAGGTCTTGCGAATATCCTCGGGCACCGTCTTTTTGCTCCTGTACGGATAGTACTTAGTGGAGTCGAGACCGAGTTTTGCAACGCCGAGGTCCACGCCTTTCTCGAGACGGTTGCGGATAATCGAGCTGATGTAGTACATATCATCATCATTCGCCGCCTCAGCCTGAATTATTGAGGCTATAGTGAGAATCTGATTCAGACTGTAGTCGCTCTTTTTAACAAGTTCTCTTACGTTGACAGCCTTACTGTAGCCCGAAACATTCTGGTCGTTATAGATACGCGTTTCGTAGTCATTGAGCATACGAGTGATAGTCAGCTCTGCGCGCTCGTTTTTGTAGCACTCATATGTATCGGGGAACAAATATCCCTCAAGCTTATAGTAACGCTTTTGGGGGTTTTTGATAGCGGAGATAAAGTCGTAATCCTCGTCGAAGTAATCCGAATTACACAGCTCGAGGAAGTGCTCGGTGTCGGAAAGTATTCCCTTCTTGACGAGCAAATCGGCAATCTCGACAACGCTCAGACCCTCGGGGATAGTGACCTTAACGGTGTCGGTGCGGTTCGACATAGACTGGAGGTAGTTGATGATTGCCTCGTAGTCCATATTGGTTGCTATATTATACTCGCCCTGAGTGAAATCCTTATTCTTCGTAACCGTCGCGTACAGGTTGAAGAAAACCGTCTCGCCGATTACACCCTTGCTCTTGAGCTCTGTGCTCACGTCGTCGAGCGTGGGATTCTCGGGGATACTGATTGCGACGGTGTTGTTCTCGGGGCGGTTCATAGCGAGCATATCGCTCACACCGAACATCAGAAATATCGCGAGCGCCGCTCCGACCAGAAACACGGAAACCCACCATATTATGCGGAAACGCCGCGTGTTCTGGCTGTCGATGTATTTCTGCTCTTTTTTCTGCTCCTTCTTTTGCTCCTTTAGCTGGTACTTGGAGTCGCGGCGCATCTGCTCGCGTACGTCGTCGTCGGAGTACGAGCTCAGCGACTCGGACGGCTCAACGTCGAGGTTCTCGAGCTCTCGGTATCTGTCGCCCACGGCGAGGTCGTCGCGGTCGATATTCATATGAAAATTGCGGACTTTCTCACGACGGAGTTCATTTAATGATTTTTCTCCACGAGAATTATTTTCCATATTATCCATATCTTCACCCTTTTCTTATATCTATCATATATCTTTCCGTAATAACAATGTCAATCGGCCTGTCGTAGAAACCGCGCGGCAGCTTATCCTCTATGCAACGCGAGTAGCAAACGCCGACCGTCACGCCGCTGAAGTCAATTATAAAACGGTCGTAGTAGCCCTTTCCGAATCCTATACGATAGCCTTCGCGGTCGAACACAAGCCCCGGAACAACGCACAGCGCGCCCTCGAAGCTATGTAGCTTTTCGCACTTTTCGGGATTTGGCTCCAAAAGTCCGTAGTATCCGCTCTCGAGGTCATCGTACGAGGTGATAAAGTAGTAGTCAATCGTCGTTTCCTCGACGTTACACCGCGGCACGGCGACTTTCTTGCCGTTTTTCAGAGACTTGCTGATAATACGTCGTGTGTCGACTTCTATGTCCTTAGACACGAACGCGAGCACGACCTCAGCACTCTCATACTCGGGCAGGGAAAGGAGCCGCTCGGCGATAGCGTTGTCCGCCTCCGCCTTCTTATCGGAGGGAAGGTTATCCCTCAGTTTTTTATACTTCGAACGTATTTCGTTCTTTTTCTGCTTAAGATTTTTTACGGGCATTGCATACTCTCTTTAACGTGCTGAGCGACATCTGCGCCCGCGAGTCTTTCGGCAATTTTAAGGCCGAAATGTACGGTACAGCCCGCGCCCTTTCCGGTGATTACGTTTTCGCACTCAACGGCGGGCTCGCCTGTATAGTTTACCTTGTCGGGGTTTACCTCGTGGCCCGGGTAACAGGTGGCGGACTTGCCGTCGAGAATACCCCTATGGCCAAGGATTGACGGAGCGGCGCAGATAGCGCACATAAGCTTTTCGTTCTCCACGCAGAAGTCGAGCACATTCTGAACGAACTCGGACTTTTCGAGGTTGTGCGTTCCGTCGAGACCGCCCGGAAGAATGACCGTGTCGAGTCTGTCGAGCTCGACCTCGTCGGCGGTGATGTCGGCTTCAACCCTGATGTTGCACGACGAGGTGACAACCTTGTCGTACACACCCACGGTGAGGATAGGTAACTTTGCTCGGCGGAGGATATCCACCGTTGTAAGCGCTTCGGTAATTTCAAATCCGTCAGCAAGCATAATGTAAATCATAGCGTAGTTCCTTTCAATCATCAGTCAAGCGTGAGGCCCGTATAAATAGAGTCGGGTCTGTACTTGGTCACATATTTTACCATAGCAAACCTTTCGGTCTTGCTTTCTGTAAATTTCTGATTCGGCGAAAGGTGGAACACAAAGCTTTCGCTTTCCACCTCGCTGAGCAAATCGGTGAGCAGATACGGAGCGTTTTTGTCGTCGCAGATAAATTCCCTGACGTAGCAGGTATCTCCCTCGACCTCGGCTATGGCGTAGCCGTAGTTGCTCCTTATTATTTTTGCGCCGTAAAGGGCGTTGTATTCAAGAGCGAGTTCAATGTGCTCATTATTCCAAAAAAGAAAATTATCCTTGAGCACTCTGTTTCTGATACCGCAGTAACCGCCCACGACAAGTTCCTGCACCTCGTAAGGTTTAGAGAGTGAAACAACCTCGTCGCGTGTAAGGCGAGCCGTGTTCGAGGTAAGCTCTGTAAATCCGCGTTTTTTGTAGTAGTCGTAAAGCTCGTCGCTCGCGGGCAGAGTAACACACAGTTCCGCACCGATACTCGCGAGCGCGCTCTGTATCAGCCCGTGCATAAGCCCGAGACCGCGGTACTGCTCGGCGGTAGCCGCCGCATAAAGGTAGCAGGCTGTCCTGCCGTTCACCTTAGTCGGGAGCATAAAGAGCATAGACATCACTTCGCCGTCTATAGCGAGATAGGCGTGTTTTAAATTTCTTTTAAGAAATAAATCTATAGCCTCGTCAGTATCATCAAAGCAACTTTTCCATAATTCTTTTATAGAATTAATATCGTTCTCCGAGGCAGTTCTAATCTCAATCATTTTTAACTCCGATGTAACGCTTGAGTATGGCTACGGGGTGGTAGGACAGCTTGGATTTTCGAAGTGATTCGATACCCATATCCTCTTCCCTGTTGATAAACTCAAAGCCGATTAGTGTTTTTGCAAACTCGTTGTTGACCTTCGCGTAGGAGCCGTCGTACTCGACAAGAGCCTTCTCAAACTCCACGTCAAACGTGGTCTGATTTATGCGCGAGCCGATTGTCATAGCGACAGGAGTTTCGTCGACGTAGAGCACTCCGCCGTGCATTTTCAGCGCTTCGTAGTTTTCGAGCGTTTCCTTTATGGCGGCGTATTCCTCGAACGTCGAGGCATCAATCTCGTTGTTCTCGCACCATTTCTCAACAATCGTCAGCGCGTCAGCCTTGTTTTTCTCAGAAATCAGGGTGAAATTCCAGTTCGGATAGCTGCGGTTGAATTTCGAGATATGATTGCGCTTGCCGTGGTACTTTTTGCCGGGCAAGAGGCAGAGGTCGTAGTTTGTGTAGATATAATCCTCATCGCCTGTTAATTCTTCAAAAGAATATTCGTAACCTGTCAGTTCCACGAGTTTCTCCCTCTGCGCGTCAGTCAGCATAACGAAACGCGCCTTGCAGCCGCGCGCCGCGGCGTCGGAGTAAATCTCGTCTATCATATCCTTAGGGTCGCCCTCGCCGACGGGAAAGCAGTAACCCCACGGAATATTGTTTCTAAAATATGCGAGCAGCAAAAAGCCGTCGCGCACACAGATTCTGATGTCGTATCTGTTGCGCCAAATATATATATTCGCAGGATTGAAGTCGCAGCCCATCGTGCCGTGCTTTTCGGTAATAGCACGCAGAGCGGGCAGATCCTCAAGCCGCGGTGTTTTAAAATTTATCATATGTTATCCTTCTATTACGTTTAAAATGTCCTTCGAAATATCCTCGATAGAGCGCATTTCGCCGTTTTCGGTGCACGAAATTCTCACCCAGCCGAGCTTTTCCGCGGCATAGAGCGCGGATTTTCTGCACTCCAAGAGAAAGTTCACGTTCTTTTCGTGCAGGTCTTTTTTGCTTTCGTCGCCCGAATATCTGCCCGAGAGGAGACGTTGTGAAACGTCGGGCTCGACATCGAGGTAGATAATCTTGTCGGGCTTCGGAACTTTGATTTTGTTGTATTCAAAATCTTCCTGAAAATCTATGTAGCTGTCCCATTCGCTTTCGGGCAGCTTTGACATCTGATAGATAATGTTGGAGGTCGAGTAGCGGTCGGCGATGATGACCGTGCCGTTCTCGTAGTCCTCTTTCCAGAATTTGAGGTAGCTTGCTATGCGGTCGACGGTATAGAAAGCCGCTGCGGCGTATGCGTTTACGTCGGAGGGGTTGTCCCCGAACTCGCCGCCGAGGTACATCTTGACTAGAGCGGAGCTTTCGTTGTTGTAGTCGGGGAAGGTGAGCTTTCGCACCTTCTCCCCTTTTTCCTCGAAAACCTTGCGGAGAATTTCAGCCTGTGTAGCTTTACCTGAGCCGTCGAGACCCTCGATTACTATGAACTTACCTGCCATACTTCTCCCTCATCTCCTTCGCCTTTCCGCACGTCATCTTGCCCTCGGGACAAGGTCCGAACAGACAACTCGGACCGCATTTTTTGAAAATGTGCGGAGCAACGCGCAGGCACTCGAGCAGCATCTGCTCGGCTACCTCGCGGATTTCCCACTGGGCGCGGTTGCAGCAGCGATGAGCGAAGAAGTTCTCGAGACTTCTCGCGTTGAAGGTGCAGACGATTTTAGTGGTGCAGGCGTTCGGGAGCACAAAGCGCGCGTCCTCGTTCGCCTTTTTTACGAAAGCGTTGTACTGGTTTTTGTCGTCAGCCTTGCACGCTTCCATAATCTCCTCATCTGTGCCTGTGTATTTATCGGGATAAGCCTCGTTTATGTAGCCGACAATAAGCGCGTCGCGAATGTCGCGGTACGCGTCGGACTGCATATCAATAACCCTTTTGTATGCAGAATACGCCTTTTCATTTTTCTCAATCTCAGGCGGAGTAACGAACTCGAACTTTGTGCCGTCAACATAACGCTGAGACTGCTGGCTGTAGGAGGCGATTCTGTGGCGCACAAGCTGGTGAGAGCAGGCGCGGCTGATACCCTCAATTCCGAAGGTAAATGACGAATGCTCGAACGGACTGCCATGACCGATGTTCGAGAGCATATCAATAAAGCGCGAGGCGCTCTCCTCGTCGAGTCCGTCCTTTATATGTTCAATATCCGACGCAGAATAGCAGAGCTTCGCCGCCATAGCGACAACCTGCTCGGGGTCGGGAGTATATGCTAACAGGGTAACCTTGGGTTCCATATTTTTCCCCTTTTCTACAAATATTTATACAGATTAATTATAACATCACTGTATATAAAAATCAATATGTTTAAAACACGAAAAAGGTCGGGCAAAAACCCGACCTTTTACCGATAATTTTGTTAGTTGTTTTCGAGATATTCCACATATTCCTCAAGGCACAGTCCGAGCCTTTTCATAGCCTTCGAGTGCTTTTTACCGACGTAGCGGTAGTGCCACGGCTCGTACTCAACGCCCGTCACGCTCTTTTTGCCGTCCGGATAGCGAAGAATAAAGCCGTACTTGTAGCAGTTTTTCATAAACCACCGCTGCGTTTGGTTGAACTCCTGTGCCGTGTCGAGCACCTGATTTTCAACAGGCACAATATCCACCGCCAGCCCGAGCTGGTGCTCGCTCGTTCCGGGGATTGAGACCCACTCGCGCGCCGCTCTTTTTGCGGCTTTTCGGCTCTTCCCCTGCGCGATATATTTCTCAACGGTTTCGTTATAGAGCTCACGCTGTCTGTGCTTTGAGCGGTAGGACGAGCAGACTATCGGGTCAAAGCCCTTTTCGCGCGCTTTATCCATCATTTTCTGCAAGTTCGAATATGCAACTTTATTAACTTTATTTCCGCCTGAGAGCGCGACTAAATCAACATCCCAATCACTCGGAACTTTATTGTCTTTATTCACAATAATAAGCAGAGGGTCGTCTACTGGTTTCTTTACCTTTTCGGTCGGTGTCGGCATTGTGTCTACAATCGTCTTATACCCTGTTTTATCGCTCTTATCCTTGGGCTTTGGCATCATCGCGGAAACAACGAGCCACACCAAAAGCACCGCAAGCAAAACGCAGACTACGGCAGCAACCCTGCCTTTTTTCCCTTTGTCTTTGTTATACATAGTACCATTCCTATCTATCGTAATTCTATCACATTACATTATATTTGTCTATTAATAAAATTTTCTATGTAAGGACTTAAAAACATATTAAGTTAACATTTTTTCATATTTACCATCCCCTTACTTCAGATGATTAAACTCTAATACCATAAGACACAAGAAGTCATCATAAAATGTAAAAGAATTGTAAAATTGAAAAGCACCGCGTCTTTTGACGCGGTGCCTCGGGAATGGGAACGGAAATTATTTAATTGTAATAAATGGAAAGTAAAGTTGTTTGTCCATATAGTAACCGAGTTTTAAGGTTTTTGTCTGCGCTGTTCCGTCTGTAAAGTTCACAGTCACGTCAATCGTCGCGTTCTTGACAGTCTCCTTAACAATCTTTCTATAAAGATTATCTCTGTAGCTATCGAGATCGTCGCAATCTTCTCTTCTAAATTTATGCTCAATAATTTTTCCGTCAACATTATCAAGCTTTTCAAGTAGATTTGCAATTATTGCGTTTGAATGGTTGCTCTCAATAACAAGGTCAAAATCACCGCCAATATCTATGGCTTTTTTGCCATCCGTATTTTCGTAGGTGAATCCGTCGCAGAAAATATTCGCATACATACCGTCGCTATACTTCTTTAGTTCTTTCTTGGTGTACTGTGAATTATCGAGACTATCAGCATCGGTATATCTTTTGAGCCTTTCCTTGCGGGACTTTTCGTATTCCTTGTAGCTTTTTTCGCCTATCGCTACACCTCTGCCATTTGCGTATACATAATTTACATTTTCGTCCCCATTACGGCTTTCATCAATATCGCCTATCGGAGTAACACCGAAGTAAATGCCCTTTTTATTTGACTTCACGGAAATCGATTTTATGTTGTCACCCTTTACGCTGAAAGTAGATATATCGTAAAGAATAAATACATCGGCATAACCGTCCTTGTAATACTGTCCCGAGTCAAAGGGGTCGTTATCGTCATTATTGTCGAAGTCAGCGAGCCGAGCCGTTCCTGCTTCGCCTGCAAACGCTCCGATAATCGATTTGCCTGATAGCTGATTTTCGAGCTCGGCAGCATTTGCCGTGATGAAAAAGGCGTTTTCATTCTTATCGTTATTTGTTTTATTATCCGTCGGAACAGACGACGGAAAGAACACCGCGCCGAGTGTGATAATAAGCGCGAGGCTTGCGGCGATTGCGCCGAGCAGCGTAAATTTTCTTTTAGTAGTTTTCATTGGTATGACCTTTCCCGATTGTTCCGCACGAGCCGCGTCAAGTGCTCTGTCGAGCGCGGACTGCGACGGCGTGAGGTTGTCAATCGCTTTGAAATAATTTTTATCCATATGCCTTACCTCCTTCTGTAAGTACCTTCTTAAGTTTCTTTCGTGCACGCTGAAGTCCCGAGCCGATTGTGTTCGGACTTTTACCGAGTATTTCAGCGATTTCAGGAATTGTAAAGCCTTCGTAATAGTAAAGGTAGATAATGTTCCTGTAGTTTTCAGGCAGCTGCCACAGTTCCTCCATCACCGCCTGCGTTTCGGGCGCTTGCAGAGCGAGGTAGTCCTCGAGCGGCTCGGTGCGGTTTCTCCACGCTGAGCGGTAAACGTCGCGGCATTTGTTAAGGGTTACGGTAACTATCCAGTTTTTCAGATACTTTTCATCGTCAAACGGCGGATTGCCGCGCACGAGTGCCACGCTCACGTCCTGTAGGACGTCCTCGGCGTCGTGGTGATTTTTAAGGTTAGTGTATGCGAGCCTGAAAATCAGGTTAGCGTACTGCTTGATTGTCGCTTCTATCAGCTCCTCGCGAGAGCCTTCGGTACCGAATGTGTCAGCCAACTCATTACCTCCTTTCACTAATTACTACGGATAAGAAAGGTCATTTTGTGCATAGTCGTAAAATATTTTTTATTGTAACAGAAAAGCACCCCTTTTTAAAGAGGTGCTGACTGTAAATTATTTCACTTTGATGTCACTTGATTTTATAAAACAGGTTGTACCGTCTACGCTGATTATCGCCGTGCCTTTGTATTTGCCTTTTTCTATCTCACAGATAAATTTAACAGTGTCGCCCTTTTGGACGGTCTTTTTCTCGCCGGTGGCGACGGTTTTTACGCGCTGAGTAAGGAGTACGGTCGCCTTGTGAAAACGCGAGGTATTCTCGCTGTCGAGTCGGTTGTTCTGAATATATCCCGTAATGTCGCCGGATTTTACCTTTCCCCAGCCGTAGCCGTCGTCCTCGAGGTACTCAAGTTCTGCGCCCACGGGTAGAATTTTCAGCGTTTTCGATGTGCCTCCCTTCGGGTCGCGCCACGGCTTTTTTCTGATTCGTCCGCTGCGCACTGTCTTTACGTTGTTTTTAAATTTCGGCACGCCGTAACCAACAATTATGCTACTCGAAAGCGAGTATTTCCAGCGCGCCACCGCGCCGTCCGAAAGAGAGCCCGAGTTGAACTCAATCGTGTGGACGTAGCCGTTTTCCACCTTTTCTACGATACCGACGTGGCTTGCGTCGCTCGTAGTATTGTAGGCGTACTTAAAAATAATTATGTCGCCGCCCGTCGGCGTGTAGCTTCCGCGCGCCTTGAAACGCTTTGCGTTCTGAAAATTATGCAGCATAGCGGGAGCGCTCGCGGTGGGGATAATTACGCTTTTGCTGACTCCCACCTGATTTGCACAATAGGAAATTCCCGCGGCGCACCAAGCCCATTTTGTGCTGCCGATGTTGCCGACATTTTTGTTGTACCACGCGCGGTATTTGTCGCCGCCGATTGTGCCTACCTGTGAGCGCGCGAAGTCTAAGAATTTACTCCTCTGGCTCATCTTTTCTCTCCTTTTCTGCCCTTGCTCTGTCAACGCCCGCCTCGCCGACTATGTACACAACTGCCGCACCGAACGAAGTGATAAGACTTGTCACCTTTACGTCAATTTCCTCGGGGCAGTTAAAAAACGCCATAACCGACACAGCGACCGCCGCGAGCATTGCCCAGAATTTGCGCGACGAGAGCTTTCTTATCAATGTTTTTAAATCCATATTTACCTCCGATTATTAATCCATTTTCTTTTCTAAATCCTCAATTCTGTGGTCGGAGACCTTTAACTGCTGCTTCATTACCGCGCCGTCCTGCTCGAGCTCGTACACGCGCTCGATAAGATTGTTGTGCTTATCAACCTTCTTTTCGAGTTGCTCTATGCGGTAATTCGAAAGCTTTGTGTTTATCAACACGCCGCACAGCGAGCCGAACGCTGAACCCGCCAGACCAAGAATTGCGGTGATTATTGTGATATCCAAGATTACACCTCCAATTACGGCGCAAAAAATAAGGAAATTGCATAAAACAATGCAATTCCCTTTAAAAATAGTTTTATTTATTTGTTCAGAACTTTTTTAATATACTGTCCCGTGTACGAGCCCTTGACCTTCGCCACCTGCTCGGGAGTACCCTGTGCGACGATTTCGCCGCCGCTGTTGCCGCCCTCGGGACCGAGGTCGATGATGTGGTCGGCAATTTTTATGAGGTCGAGGTTGTGCTCAATTACAATCACCGTGTTACCGCCCTCGACAAGCTGGTTGAGCACCTCAACAAGCTTATGAACGTCGGCTATATGCAGACCCGTGGTCGGCTCGTCAAGGATATATACCGTGCGGCCCGTGCTCCGCTTCGCAAGTTCTGTCGCAAGCTTTACGCGCTGAGCCTCGCCGCCCGAGAGCGTGGTCGCGGGTTGTCCGATTTTGATATAGCCGAGTCCCACATCATAGAGCGTTTGCAGCTTGCGTGCGATTCTCGGAATCGAGCTGAAGAACTCGAGTCCTTCCTCGACGGTCATCTCGAGCACGTCGTGGATAGACTTGCCTTTATAGCGCACCTCGAGGGTTTCGTGGTTATAACGCCTTCCCTTGCACACCTCGCACGGAACATAAACGTCGGGCAAAAAGTGCATCTCAATCTTGATAATGCCGTCGCCCTGACACGTCTCACAGCGACCGCCCTTTACATTGAAGGAGAAGCGGCTCTGGCTGTAGCCGCGCATTTTCGCCTCGGATGTAGACGCGAAAAGGTTGCGTATATCGGTAAACACACCCGTGTAGGTCGCGGGGTTACTGCGCGGCGTTCTGCCGATAGGGCTCTGGTTTATGTTGATTACCTTGTCGAGGTGTTCGAGCCCCTTTATGCTCTTGTGCTTGCCGGCGCGGATTTTGGCGCGGTTAAGCTCGGACGCTAATTTTTTATATACAATTTCGTTTACGAGCGAGCTCTTGCCCGAGCCCGAAACGCCCGTAACACAGATGAATTTTCCGAGCGGAAATTTCACGTTGATATTCTTGAGGTTGTTCTGTGCCGCGCCGCGAACTTCGAGGAAGTTTCCGTTGCCTTTGCGGCGTTTTTCGGGAACAGGAATTGAGCGCGCACCGCTCAGGTATTGACCCGTAATCGACTTTTCACACTTCTTAATTTCCTCGGCCGTACCTGTGGCGACAACCTCTCCGCCGTGTATGCCTGCGCCGGGACCTATGTCGATGATGTGGTCGGCTGCGTACATTGTATCTTCGTCATGCTCGACGACGATAACGGTGTTACCTACGTCGCGCAGGTGCTTTAGCGTATCTAAAAGCTTTTCATTATCGCGCTGGTGCAGACCGATACTCGGCTCGTCGAGGACGTACATAACACCCATAAGCGAGGAGCCTATCTGCGTTGCGAGCCTGATACGCTGGCTCTCGCCGCCGCTGAGAGTTCCGCTCGAGCGCGAGAGTGTAAGGTAGCCGAGACCGACGCTGTTGAGAAAGTTGAGCCGCTCGTTGACCTCCTTGAACACAGCCTTGCCGATGAATTTATCGCGCTCCGAAAGTTCGGAGGTTTTTATAAAATCGAGCGCCTCCACGACCTGCATATCGCAGAACTCGGAGATGTTCAGTCCGCCGACGGTAACGCCGAGGCTCGCCTTCGAGAGCCTTCTTCCGCCGCACTCGTCGCACGGAATCTCCGCCATATAGCCCTGAATTTCGTCCTTTATCCACGCGCTGGTAGTCTCGCGAAAACGTCTTTCGAGGTTGTTTACAATGCCCTCGAACGGTCTCTTCATAATGCGCTCCTCGCCGAACGGCATACGTCGTCTGAGAGTGAGCACCTCGCCGTCCGTTCCGTAGAGCAGAATGTTTACGACCTTCTCGGGAAGCTCGCCGATAGGAGTATTGAGAGAGAAGTTGTACTTCTCCGCGAGCGCCTGAAAATACATCTCAGCGATTGAGTTGCCCTCCATCGCCCAGCCGCTGCCCTTTAGTCCGCCCTGCGCAACGCTGAGTTCGGGGTTAGGGATAACAAGCTGCGGATCGACCTTCAGGAACACGCCGAGGCCCGTACACTTCGGACACGCGCCGAACGGATTGTTGAACGAGAACATTCTCGGAGCAAGCTCTTCCACGCTCACGCCGTGCTCGGGACAGGCGTAATTCTGCGAAAAGTTCATATCCTCGCCACCGATTACGCCCACGGTAATAAGACCGCTCGTAAGCTTTGACGCGGTTTCAATCGAGTCCGCAAGTCGCGAGCGGATGTCGTCTTTAACGACAAGTCGGTCGACGATTATGTCTACATTATGCTTTTTGTTCTTTTCAAGCTCGATTTTATCGGAAAGGTCGTAGACCTCGCCGTCAGCACGAACGCGGACAAAGCCCGCCTTCCGCGCTTTTTCGAACTCCTTAGCCTGAGTACCCTTCCTACCGCGCACGATAGGCGCCATAATCTGAATCTTCGTACCGTTTTCTAAAGCGAGAACACTGTCGACAATCTGGTCGACGCTCTGCTGGCTGATTTCGCGGCCACACACGGGACAATGCGGAATACCGATTCGCGCAAAAAGCAGACGGAGATAATCGTAAATCTCCGTGACCGTGCCGACGGTTGAACGCGGATTGTGAGAGGTCGTTTTCTGGTCGATAGAAATTGCGGGCGACAGACCCTGAATTTCGTCCACGTCGGGTTTGTTAGACTGACCGAGGAACATACGCGCGTAGGAGCTGAGGCTCTCGACGTAGCGTCGCTGACCCTCGGCGTAAATCGTATCGAACGCAAGCGAGCTCTTACCCGAGCCCGACAGTCCCGTCACGACAACAAGCTTGTCGCGCGGAATGGTTACGTTAATATTTTTGAGATTGTGCTGTCTCGCACCCTTAACAATGATTTTATCCTGTGACATAATTACTCCACTTTTAAATATATTACATCTATATTATAAAACGTTTGTGCTATCTTTGCAATAGAAAATTTTACTTTTTTGTGTACAAGAAAGCGTGCTTACGCGCTTTCTTCACTCATCGCTCGTTCTGCGAAGCAGAAACTGAGCGGAGAATACAAATTATTTTTTGCTTTATAGGAATCAGATAACATCTTTGCTCCAAAACACATTCAAGTTTTATTTTTGCAGTCCGTTACGGATTAGTTCCCTATAAAACAAAAAAATGCCGCCCATAAGGACGGCATTTGGTTTGTTAAATTAGCTTAGCGATTACCAATATCTTACAGTTACGCTTTCCTTTTTACCCTTTTCGCGTGTTCCGCGATAAGAAGAATTCCGTCGGTTGATAAGGAAGAACACACCGCTTACCGTAGCAGCAAATCCAAGAACAATCAAAAGCCACATAACGAAGCTTGAGTTCTTGTCTGCTGTGGAAATCTTAGCGGTTTTGAGCTCATCCTCCTGCACAGCGGCAATCGCCTGACGGGTAAGCTTGCTGGATTTTACAACAATCTCCTGAGCGTCCTCGAGATTTCCCTCAGCAACCTGAGCCACTGAATTCACAGCATCGACAGGCTGAGTTTTCTCGACAGGCTGTGTGTCCGGAGCAGTCTCCTCGACTGTTTCGGGCTCTGTAGGCGCCTCGGTTTCGACCTCGCTCGGCGTGGTGTAAATCGGATTCTCGAGCGCGTTCTGCGAGAAGAGAGCGTTGTAGGTCTGCTTGTCCACTATTCCGGTTGCTTCAAGGCCGTTCGCCTTCTGGAACATCAAAACGCCGTACTGCGTAATGTCGCCGAAATAGCCGGTCAGGTCTTCGTTATAGAAATTAAGCTCTGTAAGACGCTTTTGAATCTTTACGATTTCATCGCTCTGGTCACCAAGCTGATATGTGTCCTTTTTCTCCGCGGGTGCCTCTGTCGGGGCCTCTGTCGGAGCCTCTGTCGCCTCCGGTTCCACAGCTGTCTCAGCCTTAGGAGCCTTTGACGAGTAGAGAATATCGAGATCGCTCTGTCCCGCGATACCGTCAACAGTCACGCCCGCCGCTTTCTGGAATGCTTTGTAGGCAGCCTCGGTGTTCTCGCCGAAGTAGCCCGTAATCGCGTTGTGGTAGAAGCCGAGCTCAGCAAGACGGGTTTGAAGCTTAGTAACGCGCTCGCCGCTGGAACCGAGTTTAAGAGCAGTAGATGTAGAAGAAGAGGTCTGAGCGCTTGTGCTCTTGTTGTCGTTATTTGTATTGTCGGAATTTGAACTACCCGAATTGTTATCAGAATCGCTGCCCTTGTTAGCCACAGCGCTCATATTCTCGGGAGTTTTGTCCGAAACACCGCTTGAGTTGAAATTGTATGTAATTCCGCCGATACGTTTGCTTGTGCTTACAACGTACTGGCCGTCCTCATAGTAGTAGTAGCTGCCGTTGAACTTCTCCCAACCCTCTGTAACGTATGTAACAGCAGAGAGCTTGAACCACTTCGTCCACGACTTGCTTGCCGTAGCCTCATAGCAAACGCCGTAGTACTCGTTGCGCGCGTCAACAGCCATACCGCCGCCGACATAGACGCCGACGTGACCGGGCTGATAAAGTCCAAGGCCGTGCACACGCGGAATACCGGAGCTTACGTTACCGCTCTGGGTAGCGGAGTTGAGCTGCGCCGTACCTGTGCGCGCGCCGCCGCAGTAGGAATAGATAAGTCCCGAGCAGTCAACCGCACCCGCGGACGAGCCGCCGTAGACATATTTCCAATGATTGTTGTATGCGCCCAGCGCCCATTCGGCAAGACCCGCGCCCGTGCCGCTTGCGTGAGGAGTGAGCATTCCCACTGTGCAAACAGAGGCGAGAATCACAACCGCAACAGCAACTGAGATAATCTTTTTTAAATGTTTTTTCATAAGAAAAGACCTCCGAAACTGCGCCGAGATTTTGATGCATTAACGCAGTTTGTAACAAATCTGTTACAATTATAACAAATTAATTAACATATTTCAACCCTTATTTTCCATCTTAGGCGAATAATGTATAATCTACATAAAATAAATCCCATATAGGATGCGGCTTCGTACACAATGTTACAAAATGTAATTTATTTGCTCTTGTTTTTTGTGTCACGCGTATTGTAAACTAAAATTAATTTTACGGTTGACAATATTGTTGTGAAAGGCTATACTAATAACAGAAACGGAGAGATACTTATGAATAAAAAAAATGCACTTAATCCACATCGTATGGCGTTCATTGCAATTTTCGCGGCTCTTAACTGCATATGCGCATGGCTCGCTGTTCCCAACCCATTCTCGGGCACGTCCTTCTCGCTCCAGACATTTGCGATTATCCTCACAGGTCTTGTGCTCAGTCCGCTTGAATCGCTGACTACGAGCGTCGTTTACATTCTGCTCGGAGCAGTCGGACTACCCGTATTTTCGTCATTCGGCACGCTGTATTCGCGCCTTTTCACACCGTACGGCGGCTATATAATCGGATTTCTTTTCGCACCGTTGCTGATTTCGCTAACCAAAAATGCGCTTGTAACCACAATCGAACGCAAGCACCTCTCAGACGCCGCAACAAAAACTCTGAAATCCGTCGTGTATATCGGCACCGCTATTGTGCTCGGATTGCTCGTAATCGACATTCCCGCCGTAATTCAACACAAGCTTATGAGCGGCACGCCGTGGAGCGTGTCAATAGCAATGGCAGCACTCACATTCTTTCCGACAGACCTACTCAAATGCATTCTCGCCGCCGTCGTATCCCTCGCCCTCGAAAAGCCGCTTAATTCAATACGCACAAAGGGCAAATCATAAAACCCTGATATTCAAAAGAGCAGAGTCGCAATCTATGCACTCTGCTCTTTTTCATTAATTATCTTTTATTTTGCTCCATTCCTTTATAAGCCGCTCGAGAGAAAACGCGGCGTTGGCGGGACTTGTTGACGGCAGCTTTATCGCCTCGGTTTTTGTTGTTGGATAAATATGCTTCATATAAATTTTGTGCGACAATGCGCCGTTGCAGAAAATTCTGTCAACCTTGCTGTTGTCTAAAATCTCCGCTAAATCATTCGGCACTACATCCTTTACCGAGCTGTCGCTCGAGCCTGTAATCGTGCAGGATTTTATTGAATCCCACAACGCGAGATTGTGTCGCAGAATAAGATTTTTCTTTTCCTCAATACTTTCCGGCACATCTTCCCCATACAAAGCCGCAATTAATTTCCAAAACCGATTTTGCGGATGTCCGTAGAAGAACATCGCCTCTCTCGACTTCACCGACGGAAAGCTGCCGAGAATCAAAACGCGCGAATCTTCATCAAACAACGGCGAAAAAGGATGCGCTATCTTCTTCATTTCACTCATTTTTAATCCTTATTTTTGTAAACAATATTTCTATAGTATTGTATCATCATATTTTTTGTTATACAAGAATTTACTTCGACTTTTTCCCAATCTTTCGATAAATTTCAGTAATAAATTACCATATATAATTTTAAAATTGCGACACACAATATTAAGGCAACATTGAGTTGCTTAATTTATAAATCACGAAAAATTAAAGGAGAAAATTATTATGTCTAAGAACAGCATCGTAGTTCCTGAGGCTAAGGAAGCCCTCGAGCGTTTCAAGATGGAAGCTGCAAGCGAAGTAGGCGTTAACCTCAAGCAGGGTTACAACGGCGATCTCACTTCACGTCAGGCAGGTTCTGTAGGCGGTCAGATGGTTAAGAAAATGATCGAGTCCTACGAAAAGGGCTTAAAGTAAGAACCCTATCATAAGAGATATTAAACAACAGAAAACTCTGAGGTTTAATATAACCTTCCAAAACGGATTGTAAAAATGAGCAGACCGACAGTGTGGGTTAATCACTGTCGGTCTGTTATTGCGTTATCAATTATTCAAAGTTCAGCTCTGTAAGATTTTCGGGAAACGCATTGTCCTCAGAGCATAGCATAATTTTGTAGCCGCTGAGCATATACTCCTTAAAGAAGTAGATTTTCCCGCCATAGAGCACCCTATCCGAACTCAAAGTAAGGTCGAGCGTGCTCGGCGGAAAGTGAAATCCCTCGCCTATGCATTTCATAAACGACTCTTTCTTCGTCCAGAACTCAAAGAACAGATTCTGCTTATCGTCTGCCTTTCGAAGCATTTCGCGCTCGTTTTCGCAGAAAACAGTTTTTGCAATCTTTTCGTAATCGACGATTTTTATGCGTTCAATATCACAGCCTATATCGGCGGAATCTGATACCGCGAGTATCACATAGTCGCCGCTGTGCGCAAGATTAAAATACTCATTTTCAATGTACGGCTTTCCGTACTCGCCTGTTTTTATTTCGCTATTTGGGAAAATTTCAGTGAGCAGAAGTCCCGCAGCAAGGGACTGACGCTTAGCGCTGTCGCGTGTAAGACGTCGTATTTTATCCCGCCGGTTAGGTGCTGTCTTATTAATATTTAATTCTGTTAAAGAAATATTTCTTGAGTTGGTTACATATATTTTTATCATTTCGATTCCCGCTATGTAGTGTCAGCGACAAGCAATCGGAAACCGATTAATAACCCTCTTGTCCGCTGAGAGAGTCGTCGTCAACTATCCAGTCCTCAACGTAGATTGCGGTGAACTTATCCTTTGTGTTGCGCACCACTACGCGCTGAATACCCGCGTTGATAATCATACGCTTGCACATAGCGCAAGAGTTTGCACTCTCAACATAAGCCCCCGAGCCGTACTCCTTGCCCACGAGGTACATAGTAGCGCCGATCATTTGCTCACGCGGAGCGTGGATAATCGCGTTTGCCTCAGCGTGAACACTGCGGCACAGCTCGTATCGCGTTCCGCGCTGAACGTTCATCTTGTCGCGGATACAGGTACCGAGATCAATGCAGTTGCGCCTGCCGCGAGGCGCGCCGACGTAGCCCGTGGAGACAATCTGGTCGTTGTTAACGATTATTGCGCCGTAGTTTCTGCGCAGGCAGGTACCGCGCTCGAGCACGGTCTCCGCAATATCGAGATAGTAATTTTCCTTATCAATACGAGACATAGTATCAACCCCTTATAGTCTCAATGCCGCTGTATAGAACAACTCTATACTATAATAATGTACTATTTCTCGAGAGTTGTCAAGTGTTATTAAGCGTTTTTATGCAATCTTCGCACACGGTCTTTCCCATAAAACTCCTGAGTTCTGAACTCTTGCCGCAGAACACGCAGGTGTGCTCCGCTTTGGTTATTACTATACGGTCGTTTTCGACGTCAATTTTTATCATATCATTAAGCCTCAGTCCAAGCTTTTCACGAATATCCTTAGGCAGAACAACTCTTCCTACATCGTCAATTTTCTTAAAGCTGGTGTAAATCATAGCACACCCTCCCTTTAATTTCTTTGTTCGACACTATTTTACCAAAAAATGACAAATTAGTCAATATTTCTCACAAAAATATTAAAAATTGTAAATTTTCGAGGAATTTCTATGATGAATTACATTTTTGGCGCGATAATTATCATCGCGGTTATATGCGGAATTTTGAGCGGCAACGGCTCCGCACTTGCCGACGGGGTTATCAGTGGAGCGAAGGACAGTATGGAACTGCTGATGACAATGGCGGGAATGATGATGCTATGGTCGGGAATAATGGAAATCGCCTCACAGAGCGGCTTTACGAAGGTAATCAGCCGCTCCCTCGCGCCTGTGCTGAGAAAGCTGTTTAAAAACGTTCCGAAGGACAGTAAGGCACTCAACTACATAAGTATGAACGTCAGCGCAAACCTGCTCGGGCTCGGCAACGCGGCGACGCCGTTCGGGTTGTCGGCTATGGGCGAACTCCACAGGCTCAGCGATGAGAATGACAGAGCGAGCGACGATATGGTGACATTCGTGGTGATGAACACAGCCTCAATCCAGCTTATGCCCACGATGATAGGAACGCTCAGGCAGACCTACGGCAGCAACGCGCCGTTCAGCATTTTGCCGTGCGTATGGGTAAGCTCAGCATGCGCGCTCGCCGTGGGGCTTATTCTGTCAAAGCTTTTGAGAAGGTGAATTGATGGAACTGTTTATGCCGGTTTTTATCGCGGTCGTGCTTGTGTTCGGACTTGTAAAACGCGTGCCGCTGTTTGACGCTTTTATATGTGGAGCAACGGACGGAATGAAAACACTCGCAAAAATCGCGCCCACGCTCGTCGGGCTCATCGTCGCAGTGGATATGCTAAAGGCGAGCGGAGCTATGGAAATGCTATGCAACGTTGTCACGCCGCTTGCGGACACACTCGGATTTCCGAAGGAGATAGTTCCTATGATTCTGTTGCGCCCTATCTCTGGCGGCGGCTCGACCGCGCTGCTAACGGGAATATACAAGGACTATGGCCCCGACAGCTTTGCGGGTCAGGTCGCCTCGGTGCTCGCGGGCTCGACGGAGACGACCTTCTACGCGATTGCGGTCTACTACGGCAGCGTAAAGGTCAAAAAAATCCGTCACACGCTCATAGCCGCGTTGTCAGCCGATTTTACGGCGGCGGTTATGGCTGTGTTGACGGTAAAATTGATGTTAAACTGAAAAAGCCGACCTGAAATCAGGTCGGCTCTGCAACTTTTATTAATCTGTATCAAGTTTGAGGACAGCCATAAACGCCTCCTGCGGCACCTCAACAGTACCAAGCTGGCGCATACGCTTTTTACCTTCCTTCTGCTTTTCGAGCAGCTTTTTCTTACGCGTGATATCGCCGCCGTAGCACTTCGCAAGCACGTCCTTACGCATAGCTTTTACGGTCTCGCGGGCGATAATCTTGCCGCCGATACACGCCTGAATAGGCACCTCGAAAAGCTGGCGCGGGATTTTCTCCTTAAGCTTTTCAGCCATTTTGCGCGCTCTGCCATACGCCTTGTCCTTGTGAATAATAAAACTGAGCGCGTCGACAATTTCGCCGTTGAGCATAATGTCAAGCTTAACAAGCTCACTCTGCACATACTCGCTGAGTTCGTAGTCGAACGACGCATAGCCGCGTGTGCGGGACTTCAGCGTGTCGAAGAAGTCGTAGATAATCTCGGCGAGCGGAAGCTGGTAGTGGATATCAACGCGGTCGGCGTCGATATAATCCATACCGACGAAGATTCCGCGCCTGTCCTGACACAACTCCATAATATTTCCGACATAGTCCGACGGCGAATAAATATGCGCATCTGTCATCGGCTCCTCGGCGGAGGCTATCAGCGCAGGGTCAGGATAGTTCGTGGGGTTGTCTATGTTCTCGACCGTGCCGTCGGTTTTTGTGATTTTATAAATAACGCTCGGTGCGGTGGTGATGATGTCGAGATTGTACTCGCGCTCGAGGCGTTCCTGAATAATTTCCATATGCAGAAGTCCGAGGAAACCGCAGCGGTAACCGAAGCCGAGAGCAACGGAGGTTTCGGGCTCGAAGGAGAGCGCGGCGTCGTTTAGCTTAAGCTTTTCGAGCGCGTCCTTGAGGTCTCCGTAGCGCGCACCGTCAACGGGATAAATTCCGCAGAATACCATCGACTGAGCCTCGCGGTAGCCGGGCAGCGGCTCGGGAGCGGGATTTGAAGTGAGAGTAATTGTGTCGCCGACCTGAGCGTCGGAGAGCGACTTGATTGACGCGGCGATATATCCAACCTCGCCCGCGCGCAGAATTCCCGTCTGCTCCATAGAAGTCGCGTGCATAAGTCCGCACTCAACGACATTGAAGGTGGAGCCCGTCGCCATAAGCTTGAACTCGTCGCCGGTCTTAATCTGACCCTCCTTAAGGCGAACGTAAATGATAACACCCTTGTAGGAGTCGTAGTAACTGTCGAAGATAAGTCCGCGCAGCGGAGCGTTCACGTCACCTGTCGGCGCGGGAATATCGGTGACAATCTTCTCCAAAACATCGTGGATATTAAGTCCCTGCTTAGCGGAAATGCGCGGAGCCTCGTCAGCGGGAATACCGATAATATCCTCAATCTCGTGCTCTACCCTGTCGGGATCTGCAGAGGGTAAATCTATCTTGTTGATAACGGGCACTATCTCGAGTCCGCTGTCGACAGCAAGGTATGTGTTCGCGAGCGTCTGCGCCTCGATTCCCTGCGACGCGTCCACGATGAGCACAGCTCCCTCGCACGCGGCAAGGCTACGGCTGACCTCATAGTTGAAGTCGACGTGGCCGGGTGTATCGATAAGGTTGAGAAGGTAGTCGTTGCCGTCGTCAGCGTGATAAATCGTGGTAACGGCGCGGGCTTTGATTGTAATTCCGCGCTCACGCTCAAGCTCCATATCGTCGAGAATCTGCGCCTCCATATCCCTTACAGCGACGCTCTTGGTAAGCTCGAGGATACGGTCGGCGAGTGTGCTCTTTCCGTGGTCTATGTGAGCAATTATAGAAAAGTTACGAATTTTATCCTGTTCAAAATTCAAGTCAATCACCTTTATACAGATTTTCTGCAATTTAGGATATTATATCATATCTTTTAAATATTGCCAATACATTTTTTTTGTGATAATACAAGCGAATTTACCCATAATATTCTAAAATAACGCTTGACTTATACACCCATTGAGTGTATTGTATTGGTGAGGTGAAAAATATGAATATCCGAGATATGAGAACACAGCTTGGTGACACTCAAAGTGAATTTGCCGCGCGGTATAATATTCCTTTCCGAACAGTTCAGAACTGGGAAACAGGCTTGCGCAAACCACCTGAATATATTATGAATCTGTTAGAAAGCAGAATACGCGAAGATCTGGTTAATCGAAAAACAACCGTGTTGCCTAAATATGACCCACACAAGAGCGACCTTCCGAAGAGAAGCGACTATGTGGGCGCACTCGCTTGGCTGAGAGCAGTTCGTGATTGTCTTGGGGAAAATGTTGTTTTCGCTTTGGATGAAGCACTTATGTGTCAGGGCAACTTTATGGGACGCAGTGACGAATTTATTGTATGGGTTTACTCAGACGACTCGGTCACACGCTTCAACGGCGTTGTTGTGCTCGGGAACCGAATAAGCCCGTACAGTGTGAAGGAAAAGAACGGAATTAAGTTTACTGACTTCAACAGAACATTATCTGACGCACTTGCTAATGAGTCGATTTTGGATATGCAGGGTATTACAGAAGCCATTAGCCGATACTATTACTCCCACAATGAAAGCTTTAACGGGCTTTCTGTATCCCCCGAATATCAGGAGAGGTTTGAAAAGCTGGCAGATGAAGCGATTGATTATTACAGTAATTAGGAGCGCGCTATGAATATTACTATTGAAGAAAAACTGATGTATGAAATAATGAAGGCAATATACGAAAGCGGCATACCAATTAACTTCAAGGGCTCAATGGTTTTGAAGGCCTCATTGATTGAAGCCGGATATTCAGAAGAAACGCGTCACACTGTTGACATTGACGCTAACTGGAATTGCGACACGCCTCCGTCAGCTGAGCAAATGGTAAACTCTTTTCAAAAAGCACTCAACTATAGCGACATTGATTTAAACGTAGGTCTTTACAGAATGTACGGAGAAGGGCGTTCCGCCGGATTTGAAATCACTGACAAAGATACCGGCGAGAAATTGTTTACCATGGATGTAGACGTTAACCGTCCTGTTATGCCGACAAAAATTTATGAGGTATCCGGTATTCGTTTCCGCGGTGTGGCTCCCATTCAAATGATAGCCGATAAAGTTTCTGTAATCTCCGGAGACAAAGTGTTTCGAAGAATCAAAGACGTTGTAGATTTATATTATATGTCAAATGTTTTTGATTTCGACCGCACCGCTGTTCTGCAAACTATTAAGAATTGCGGAAGAACGTTAGAAAACTTTAATGGGTTTCTCCACAGAACTGATGATTTAAAACATTCTTATGAAAAGTTCCGCTTTGCGGGAGGTGTAAACAAACCTCCTTTCGAAGAAGTATACAGTACCGTTAAATCATATATCAGGGATATACTTCCCAAAAAGTGATACAGCGATTCATTCTATAAAACCAAACGAAACAAGGTGACTGAAATGACAAAAGGACAGATAGCGAAGAATCTGTTTTTACAGGGATATAACTGCTGTCAGGCTGTGGCGGGAGCGTTCTCGGACGAAATGGGGCTTGAAATGGACACGGTGGCGAAACTCTGCTCGCCGTTCGGCGGCGGAATAGGGCGTATGCGCGAGGTGTGCGGCACGGTAAGCGGAATGATGTTCGTGCTCGGTATGCTCTACGGCTACGACGACCCGAAGGCGAGCGCCGAGAAAAAGCGCGTATACAGCGAGGCTCAGCAGCTTGCGGAGAAATTCAGAGAGGACAACGGATCGATTATTTGCCGTGAACTTTTAGGCATTACTAAAAACGGCGCAGACTCCCCTACTCCCTCACAACGAACCGAAAAATACTACAAAACCCGACCATGCCCCGAGCTATGCAGATATGCGGCGGATTTGTTGCAGGAATTCATAGAAAACCACAAATAATAAAAGCCGATTGGCGCTCGTACAGAGTTCCAATCGGCTTAAACTTTTGTATTCTTTTGTATTCTTTGATTAAATCTTCTCGCAAACTGCGTTGATTGAGCTCGGGAGGTCCTCCTCGTCAGCAGAGATTAAGAGGACGATATTTGAGTTTGACGATTCGCTTAAGTCCTGAAGCTTCTTTGTGAAGGTTTCGAGACCGTCCACACCTTCGGGGCAAATCTTGAAGGTAGAGTCAACGAGAATGTCGGTAACGTCGTAGTTGCCTGCGCAGATACCGCTTAAAAATCCGAATAACATATCATAACCTGATACAGCGTACTGGTCGGTGTCGATAAGGCGAGCCTTAGAGGTGATGTCGTATGTGAGCTTTGCGCCTTTTTCGATAACGACAACGTTGCCCTGAGACGCTGCAACAGCTTCGTTAGCCTTCTGAATAAGCTTTTTTGTTTTTCCTGAACCTTTTTTTCCGATAAGTAAAGTAACCATACTTACTTCCTCCTTAGTTTTCTTTTAGAAATTATCCGAGTCTTGCCTCGAGCGCGGCCTTGGCATCCTCGTAACCGGGCTTACCAAGGAGAGCAAACATATTCTTCTTGTAGCTCTCTACGCCGGGCTGATTAAACGGGTTAACGCCGAGAATATAACCGGAGATAGCGCAAGCCTTCTCAAAGAAGTAGATGAGGTAACCGAGGTTGGTTTCGTCCATCTTCTCAACATTTAAAACGATGTTCGGCACGCCGCCGTCGTTGTGAGCAAGTACAGTACCCTCGAACGCCTTGCGGTTTACGAATTCCATCGACTTACCCGAAAGGAAGTTAAGACCATCAACGTTCGTGGGATCCTCGCCCAGAGTAATTTCCTTTTTACATTTATCAAAGAGAACAACAGTCTCAAAAAGATTACGTCTGCCGTCCTGAATGTACTGACCGAGAGAGTGGAGGTCGGTGGAGAAAATAACGCTTGCAGGGAAGATACCCTTCTTATCCTTACCCTCGGACTCGCCGTAGAGCTGCTTGAACCACTCGTTCATAAGTGTGTACGCAGGCTCGTAGGAGACCATAATCTCCGTGGAGTAGCCCTTGTTGTAGAGGATGTTGCGGATAGCTGCGTATTTATAGCAATCGTTTGAATATAAATCGTCGTTGTTGAACTCGTCCTGAGCCTTCTTAGCGCCAGCCATAAGAGCGTCGATGTCAGCGCCGGCAACAGCGATAGGAAGAAGACCTACAGCGGTTAAAACGGAGTAACGTCCGCCTACGTCGTCGGGAACTACGAAGGTCTCGTAGCCTTCCTTGTCGGCAAGCTGCTTGAGTGTTCCGCGAGCCTTGTCGGTTGTGCAGTAGATACGCTCCTTGGCGCCCTCTTTACCGTACTTTTTCTCAAGCATATCGCGGAATACGCGGAAAGCGATAGCAGGCTCGGTGGTTGTGCCCGATTTTGAAATCATATTTATCGAAACGTCCTTGCCCTCGCACAACTCGATGATGTCAGAGAGAGCGTCGGAGCTGATGGAGTTACCGGTGAAGTAAATCTGCGGTGTGTCCTTAGCGAGCGCGTTGTAGTTAGGAGAGGTTAAGAACTCGATAGCAGCGCGTGCGCCGAGGTAGGAGCCGCCGATACCTATAACAACGAAAACGTCGGTATCCTTCTTAATCTTTTCAGCGGCCTTCTTGATACGGGAGAACTCTTCCTTATCGTAGTTTGTCGGAAGGTCAACCCAGCCGATGAAATCGTTGCCGAGGCCTGTGCCGTCGTGCAGAGCCTTGTGGGCGTTCTTTACCTGAGCCTCAATACCCTTGTACTCGTCTTCGCCTACAAATCCTGTGAGATATTTGTCATTAAGTTTTGTTGACATTTTGATTACCCCCAATAGATACGGAAACTCCGTATATAATTACTTACGATTATTCTAACACAAAACGCCAACATATGCAATATTTAACTTTATAAATTTGTACATAATTTATAATTCCGTTAAAGAATATAACAGCGTGTTCAAACGCCTACCAACGCCCTGAATAACTCTCTGAACACAGAAGAAAAGGTCATCTCCTCGACAGAATTCTTGGCGGTGATTTTAACGCTCTTTAGCATATCCTTACCCGAATAGTAATTGACCTCGCCGAGCACATCGCCCTTTTTTACGGGAGCGGTGATTTCCTTTTTGATTTTGCACTCGGTGGTAATCGCTTCACCCGCGGTGCGGCTGATGACCATTGAGCCGGGGTCGGGACACTCGAGCCTGACCTTGTCGGTCATACCGCCTGTAACGGTCTGACTTTTATTCACGTCTTTAGGCAGTTCTAATTTCTGCACCGTGTAATTTGCAAAGCCGTAGTCGAGCAGTGCGGCAGAATCCGCAAAACGCCCTGTGCCGGTATCACAGCCGAGCACTACCGCAATCAGCGAAAGTCCGTCGCGCGTGGCGGTCGCCGACATACAGCAGCCCGCGTCGTTGGTGGTGCCTGTTTTCAGACCTGTGATTCCGTTGTAGGTTTTTAATAGCTTGTTAGTGTTTACAATCTGAGTTTTGCCGTCGCGCAGGTTGTCGAGCCATATGGAAGTGTAGTCGAAAATCTTCGGGTGCTTAGTAAGCTCAGCCGACATAACCGCGACGTCGTACGCGGACGTAAGGTGGCCTTCCTCGTCGAGACCGTTGCAATTTTTGAAAACCGTGTCCTTCATACCGAGCGACTTCGCCTTTTTGTTCATCTCTGCTACGAAAGCGTCCTCGCTGCCGCTGATTGTCTCAGCGAGCACAACAGCGGCGTCGTTCGCGGAGGCTACGGCGGTCGCCTTGATGAGGTCGTCCACACTCATAGTTTCCCCTTCTTCGAGCCATATATCCGACCCGCCCATAGACGCGGCGTGGGCGGACGAAGTAAGGGTATCGCTTAGCCCCAAACGACCGCTGTCGAGCGCTTCCATAGTAAGCAGCAGCGTCATTACCTTTGTGACGGACGCGCAGGCGCGCTGTTCGTGACTATTTTTCTCAAAAAGAATTTTGCCGCTTTCAGCCTCCATTAAAACCGCCGCGGGTGCGGACACCTCGAGCGCGGGAGTTTGCACTGCATTCGCGACGATTGGCACTGAGAAAACCAAAAGCACACTTATGAATATTGATACAATCCTTTTAAACATAAAAAACACCTCGTTCAATGGTATGAACGAGGTTGTCAATTTATTCAATATTGTCGATAAGGCAGACGGAATGTGCTGAAATTCCTTCGCCGCTGCCCGTGAATCCCAACTTTTCCTCAGTGGTTGCCTTTACGCTGACGTCACCTACATCGAGCGAGCACGCCGCGGCAATGTTCTCGCGCATAGTTAGGATATATGGCGCAAGCTTAGGTCGCTGAGCGATTACGGTAGCGTCGATATTGACGATTTTATAGCCGTTCTCGCCGAGCACGCGGCACACTTCCTTCAGAAGAATAATACTGTCCGCGCCCTTAAATCGGTCGTCCGTATCGGGAAAAAGATGACCGATATCTCCTAAAGCCGCCGCACCGAGGATTGCATCGGAAATCGCGTGGAGAAGAACGTCCGCGTCGCTGTGGCCGAGCAGACCTTTTTCGTACGGAATATCAACCCCGCCGAGGATTAGCTTTCTTTTTTCGACGAGCTTATGCACGTCGTATCCGTGACCTATTCGCATATCGTTCCCCTTCTATCTTAATTTCAGAATCGTCTCTGCGAGCGTAATATCGCTCTGTGTGGTAAGCTTTATATTCGTCTCTGAGCCTATAACTATATGAACGTTTTCGCCGAGTGTTTCGACTAACTTACAGTCGTCGGTTATGTTGAGGCTCTTGTCCTTTGCGTTGTCGAGCGCTTTAAGGTAGAGCGATTTCTCGAACACCTGCGGAGTCTGCACCGCGCGCAGCCCCTCGCGTATCGGCGTGTCGACGATAATGTTGTTCTCGTCAACCACCTTGATAGTATCGGTAACGAGCGTACCGAGTGCGGCGGCGCCTGTCTCAAACGCTTTGCTGACAACCGCGGTGATATCGTCCTGCTCTATCAGCGGACGCGCTCCGTCGTGAATAGCGTAGTGGGTTGTCCTTTCGTCAGCGGCGACTATTCCGTTGCGCACGCTTTCGTCGCGCATCGAGCCGCCGTAGACGAGAGCCTTGACCTTTTTAAAATTCCCTTCCACGATTTTTTGAATCTCGCTTTCGTCCTGCGGTCTGCAAACCACAACAACCGAATCGATTATATCGCTCTGCTCGAAAGCGCGGAGTGTGTGCTTAATAACGGGTTCTGAACACAGCGGAATAAACTGCTTGCTTATGCCGAGTCCCATTCTCGTGGAATTTCCTGCCGCCACTATGATAGCGGTTACAAATCTATTCATATTAGTCAATACTTTCGATAGCCTGCTTGATGTCGGCAATAATGTCGTCTACGTTCTCGATTCCGACAGAGAAGCGAATCATACTCGGCGAGATACCTGCCGCGATCAGCTGCTCGTCCGACATCTGGCGGTGAGTTGAACTTGCGGGATGCAGACAACAGGTGCGCGCGTCGGCAACATGCGTTACAATAGCCGCAAGCTTGAGCGAAGCCATAAGCTTTTCGGCAGCCTTACGACCGCCCTTAACGCCGAAGGAAACTACGCCGCAGGTGCCGTTCGGCATATACTTCTGCACTCTGTCGTAGTAGGGACTGCTCTTAAGCGACGGATAGTTTACCCACTCGACCTTATCGTTAGCCTCTAAGAACTCGGCTACCTTGAGAGCGTTCTCGCAGTGGCGCGGCATTCTGAGGAAAAGTGTTTCGAGACCGAGGTTCAAGAGGAAAGCGTTCATCGGACTCTGCTGAGGACCCATATCGCGCATAATGTGGGTGCGTGCCTTGGTGATGAACGCAGCGTTGCCGAAACGCTCGGTGTAAATCATACCGTGGTATGTCTCGTCAGGCTCGCTGAGCATCGGGTACTTGCCGTTGTTCCAGTTAAATTTACCGCCGTCAACAACAACGCCGCCGAGTGCGACAGCGTGGCCGTCCATATACTTCGAGGTTGAGTGGAGCACAATATCCGCACCCCATTCAATCGGACGGAAGTTAATCGGCGTCGGGAAGGTATTGTCCACAAAAAGCGGAACGTCGTGCGCGTGAGCACAGCGGGCGAACATCTCGATATCCGCAACCTCGAGCGACGGATTTGTCACCGACTCGGTGAACAACAGCTTAGTATTTTCTTTAAAAGAATTATTTAACTCTTCTTCGGTAACATCAGCCGCAACGAAGGTGCAGTCGATTCCGAGATCCTTAAACGTCTTTACAAAAAGGTTGAACGTGCCGCCGTAAACCGCGCTCGAACAGATAACGTGGTCGCCTGCACGGCAGATATTCGTTACAGCCGCAAGGGTCGCAGCCTGTCCCGAGGAAGTGAGCATTGCGCCCACGCCGCCCTCGAGGTCGGCGATTTTCTTCTCAACCGCGTCGAGTGTGGGGTTTGCAAGTCGGGTATAGAAAAAGCCCGAATCCTCTAAATCGAAAAGCCTGCCCATAGCGTCGGAAGTTGTGTACTTATATGTAGTGCTCTGAACTATCGGAACAACGCGAGGCTCGCCGTTTTCGGGTGTGTAGCCCGACTGAATGCATTTTGTCTCAATTTTCATTTTAGTTCTCCTTATGTAAACAGTGATTTAATTGCGTTCATAATTGCGTCTGTGCCGTAGATTACGCCCGCGAAAAGCAGGATGAGAAGTATCGCGGAGATGATTCTCACGGCGGTACGCTTTGAGCGAGGCATTTCCTCGACATCATCAGCCTCGATTTGAGCGTCGTCCTCTATGATTTCTGCGCCCTCAAGCTCGATTGCGCCTACGCCGACAGCGACATCGTACGCCTTCTCATACAGCTCATACGGCACGAGTATATCGAATCCGTCGAAGTCCCTGCCAGTGACAAGCTGAGAATTGCCAGTAACCATGTGGCGCGTGTACACACTCGGGATACCGCTGTCGGTCAGCGCAGCCTGAACGCGGTCGCGCTCCATAACGTCGCCGCTGCACAGATACACCGAGGTCTCTACGTCGGTAATCTCCTCGAGCGCCTTGCTCTTGCACTCTGCGCAGGTGCAGTTAGTATCTTCATCGTTATATAATTTCTTGCATTTGGGACAGTATTTCATAAAATAAGCCCTCCTTTTGGTAGCAGTTGTATCATACATACTAAAGTATACCAAATAGAGAGCTTATTTTCAAGTATTATTATCCGAACACAGGCTGCGGCTGAACGCCGTCGAGGACCTGCTTTATGCACTCGGGAATCGTCTCAAAGTGCGCGACGAGTGAGTTAGGCTTGTTTACATAATCGTCCTGCGACATCGGCACGAAGTAAATGTTTTTCGTGTTGAGCAGTCGCCCGATGTTCTGCGCTGTTGCGCCGAGACCGTCGTTTGTCGCCGTGCAAAGCAGCACCGGCCGCTGAATACGAAGGTGCGACTTCACCGCCATTGTGACGGGCGTGTCCGTTATTCCGGCGGCAAGCTTGGCGAGCGTGTTACCTGTGCACGGAGCAACTATCAGAAGGTCACACATTTTCTTCGGCCCGATAGGCTCCGCACCTGAGATAGTATGGATAATCCTCTCGCCCGTAAGCGCTTCAATCTTATCTATAAAATCCCGTGCAGCACCGAAACGCGTATCTGTCGTGTACGCGTTTTCGGACATTATGGGAATAACCTTGTAGCCGTCGCTGACAAGCCTCTCCATCTGCGGCACCGCCCTCGAAAAGGTACAGAACGAGCCGCACATAGCGAAGCCTACGCTTGCTTTTTCCAACTATATTCCTCCCCTAAAACAGTGAGAATAGTGTCGGATATGATACGTCCCGCGGCGGCAGGAGAGCATTTTCCAGGTAGGGAAAGCGCCTGAATCGCGGTAAAGCCGAGCGACTTTGCCTCGTCGAAGTCAATGCCTCCCGGAGCGGACGCAAGGTCGATGAGCAGTGTATCGCTGTCCGAGCGACGCAGAAACTTTTTGTCGATTACCATAGCCGGAACCGTGTTGAAAACAATATCGTAGCCGCAAAGCGTTACAACCTCTGCTATATTCACCGGCGTGTTTCCGTCGGCACAGATATACGCCGCCTTCTCGGCGCTGCGCGTCGCCACGTCAACGTCGGCTTTAAGAGCGAAGAGCATCTGCGAGAGTATCCTGCCTATCCTTCCGTAGCCGATAACCAGGCAGCGAGATCCGAGGATAGTGTCCTCGAAATTCTCCATAGCTACCTGAACAGCGCCCTCGGCGGTGGGCTGAGCGTTTGCGACGGCAAAGTCCTCGCGCCCGAGCAAATCGTAAACGCGCGCAGTCGGACAGGTCGCCCTCAGCGTGTCGCCTCTGCCCATAAACACGAGCTTGTTCTTAAAGGTATCTTCATCTATATTTAATTCTTTATCGGAAAAATAACACGGTATCGTACTTCCCCTTATCCCCGTCACGGGCAGCACGACTATATCCGCCGCACAAAGCGCGGTCTGCATATCCGTGAGGACAAGACCTCCGAAGCTTTCGAGCATTTCAAAACCCGAAAGGTACACCTCGAACCCGAGCCGCAGAAAACAGTCCGCCGCAAAAAGCGACCTTTTGTCGCCGCCGAGAAATGCGATTGAGTTAGTATTCATATCCAACACCTGACTTTGTAAGTTGTCATACGCCATATTATGTCGCGCATACGGTTTGGTGACAATCGCAAAATTTTTGACCGGGATTAAAAAAGCGTGCTTGCACACGCTTTTTTCACTCATCGCTCGTTCTGCGAAGCAGAAACTGAGCGGAGAATACAAATTATTTTTACTTTATAGAGTCGGATAATATCTTTGTTTTAAGATACAATAAAACCTTATTTTCATTGCCCGTTACGGAGCAGTTTCCTATAAAGTAAAAAAAGTGTGCGATAATTTCGCACACTTTTTACTTATCTTTCCGTTTCATCTGCATACCGTACGACACTCTCGTCATACGCTTTTCGCTTAGGAAATGTTCGCCGAATTTCGCAAGCTTCATCATTATACCAGGAGTAATTACCATCTTTCCTTTAAGCGTTTTCTCGACCGCGTACTTTGCGACGTATTCGCTCGAGAGCCCGCCGACGGCGAAATTGACGTTTGCGACCTTGTTAAACTCCGTGTTCACTGGACCGGGACACAGCGCGCAGACCTTGACGTTAATTTTGTCGCGGCGCATTTCTTCGTGTATCGCCTCGGTAAGGCGCACCACATAGTTCTTCGAGGCGTAGTAACTGGAAAACGTCGGCCCTGCGAGGAATCCCGCCGCTGAGCCCACGTTGAGGACATAGCCGCTGTTTCTACGGGTCATATCCTTGATATATAGCTTTGTGAGGATATGCAGAGCCTTTATGTTGGTGTTAATCAACTCGAGTTCCTTTTCGAGCGGAACCTCACTAAATTTCCCGTAAGCGCCAAAGCCCGCGTTATTCACAAGAAAGTCAATCTCTCTGTCCTTTGTCTGCTCGTACAGAGCAAAACAGTTCTCCTCTACAGACAAATCCGTCGAAATCGTCTCCACCTTAACGCCCGATATAGACTTTTTTAATTCCTCGAGCCTGTCCTCGCGACGTGCCACGAGGATGAGGTCGTATTTTTTACTTGCTAAGTATCTTGCGATATCGCGACCTATGCCGCTGCTCGCTCCGGTTATCAGTGCTGTCATAGAATCATTCCTCTATTTTATTATTGCCGATTTTTACAATTTCAATCAACTCACGCTCGCTCTCGACATCGGCGCTGCTCGGGTAAGTCGGAGCAATTTTCTCGAACAAATCAAGGTATTGTTCTGCCGCCGCTTCATCCTTGTCAATAACTTTGGCAATTGCGTACTGCGTTCTGATAACGGACGGATTATTGCGCATTGCCTTTATGAACCCCACCATCGTCTTTTCGCTCAGCTTGCTGACGTCGGCACTGCCGCTCAGCACAATATCGCAGTAAATTTTATCAAGCGTAAGCATACAGGAATGAATACCGATTGACGGGTATTTTCCGCTCAATAGACGTTCTGAAAGCTCTTTAGCCTCTTCAAATTTGTGCTCATCCATAAGTCTGCTTTGTGCAAAAACGCAGATAGAAAACATAACGTGATTATTAAGCTTTTCTTCGTTAGGAATTTCAAAATACTCCTCGGGCATATCCTTGAGACGCATTCCGTCCTTGCTTAACCCGTTTATTTTGAACTCTACCCATATAGCGCGTCGAGCGTCCTCGCTCTTACTCATTGTCGCGACATTTCCACCGTCGTTACATACAAAGTCCGAGTTCATCGGCACTCCGTTCGTAATCGCAATATAAAAGCCCCACGCCGCTAAGCCGATGAAAAACTCACTAAGAAATACGTTATTGTAGAAAACGGTATAAATCGGTATAGCAACCAACGCAACAACCGCGTTCATAATCACTCCGCCGAGGTGGTAGAGCTTATATGGATATTTTCCGTCCACAGGCTCGGGCGGCGTCATAAGGCACTGTCCCGCCGTACCTACGAGCGTCATTCGCTTCGACTTGAATTTTCCGTTGATTTTCACTATCACAAATGAAAAGAAGCGGAATGACGCAAAGCCGTATCCCGTCATCAACCCGAAAACAAGGTGACCGAGCTCGTGAATGAAAATCTGCAAAAAATACGCTAAAAGCGCAACAAAAGCTACGAGCGAGCTAATGAAGATACAGTCAACAAAGTTTTCTAAAAAGTCTATTCTTGAAACTGTAGAAAAACAAACTATATACATTGCCGCGAACAACAGCGCAATGGAAAACACTTGAAAAACCCTGGTCTTTTTACTTTTCTTCATAATTACCTCCCAAATATTTATATGCTTTGCTTTGCTTTATTTTTCTCTCTGCAATAACGCCACCGTCTCAACGTGCGCCGTGCGGCTGAAGAGGTCGACGGGCGTTAACTCTTTTATGACATAATTTTCTTCGGAAAACAGCTTCAAATCGCGCGCCAAGGTTTCGGGATCGCAGGAAACATACACCACCCTGTCGGGGGACATACGGCTGATTGTGTGCACGAGCTCGCTGTCGCAACCCTTGCGCGGCGGGTCAATCACAACCACGTCGGGACGAACGCCCTCAGCCTCTAACTTATCGGCGGCATACGCTGCGTCGCCGCAGATAAAGCGCGCGTTGTCAACTCCGTTTATCCCCGCGTTTTCGTAGGCATCGTCGACAGCGTCCTCGACGATTTCCACGCCGATTAGCTCCTTGCACTTGTCCGCCATAGTCAGACCGATGGTGCCCGTACCGCAGTAGAGGTCGAGCAAGACTTCATCACCCTTAAGGTCGGCGTAGTCGGCAGCAATTCCGTAGAGCCGCTCTGCCTGCGCGCGGTTGACCTGATAAAACGACAGCGGTGAAATTTTAAATCGCTTGCCGCACAGAATGTCGGTAATATAATCGCTGCCGAACGCTGTGCGGTTTTTCGCGCCCAATATCACGTTTGTATTTTCTCTATTAGAATTAAAAGCAACACTCTTTAAGTTAGGCAGTCTGTCCCGCAGAGCCTTAACCAGAACGTCCTCCTGCTTGAGACCGTTGCCGTTTACGACGTAGCACACCATTAACTCGTCGGTCATTTCTGCATATCTTATGTAGAGATGCCTCAGCTTTCCCCTGCCCGTGCGCTCGTCATACGCAAGCTGTTTAGTCGAGTTCATAAACTCGCGAGTTATGTCCATAGCTGTCTTGAAAACCTCGGGCTGCAACAGGCAATCCTCGCAAGGGATAATCCTGTGGCTGTGGTTTGCGTAAAAGCCGAGTTGAACACCGTTTTCGGTGTTCTGTGCGGGAATCTGCGCCTTGTTGCGGTAGCGGTCAACCCCCTCGTTTCCGACAACAGGGTTAATTTTCAGCCCGTCAAAACCGCCGATTCGCTCCATAGCGTCCTTAACTCGGTTATATTTTATTTCTAATTCAGAATTATAATCAATATGGCGATACACGCAACCGCCGCATTTCGAGAAATTCGGGCAGTACTGCTCCACCCTGCTCTCTGAAGGCTTTACAATGCGATTGATTTTTCCGTAGGCATAGGTTTTCTTCGTCTTAAGTATCTGCACCTCAAGCTCGTCACCGACCGCTGAAAGCGGAACGAATATAACAATACCGTCTGCTGTTTTGCCGACTCCGCTGCCCTGCGCGGTCATCGAGGTGATTTTCAGTTCAATTATATCGTTTTTCTTCAAATTCATAGTATAACCCACTTGATATTTGCCAATAAAAATTGTGCATAAAACTGCACCTTGAATACAAATATTTTATCATTATACGCGTTATTTGGCAATATGCAAGAAATATTTATTAATTTCGAAAAAGGTATTTATTTTTTACGCAATTGGCAATATAATAAAGAGGAATTATCTGACCTTACGGAAAAGGGGTACCTAAATGAAATACGACCATCTTCTTGATAATAAGAAAAGAATACATTTTATTGGAATAGGCGGCAGTGGAATGTGTCCGCTCGCTGAAATACTTATGAGCGAGGGCTTTGAGATTCAGGGCTCGGATATGAACGAGGGCGAAACTCTCGACAAAATCAAAGGC
The DNA here is from genome assembly GCA_022510945.1 of Ruminococcus sp. Lineage (GTDB taxonomy): Bacteria > Bacillota > Clostridia > Oscillospirales > Acutalibacteraceae > Ruminococcoides. The sequence continues at coordinate 70,002 of JAFLSK010000004.1, forward strand.
TACGGAATCCCTGTATTTATGGGACACAGAGCCGAGAACATCGAGGGCGCTGAGCTTGTCGTTTACTCTGCTGCAGTTAAGGAGGATAACCCCGAGCGCAAGGCGGCTAAGGAACAGGGTATACCCTGCATTGAGCGCAGCGTTATGCTCGGCATCGTGTGCCGCCGCTACAACCGCAGTATCGCAATCTCGGGCACGCACGGAAAAACAAGCACAACGGGTATGCTCACTCAACTACTCATCGGCAGCGGCTTTGACCCGTCGGCTATTATCGGCGGCAAGCTACCGTTCATCGGCGGTAACAGCTATATAGGACAGAGCGATATCATCGTATGCGAGGCGTGTGAGTATGTCGACACCTTCCTCGAACTTACGCCGTTTATCTCCGTTATCCTCAACGTTGACGCCGACCATCTCGACTACTTCGGCACGCTCGACAACATCAAAAAATCCTTTAATAAATTTGCGCACCAGACCACCGGCGCGCTCGTGCTCAACGGCGACGACGAGAATACTCTCGACAGCGTAAGCGACGTCGAGATTACGAAAATCACATACGGCTTTAAGGACACCAACGACTACTACGCATCTAACATCAGCGCGGACAAAGGCGTTCACGAGACCTTTGACCTTATGCATAAGGGCGAAAAGCTCTGCACTATCAAGCTGATGGTGCCCGGTCGCCACAACATCTATAACGCTATGGCAGCCGCGGCGACAGCTCACTACCTCGGCGCTACACCCAACGAAATCGCCGAGCACCTCGGCAAGTTCGGCGGTGTTCACAGACGTTTTGAAATTCTCGGCACACCCAACGACATCACCGTTGCAGACGACTTCGCCCACCATCCGACCGAACTGACCGCAACGCTCAACGCGGCTATGAGTATGGGATTTCGTAAGGTATGGGCTGTGTTCCAGCCGCACACCTTCTCGAGGACGGCTATGCTGCTCGACGACTTCGCCGAGGCGCTGAAAATCCCCGACACGGCTATCATCTCGGAGATTCTCCCCGTGCGCGAGACGAATACCTACAACATCTACAGCACCGACCTCGGAGCAAAGGTACCCGATTCAAAGTGTATCGACACCTTCGAGGACATCACCGAATATGTGTGCAAGAACGCTCAGCCAGGCGACCTTATCCTCACTATGGGCGGCGGCAACGTGTATATGTGCGCAAATATGATTTTGAAAAGATTAAAAGAAATCTACGAGTAATATAACAAAAAATTTTGGGCTGACTTTAAAGTCAGCCCATTTTGTTATTATAGTATTATCAATTACCCTTTCCCGTTTTTCTTAGCCGCTTCCTTGAACGGAACGACTTTTCCGTCGGGGTACTCGACGTCGGTGTTGTCGAGCTGTTTTTCCATATTACTTCGGAAATTCGCGAGGTACTTCTTATAAAGCTCCTTCTGCTCCTTTTGCTCCTCGTCCGTGAGTCCTTGCTCGCGCTTTTTCTTTGCGAGCTCATTTATGCGTTTAATCATTTCTGTCAATGCTATCACCTCTGACTTATTGTAACATAACAATCTGTTTCTTTCAATTACAGGAGCGTCTCCCATTCCTTCTCCTTAAAGCCCGTGAGCACAGTATTTCCGCTTATCACGAGCGGGCGTTTTACGAGCATACCGTCGCTCGCAAGCAGCCTCAGCTGCTCGTCCTCGGACATATTCGGCAGCTTGTCCTTTAGCTGCATATTCTTATATATCAGACCGCTTGTGTTAAAAAAGCGTTTTAGCGGTATGCCGCTCATTTCGTACCACGCCTTTAGCTCCTCGTAGGTCGGATTTTCTTCCTTTATATTTCTGTCCTCGTAGTCGAGACCGTGGCTATCGAGCCACTTTTTAGCCTTTTGACAGGTTGAGCACTTCGGATATTCGATAAATTTCATATTAACCATAGCCTTTCAATTATGTAATGCAAATTGATTCTATCATATATGGGAAATTATGTAAATAAGGCAGATAGGGTTTTTAACCTATCTGCCTTACTTTTTTATCATTATGCTTTAGTCTCAAAGCTTTCGCAGTCAACGCATCTCTGCTCGGTCGGATGCGGCTCGTGTGTGCCGACGCAGATTGTGTCGAGGGAACAGTAGTTTTTGTCCTCGTTGTGATGCTTACAGCTTTTAACGGTGCATTTGATGCACTCGTTTGCGTATGAATTGTCTGTCATAAATTTCACCTCGCTCAGTTTATTAGTATTATTTTTTGCTGTCAAAATAAAAATATTCCGCACAAAAAAATTTTTTTAATATAAACTAAACTGAGGTGTGTTTACTTATGTATTATTTCAGCATTTGTATGCTTGCGTTCTTCGCGGTAATCGGAATGTGCCACTTATGCCGCGGAATCGCTCAGGTTGTTTCAAGACCTCGCGACGAGCGGGAGATTATACTTATTGAGCCGATACAGTACGGCCAGCAGAACGCCGAATTTGTACTGCGCAGAGCGGCGCAGAAAGTGATGTGGTACGGGCGCAACGCTCCCGACAGGGTGATTTGCCTCGACTGCAATATGGACAACGACACGCGCCGTATGTGCAGACTCGTGTGCAGTGAGTATCCGTTTATGGAAATCTACACAAAAGACGAAATGCACCGACATATCGACAGCCTTGCCTAATTACGACCGTCTTTCCCTAAGCAGTCCGACTGCCCGAAATACTAAAAATGCGACTATATCGACCGCAACTATCGTTGAGCCGACGGGAGTACCCGCGATAATGGAAATCAATATTCCCAAAAGCGAGCATACGACCGCAAAAACCGCGGCGCATATTGTCACGGATTTAAAGCTTTTGAAAATGCGCATTGCCGACAGCGCCGGGAAAATCACGAGCGCGGAAATCAAGAGCGAACCGACGAGATTCATCGCGAGAACGATAACGACAGCTATCGTCACGGCTATGAGCAGGTTGTAGAGATTCGCCCTAGTACCCGTTGTCTGCGCAAAGCTCTCGTCAAACGTCACGGCGAAAATCTTGTTGTAGAAGATTATAAACACTAAGGTGACCACGACAGACAGTACGGCGCACAGCCATACGTCCGTCTGCGTTAGGGTGATAATTGAGGTCGAGCCGAACAGCGTCGAGCACACGTCGCCCGACAGATTGCCCGAGGTCGAGAAAATATTCATCAGAAGGTAACCAACCGCAAGCGCGCCTACGGAAATCATTGCGACCGCGGCGTCGCCCTTGATTTTAACATTTCTGCCCGTGCGCAGCAATAAAACGGCGCACAGCGTGGTGATGAGCAGTACGAGCGGCATATTGTTCGTAAGCTTTAGCACGGAGGCTATCGCTATCGCGCCGAACGCAACGTGGGAGAGTCCGTCGCCGATGAACGAAAAGCGCTTTAAAACGAGCGTTACACCGAGCAACGACGAACAGAACGCAATCAGTACGCCGACAATCAGCGCGTACCACACGAACGGAAAGCTGAAGTAAAGCGCTATTTTGGAGAAAATTTCCGTCATAGGATTCTTCCCCCTTTCGCAAAACTTTTGCCAATATCGCTGTCGATATACTCCGCCTTTGTGCCAAAAAACTCCGTGTCGCCCATATGGAGAATGTGACTCGCGTAGCGCACAGCCGCGGAGATGTCGTGGGAAATCATAATTATGGTGATTCCTTCCTTGCGGTTGAGTTCCTCGATAAGGGCGTACATCTCAGCCGTCACCCTCGGGTCAAGACCTGACACGGGCTCGTCGAGCAGAAGAATTTTTTTGGTAGCGCAAAGGGCGCGCGCGAGCAGAACCCTTTGCTGCTGACCGCCCGAAAGTTCTCTGTAGCAGCGTTTTTCAAGACCCGAAAGCCCCATTTTCTCTATGTTTTCTTTTGCAAGTTTCTTTTCAGCTTTGTTGTAGAACGGTCTGAGTCCGCTATGACCCTGACAGCCCGAGAGCACTACCTCCCACACCGAAGCCGGAAAGTCTCGCTGAACAATCGTCTGCTGCGGAAGGTAGCCGATTTCGTTTTGCATAAGCCCGTCGCCCGTGATGACCCTACCTCCCATAGGCGACTGCAAGCCGAGCAATGTTTTCATAAGTGTGGTTTTGCCCGAACCGTTCTCTCCGACGATACAGAGGTAGTCGCAGCTGTTCACGTCAAAGCTCAGGTTCTTTACTATTTCGATTCCGTCGTAACCGAGTGACAGGTTCTGACAGCTAAGTAGTGGCATATTGTTACTCCTTATAGAGTGCCTTTGAGAGCACATTTAGATTATCTTCCATTATACTGAGGTATGTTGCGCCGTTCATCAAATCGTCCCGACTTACGGACTGTATTGAATTGAGCGTGAGTATATTCTGATTTTTTGACCGTGTTGCCTCGCGGACTGTTTTCGCGATTGAGCCATTGGCAGTCTCGGTCTGTACAATAGACCCTATGCCTGACTCATCAATCTTATTCGCAAGGAACGTAATTGTGTCGAAGTTAGCCTCTGTCTCAGCGGAACATCCGACAAACGCGGCGAAATAATTCAACCCGAAGTCGTCGAATAGGTATCGAAACGGAAATCTGTCCGCGAACACGACAGTATTATAGTCTGCGCGGTCAATTGCCTCTCTGAATTTGTCGTGAAGATTATCGAGCTTTTTTAAATAATCAGTCGTGTTTTTTCTGTATAAGCCGCTGTTTTCGGGGTCGATAACCGCAAGATTTTCGGAAATTTCGGTCACAAATTTCCTCGCGTTATTTATCGAGAGCCAGACGTGCTCGTCGATTCCGTCGTCCTCAACGATGCCCTGCATACCATCGGCAATCTCCTCAGTTTTAGCTGATTTTCCGAGCACATCAATAAGATTTACGGTCACAATGTCCTTGTTAACCGCCTCTCTGAGCGCGTCGTCGACCCATTCATCCGACTCGCCGCCGACGTAGACAACCATATCCGCGGTGGACACGCTGATAATATCGTCGACCGAAGGTTGATAGGAATGCATATCGACTCCGCCGCTGAGCAGATAAGTAACCTCGACGTTGTCGACGTCCTCGGTTAACTCGCGAACCCAGTCGAATATCGGGAAAACAGTGGTGACAATATTTATTTTATTGTCCGTTTGCGCGGTATTTGCACAGCCGGACATAGTACATAATGCAATTATAACAGCAAGTAAAACTGCAATTATTTTTTTCATATCTGTCTCCGAAATGATTTTACTTTTGTAAGGCCTTGCACTTCTCGCACACGCCGTATAGCACGGTCTCGACCTTGTCGATGAAAAACTTCTCCTGCGCAGCCACGTTGTTCATAAGCATATCCGCGCCCTGCGTACTCATATGGTAGGTTTTGCCGCACTTCCTACAGGACAGGTGCAAGCACTCCTTGCACACGTCGCAGTCGGCGTACTGATAGAAAACCTCGCGGCCTGTACTCTGCATAACGCGGCGAAGCTTGCCATCCTCCTCCAGCGCGGAGAGGTTGCGGTACACGGCGCTCACGCTGATTTTATCATCCTTCAGTTGTTCTGCAATCTGACGTGCCGAAAAACTCTCATCGGGATGCTCGGCAAGAAACCCGAGCAGCACCTCGCGTTGTTTAGTCATATATTTAGACAAAGGTCTCACCTCAATTTGCGACTTGTTCGCAAATTAGTATAGCATTGTTTTAACTCTATGTCAACCGTACTTCCGTTCTCCTTGCGACTTAAAGAAAAAACCCGTCTTACAAAGACGGGTTTCTGTTATTCATCAATATTACTCTTCGATTGTATCTTCGTCATCGGATTCTTCTTCCCAAACGAACGTGCCGTTCATAACTGCCTCGAAGTCCTCGTTGTGCATTTTCTCATTTTTGATAAGATACTTCGCGACCTCGTGGAGCTTGTCGATATTCTCTTTGAGGAGTTCTTCCGCCTTTGAGTACGCGTCCTTTACGATTTTAAGCACAAGCTTATCAATCTTCGCCGCAGTCTCCTCGGAGTAGTCCTTAACGTGACCCATATCCTTACCGAGGAATACCTCGCCGCTCTGCTGACCGTAAGCGATTGGACCGAGTTCATCGGTCATACCGTACTTAGTAACCATATTGCGTGCGGTTGATGTCGCTTTTTCAATATCGTTCGACGCACCGGTGGAGATGTCGTCGAGCACGATAGCCTCCGCAACACGTCCGCCGAGGTCAACAACAATATCCTCGAACATCTCGTTTCTCGAGTTGTATGACTTATCCTCGGCCGGCAGCGGCATAGTGTAGCCGCCCGCCATACCGCGCGGAATAATCGAAATTTCGTGAACGGGATCCTGCGTTTCGCACACATGGAAGAGGATAGCGTGACCCGCCTCGTGATAGGCGGTGAGGCGTTTTTCCTTCTCGGTCATAGCCTTGCTCTTCTTTTCCGCGCCGACAACAACCTTAATCGTTGCCTCCTCGATTTCCTTCATTGTGATAGCCTTTTTGTCCGCTCTTGCGGCAAGCAGAGCCGCCTCGTTCAGAAGATTCTCGAGGTCTGCGCCCGTAAAGCCGGCGGTAGTTTTCGCGATAGTGCGCAGGGTAACATCCGGCGCGAGCGGCTTTTTGCGCGCGTGCACCTTGAGGATAGCCTCACGTCCGTTGATGTCGGGATAGCCGACAATAACCTGACGGTCGAAACGACCGGGTCTCATAAGCGCGGGGTCGAGAATATCGGGGCGGTTGGTAGCCGCAATCATAATAACGCCCTCGTTTGCGCCGAAGCCGTCCATCTCAACCAGAAGCTGGTTTAAGGTCTGCTCGCGCTCGTCGTGACCGCCGCCGAGGCCCGCGCCTCTCTGGCGACCTACCGCGTCAATTTCGTCTATGAATACTATACAGGGTGAGTTTTTCTTAGCCTGGTCGAAGAGGTCGCGCACACGCGACGCACCCACGCCGACAAACATTTCTACAAAGTCAGAGCCTGAAATCGAGAAGAACGGAACGCCTGCCTCGCCCGCAACAGCGCGCGCAAGGAGAGTCTTACCCGTTCCCGGAGGGCCTACGAGCAGAACGCCCTTGGGGATTCGTGCGCCGAGAGTGTTGAACTTCTCGGGAGTTTTCAGAAACTCAACTATTTCCTCGAGTTCTTCTTTTTCCTCGTCAGCACCCGCAACATCGTCAAAGGTGGTTTTGCGCTTTTCGTCGTTCGTATTCTTAATCTTAGCCTTGCCGAAGTTCATTTCCTTTCCGCCGAGGCCGCCGCCCATACGGCGGAATATAAAGAACCAGAACACAACGAGCAGAATGCCCATAATGATGTACGGTACTATACTCATCAGAAGGGTATTATCCTGCTTTCTGACGAGGTCGTAGGTCATATTTTTATTATTCGAAACATAGGGCTTGATGTCAGCTCTGAACTCCTCGGGGTCAGCGAGAGTACCGTTTACGATAGTTTTCTTGCTGTCGTTGAGGGTGATTTTTATAGCGCCTGTTCCGTAGTTAATCACATAGTCGGCAACCTTACCTTGTTCAAAGTATCCCACCATTTTTGAGGTTGTGACCGCCTCGCCCTTCGGCTGGTTTGCAAACAGCAGAGCCATGACGAGAATCACAACAACCGGAATACCGATGTATAGCAGTAGATTTCTCGTTTTTTTCTTATTATCCAATACTTAGTCACTCCTTCATATAGTATTGTATTTTATTTGTGATTTATTATGAATAGATTTCAGGTTTTAAAATACCTACATAAGGAAGTGTTCTGTAATCCTCCGCGTAGTCGAGTCCGTAGCCGACGATAAACGCGTCGGGAATCACCTTGCCCACATAGTCGACGGGAATCTCGACCTGACGACGGTCGGGCTTGTCAAACAGCGTAACGATTTTTACGGAGTTCGCTTTCTTTGCGTAGAAATACTGAACAAGGAAGTTAAGAGTATTGCCCGAGTCGATAATATCCTCAACAATAAGCAAATCCTTGCCTTCAACAGACTGTGAAACGTCCTTTAATACATTCACGCGACCTGTGCTCTCCGTGCCGTTAGCGTAGGAAGAAACGACAACGAAGTCGATTTTAAAGTCGCTTTCCATAGTCTTCATCAAATCCGCCATAAAGAGCACACTGCCCTTGAGAACGCCTATCATCAGCAAATCCTTACCCTCGTAGTCCTTATCAATCTGACCTGCGAGATGTGTTACGATTTCCTTAAGCTCGTTTTCGCTTACGAGTATGCTTTCAACATCCTTATGCATTATTTTTACCTCTTTCCTTATACTTAACCCTGATTAAAAATTAGTATTAACTTTAATATTTATTCCGATTTTTTTCAGTTCTTTACCGTTTTCGGAAAATCCGATACCTTCCGCCCAGAGAATATCCGACCCGTCAGCGAGAACGATGACGTTGTCGCGCGTTTCCTCAGGGATTTTAAGCTCGTTAAAAAATTTTTTTAAGGTTTTTGTTACCCGTCTTTTAGGGAGAGTGATTTTGTCGCCTGCCATGCGGGTTCTGAACACAAGCTTTCTGTCGGTTGGAAAATGTGTTTCGTTACATTCTGCTTCATATATTTTGCCTTTATATATAAAGCTTGTATTCGGGCTTAATTCTACAAAAGAAAATAACTCTTTATCTCGTTCTGTCTTAACAAACCTGAGCACGCCCTGCTTGCACACTGCTCTCACCGAGCCCGAAAGGTCAATCGCTCCGCCTATTTCAAGGCAGTCGGAGATAATTTTCAGCTTTACATACTCGGGCTCGACGCCGTTTTGCTTACACAAAAGATAGAGAACCTCGTGTCTGAGCGCTGTCGGCAATGCGGCAAGTCCGCTACAGCTATAGCCGTTTTGTACTGCGATTTGTTCAATCGCTTTATTTGCGCTTAATTCTATAAAAGAATTAATTCCTCTCAGCATTTCGCTGTTATTGGTAATGTTGTTTTCAAATCCCGCGTTAATTTCCTTTAAAACAGGCACAACCGCGTGGCGGATTTTGTTGCGAGTGTAGTCGTCGGTGAGGTTTGAACTGTCGGTAACGTAGCTTAACCCGTTATCATTACAGTAGTTCTCGACCTGCTTGCGCGTGACGTAAATCAGCGGTCGGATAATATCGCCGCGCACGGGCTGAATACCGCACATTCCGTTTAGCCCCGCGCCTCGTGCCAGGTTAAAGAGTACCGTTTCCGCGTTGTCGCTTGCGGTGTGCGCCGTGGCGGTTTTTGCGCCGAGCTTTTCACAAAGTTCCGAGAAAAACTCATACCTGACATTTCGTCCGCACATCTCCGTGCCTATCCCCTGCTCCGCTGCAAGGCCTTTAACATCGAGGCTCTTTTCGAACAGTTCCACAGAGTTTTTCTCGCACAAATCGCGCACAAAGCTTTCGTCGCGCATAGATTCCTCTCCGCGCAGATTGTGATTAACGTGAGCGGCATAGAGCGACAAGCCGTACTTTTCGCGCAGACTGAGCAGTACATAAAACAGCGCTACGGAGTCTGCTCCGCCCGAAAGCGCAACGACGATTTTGTCGCCGCTTTTAAGCATATTATTATCGGTAATCGCGCGTATTACCGCGCTGTAAAAATCATTCATAGTGGGTTCTGTCGGGCGATGTAAACCGCATAAACTCTCCCTGCCAGTGCAGTTTTACGGGCATAGTCTCGCCGTGGCGGTTCTTAGCGACGATACACTCGCCGCTGTTCTGGTCGGGTGCGGGACCAGCCTCGTTTTCTCCGCCTTTCGCGTAGTAGCCCTCGCGGTACAAAAACAGAATAATGTCCGCGTCCTGCTCGATTGAACCCGATTCACGAAGGTCGGAGAGCATCGGACGGTGGTCGGTTCGGCTCTCAGCGGCACGGTTTAACTGTGAGAGACAAATCAGCGGCACGTTCAGTTCCTTTGCAAGAATTTTGAGGTTTCGGGTAATTTCCGAGACCTCCTGAACGCGGTTGTCGATACGACGTCCGCTCGTCATAAGCTGGAGGTAGTCAATGAGCACGAGGTCAATGTTCTTGAGCCTTCTCAGCTTCGACTTAATCTCCGTAACGGTTATACCCGGCGTGTCGTCGAGGTAGAAGTCGCACTTTGAGAGCACGTCGCCCGCGGACACAAGCCTCGTCCATTCCTCGTCGTTGAGCTTGCCTGTACGAAGCTTCGTACCCTGCACTAAAGCCTCCGAGGAGAGAAGTCGCGACGCTAACTGCTCCTTCGTCATTTCGAGCGAGAAGAACGCCACCGTTTTCTTAGCGGTTGAGGCGACGTACTTCGCGATATTAAGCGCAAAGCTCGTTTTACCCATACCCGGTCGCGCCGCAAGGAGAATAAGGTCGGAGCGGTTAAGTCCTGTGATTACTTTATCTAAATCGCCGATACCCGTGGATATAGGCTTGAGGTTATCGTCTGTGTTATTGTTGAGCGCGTCGAGGCGGTCGAACTCCTTTAGGATTACCTTCGAGAGCAGCTCAAGGCCCTGCGTATTGTCGCGTCGGATGTCAAAAATCCGCTGCTCCGCGGAGTCGATGAGCACCTGCGGCTCTTCCTCTCCCGCCGTCGCCTCGTCGATAATGTCGTGAGACGCGGTGATTAGCCTTCTAACGTCGTACTTCTCGCGGACAATCTTAGCGTACTCCGTCGCGTTGGAAACGGACGGACAGTTGTTCGCGAGGTCTAAAAGATATGTCTTACCCGTTGCATCATCGAAATGCTTGTTGCGCTTGAGTTCCTCGAGCAATGTTACGAAGTCAACGTTATTTCCCGCGTTGAAGAGGTCAAGCATTGCGCCGTAGACCACGCGGTGAGTGTTGACGTAGAAATACTTTGAGTCACTGAGAATTACGGCGACCTCATTGAGCACATTGCCGTCGAGAATAGCCGCGCCGAGCACAGCCTGCTCCGCCTCCGCGCTGTAGGGCAGGTTGAACCCGTCATATCCCGTTTTAATGTTTTTTTCTGCCATTTCTGTATCCTTAATATGTAGATAATCGGGAATTAAATCCTTTATCCCTCGACTACCTCTATGTTAACCTTAGCAGAGATACCTGTGTATAGCTTGACCTCTGCCTCATACTTGCCGAATGTTTTAATTTCGCTTCTGAGGGATACCTTGCGCTTGTCAACGCTTACGTTGTATCTCTGTTTGATTTCGTTCGCGATGTCCTTGGCGGTTATGCTGCCGAAAAGCTTGTCGTTCTGACCCTTGGCGCGCATAACGAGGGTCTTACCCTCAATCTGACTTTTATAATGCTCTGCCTGAGCCTTCTGGGTTGCGATTTTATAGTTCTTGCTGTCCTCTGCGTTCTTATATTCATTCATCGCCTGAGCATTAGCCTCGCGCGCTAACTTCTTCGGGAAGAGGAAGTTGCGTGCATAGCCGTCGGATGCGTTAACAAGCTCGCCTTTCTTGCCGAGCGATTTTACATCCTGTAACAAAATTACTTTCATTCATATCGTCCTTTCTATACTGAAGTATTATTTAACGTTTCAATCAACTTTGCCTTAGCTTCTTCGGGCGTGGTGTTCTCAAGCTGTACTGCCGCCATATTCTGGTGACCGCCGCCGCCGAGAGCCTCCATAATCACCTGCACGTTCATTTTGCCGTAGCTGCGCGCAGATATGTTTATAACGTCGTTCGATTTAAATATCACAAAGCTTGCGACAACCTTGGAAACCGTGAGCAGTTCGTCGGCAGCCTGAGCGGCTACGAGGCGAATGTCGCGCGTTTCCGAATCTGCTATAACGACAGCGCAACCGTCGATAATTTCAGCTTTGCTGACTATCTCGAACTTCTCGCGGTAGGTATCGAGCGAGCCCGCAAAGAGCGCCTTGGTCTCGACAGTGTCCGCGCCTCTTTTCCTGAGGAACGCCGCGGCCTCAAATGTGCGCACACCCGTGCGGATAACGAAGTTCTTCGTATCAAGCATAATGCCCGCAAGCAGCGCCTCAGCCTGTAGCTTATCCACGAAGTTTTCGCCGAGATATGTTATAAGCTCGGTAATCATCTCAGACGCTGATGAAGCGATAGGCTCGTGGTAGAAAACTATCGAATTATCTATGAAGTTGACCATCTTCCTGTGGTGGTCGACAACAATTATCCTTTTGCTCTTTTTCAGCACCTCGGGACTCTCGACCACATCGGGGATATGAGTGTCCACAACGATAAGCAGGGTTTTCGAGGATATGCCCTTTAAGGCGTCCTCGGGAGTGATGAACATATTTTGTCCGCTCTCTTCGACGAGGTCGATGAGGCTCTGCGCCATTGAGGTTTCCTTGTTAAGAACTATGCGACAGTGCTTTTTGCAGCTTTTTTCAATTACAGGCTGTAAGCCTACTGCGGCGCCTACGCAGTCGAGGTCGGAGAATCGGTGACCCATTATCAAGACCTTATCCGACTCGGAAACCGCCCTCGCTATTGAGGTCGCGATAACGCGGCTTCTGACCTTGCTCATTCGCTCGATTCCCGTCGAAATTCCGCCGAAGAACTCATAATTATCGTCGTGCATAACGGCTACCTGGTCGCCGCCTCTGCCGAGCGCCATATCGAGGGCTTTTCTCGCCTTCTGCTCGCTGTCAATAAGCGTATCGCAGTCAGCGCCTATTCCGACCGAAATCGTCGCCTCGCGGTTGTTGTACCTGATTGAGCGGATTTCCTTTAGTATCGGGAACTTATCCTTTATCTGCTTTTCAAGGTGAAGCTTATCGAAGATAAGCATATATTTATTCGACGGAAGGCTCTTAAACAAAGCGTTGTTTTCGTGCGCAAAACGCAGAAGCTTTTCCTCGAGAGAGAGGATAACTCGAACGCTTTCCTCCTCGCTGTCGCCAGAGAATTCCTCGCGGTTGTCGAACACAACGAGCGCGACGGATTTGCGCGTGTCGTTGTACTTCTTCACCGTTTCCTTATAATATGTATTGTCGATATAAAAGCAGATATAGCCGTCGGACGCGTTGGTGCAGAAAACGGTGTAGTGCTTGCCGTCGAGGTCAATATCAAAGCCCTCCGAGTCGGCAACGTCCTCGATGCTACGGGAGCCAATATACTCGGAGATGTTGTCATTTACAGGGTTTCTGCCGAGGCAGAGCTGTTTTTTAAAGCGAGAATTTGACCAGAGGATATCGCCGAATCTGCCCGCAACAACCACAGGCATCTTGAATCGCTCAAGATACGACTGGTTAACCTCGGAGATATTGGAAATTGCCGAGGCTATTGTTCTGTTGATATAGCGCTTAAAGCTCACTGCGAACAGCACTACCACAAGCATTGACGCTACCGCAATCGTCGCCTCAACCACAGAGAGAATGTAGCTGAAACGGTAGGATACGAGCGCCATACCGAGCATTACTGCGGAGAAAATTATAAACAGTGGTGACGATGTCCAGACTTTCCTTCTCATAAATTTTACCCTTGTTAAGTGACTTTATAGGAAATTTTGCCCGAGAGGGTGAAGCACCCTCCCGCAACATTTATATACAGATTATACTTCCTGCAAAATAGGCAGAATCATCGGCGAACGACGGGTTTTCTGACTTATCATCTTCGAAACCTCGTCCTTGATTCTGTTTTTGATTGCACCCCATTCGTGAATGTTGTTGTCCGCGCAGTTCTCGAGGATATCGAGCGACAGCTTACGGATTTCGTCTAAGAGTTCCTCGCTCTCGCGAACATACACGAAACCTCTCGACACAATATCGGGGCCGCTGATAACGTGACCGTCGTACACGTCGAGCGACGCGACGATGATAATTAGTCCGTCCTCAGCGAGGTGCTTTCTGTCGCGGAGCACGATTGAGCCGACATCGCCTACGCCGAGGCCGTCCACAAACACCTTGCCCGCGGGCACGGGTGCAAGTTCCTTCATATAATTCTCGTTGATTTCGACCTGACTGCCGATATCGCCGATGAAAATATTCTTCTTATCGACGCCGAGCGAGAGTGCAAGCTCCGCGTTCTTTCTCAGGTGCTTTTGCTCGCCGTGAACGGGTATGAAATACTTTGCGTTCACGAGTTTCTGAACAATTTTCAGTTCCTCCTGACACGCGTGACCCGAAACGTGAACATCGTACATACTCTCGTAAATCACACGGCAACCGCGCTTTAAAAGCTCGTCGACAACGTTGCCGACCGTTTTCTCGTTGCCGGGGATTGGGTTTGCGGAAATGATGATAAAATCTCCCTCACCGACCATAACCTTGCGGTGGTCGGAGTACGCCATACGCGACAGCGCGGACATAGGCTCGCCCTGACTGCCGGTGGTGATGAGAACAATCTGCTCGGGAGTGTAGCGGTTGAGCATATCTATATCAATGATAATGCCTTCGGGAACCTTCAGATATCCTAACTCCTTGGCAACGTTCATATAGTTAACCATAGAGCGTCCCGAGAAGGCAACCTTGCGGTTGTATTTCTCAGCGCAGTTGATAATCTGCTGAACTCTATTAACATTCGACGCGAAGGTCGCGATGATAATTCTGTTTTTAGACGCCTCGTTAAAAAGACTGTCGAGGCTGTGGGTTACGGTCTGCTCAGTAGCAGTGTAGCCGGGTCTTTCTGCGTTCGTACTCTCACAGAAGAACGCTAACACGCCCTCGTGACCGAGTCGCGCGAAGGAATGTAAATCAATCATATCCCCCACAAACGGGGTACAGTCGATTTTGAAGTCGCCCGAGTGAACGACAACGCCTGCGGGCGTATGCAGAGCGATTGCGACCGAGTCGGGAATTGAGTGGTTGACGTGGATAAACTCAGCCTCAAAAGAGCCTAACTTCACCCTACCGCCGGCGTTTACCACGTTGAGCTTCGCCGAGTTAAAGAGATTGTGCTCCTTCAGCTTGTTGCCGAGGAGTCCGATTGTGAGCGGCGTACCGTAAATCGGAATATTCATTTTTGAAAGCAAGAACGGAATACCGCCTATATGGTCCTCGTGACCGTGGGTAATTACGAGGCCCTTAACCCTGTCTATGTTCTGCTCAACATATGTGAAGTCAGGGATTACAAGGTCGACGCCGAGCATATCGCCGTCGGGGAACGCCATACCGCAGTCAAGAAGAACTATATCGCCCTCGCACTCGAACAGAGTGATGTTCTTTCCGATTTCGTTGAGGCCGCCGAGGAACGCAACCTTTATCGAGGGCTTCTGCACAGCGGGTTTCTTCGGACGAGCTGCGTTTTTCTTAGCTTTATTTACGCTTTTTCTTTTATCGTCAGAGTAGCGTTTTGCAGAATAAGACTTCGCGTTGCGCTTGCCGCTGTAGCGTTTTCTGTTATTGTTGTTATCTGCTGACACAAATTTACCTCCATTTTTCAGATTTTATGTAACGGCTCTTCTTTGATGTCAAGCCTCGTTGCTCTCCGCTGTTCCTCAATTAACTTCCACTCCCCAAATCTGCTTCGCAATAGTCAATTGCTACACAGATTAGTTGTCGCCAGTCGTTAATTGAGGGCTCCGAGCCTCGGCTCTTCTTTGATGTCAAGCCTCGTTGCTCTCCGCTGTTCCTCAATTAACTTCCACTCCCCAAATCTGCTGCGCAATCGTTGATTGCTGCGCAGATTAGTTGTTGCCGGTCGTTAATTGAGGGCTCAGAGCCTCGGCTCTTCTTTAATGTCAAGCCTCGTTGTCCTTCGCTATTCCGAAAATAACTCCCACTCCCTAAATCTGCTGCGCAATAGTTGATTGCTGTGCAGATTAGTTGTCGCCGGTCGTTAATTGAGGGCTACGAGCCTCGGCTCTTCTTTAAGACAAATTGCGCTATTTGCCTATTATCCGATTATAATTATTCATAATATTTTAACTTATTTCGCATATGTATGTCAAGTGATTTAAGGAAGAAATCGGAAAACACCTACAGCCGATCAATTTGTATTATTGACCGCTTTATTTACCCTTAGTCACATACCGCTTAACGCGTTTACTCACGAAATAAATTTAAAAAATATAAATTCCTATGAAAAAAACAGTTGCAATTGACTAACCATAGTATTATAATAGGGTTTGGCATATTATAAGCTGATTAATTTTCGGCTAATTCATTCGGAGTGATACTGTGAAAAAAGTAGAGATTTTTACGGACGGCGCCTGCAAGGGCAATCCCGGTCCGGGCGGCTGGGGCTCGATACTCCGCTACAAGACGACCGAGCGCGAAATCTCGGGCGGAGAAGCGAACACCACCAACAACCGAATGGAGCTTATGGCTGTAATAAAGGCCCTCGAAATGCTAAAGGAACCGTGCGAGGTCACTCTCTACACCGACAGTCAGTATGTCGCCAACGCGCTAAAGCTCGGCTGGGCTAAGAAGTGGAAGGCTAACGGCTGGATGCGCAACAAAAAGGAAAAGGCTTTAAACCCTGAACTGTGGGACAAGCTTCTTACCCTTTACGACGCGCACGAGGTCGAGGTTGTATGGGTAAAAGGTCACGCGGGTCACCCTGAAAACGAGCGTTGCGACCGCCTTGCCGTAGCCGCAGCGGAACAATATATATAACTTATATACATATATAAACGAAAGGTTGATTATATGAGAGAAATATACGCCGACAACGCGGCGACCACCAAGCTGTCGCCTGTTGTCCTTGAGAAGATGATGCCGTACTTCACCGAGGTTTACGGCAATCCTTCAAGCCTCTATGGTATAGGACAGACAGCGAAGAAAGCGGTTGAGGACGCGCGTGAAAATATCGCGAAGAACCTCGGTGCAAAGTCCCCGAGCGAGATTTACTTCACCTCGGGCGGTT
This sequence comes from Ruminococcus sp., assembly GCA_022510945.1. Classification (GTDB taxonomy): domain Bacteria; phylum Bacillota; class Clostridia; order Oscillospirales; family Acutalibacteraceae; genus Ruminococcoides. The sequence continues at coordinate 86,621 of JAFLSK010000004.1, forward strand.
CGGAGTCCGACAACTGGGCTCTCAAAGGAATCTGCAACCGACTCAAGTCGCGCGGCAAAAAACACATCATCACGTCTAAATTCGAGCACCACGCTATTCTTCACACCTGCAAGGCTCTCGAAAAGGACGGCTTTGAGGTAACCTACCTCGACGTTTACGATGACGGACTCGTCCGCCCCGAGGACGTTGAAAATGCTATCCGCGAGGACACGGCTATCGTGTCCATTATGTACGCCAACAACGAAATCGGCACAATTCAGCCGATTGCCGAAATCGGCGCTATCTGCAAGGCTCACAAGGTGCTTTTCCACACCGACGCCGTTCAGGCCGCGGGATACTGCAAAATTGACGTTCAGGAGCAGAACATCGACCTGCTCTCTATGACAGCTCACAAAATCCACGGCCCTAAGGGCACTGGTCTGCTTTATGTACGCAAGGGCGTGCTCATTGACAACCTTATTGAGGGCGGCGCGCAGGAGCGCAACAAGCGCGCAGGCACTGAGAACATCGCGGGTATCGTTGGTCTTGACGCGGCTTTTCAGCTTGCACTCGACACAATGGATGAGCGCAACGCAAAGCTTGAAAAGCTTCGGGACAAGCTTATTGACGGACTTCTCGAAATTCCGCGCAGCCGTGTAAACGGCGACAGAGTTCACCGCCTGCCGAACAACGTAAATATGTGCTTTGAGGGCATCGAGGGCGAAAGCCTTCTTTTAAGGCTCGAAATGGCGGGCATTTCCGCATCCTCCGGCTCAGCCTGCACCTCGGGCAGCCTCGATCCGAGCCACGTTCTGCTCGCAATCGGTCTGCCCCACGAAATCGCTCACGGCAGCACCCGTATGACCTTCGACGAAACGACCACTGAGGAGGATATCGACTATATCCTCGAGACCGTTCCGAAGATTGTAAAAATGCTCCGAGATATGTCCCCGCTTTGGGAGCAAATCGTCAAGGGCGAAAAAAGCGATGCAAAATTTATAGGATAAAGGAGAATTATTATGGCATTCACATATTCAGAAAAAGTTATGGATCACTTCGCTAACCCGAGAAACGTCGGCGAAATTGAGAACGCAGACGGTATCGGCGAGGTTGGCAACTCCAAGTGCGGAGATATAATGAAGATGTACCTCAAGATTGACGGAGATACAATCTCAGACGTTAAGTTTAAGACCTTCGGCTGCGGCGCAGCTATCGCGACCAGCTCAATGGCAACCGAGCTCATAAAAGGCAAGACTATTGACGATGCGCTCAAACTTACCAACAAGGCAGTTATGGAGGCTCTCGACGGACTTCCGCCGGTAAAGGTGCACTGCTCCGTGCTCGCTGAGGAAGCAATCAAGTCGGCGGTTTCCGACTACTACACACGTCAGGGCATCGACCCCGAGCCGATTGTAGGAAAAATCGAAAGCGCACACGACCACGAATAACAGATGACAAAGACTGCTCCGAGCGGGCAGTCTTTTATTTTATATCCTATTTAAAAAATTTTTTAAATAGGTATTGACTTTTGAAACAATTTGTATTATTATCTATTTAAAGAAATTTTGAAATAGATTGGAGCGCGCACCATGTCTATAAATAAAATTCTCACGGCCTTAGCCGACGACACAAGACGGAAGATACTCCTGAAGCTTCGAGAGGGTAAAATCAGTTCCGGCGAGCTGGCGGAACACCTCGATATGACGCCGCAGGCTCTCTCCTATCACCTGTCCAAGCTAAAAAAGGCCGACCTCATTTACGAAACAAAATACAAAAACTTCATTTACTACGAGCCCAATCTCTCTGTCCTCGACGAGGCGATTGTTTGGCTCGATATGCTCAAAGGAGGCAAAGACAATGAAGATTAAGAAATCCACATACATTATATATATTATTCTCGTGCTTCTACCGCTCGCGGTGACCGCCGCTGTTATGCCGTATCTCGAGAAAACTATCCCGACCCACTACGGCGTAAATTTTCAGGCTGACGGCTTCGGTAGTAAAACCACTCTTTTCATCTTACCTGCTGCCACGTTTATAATGGGCGCGTTGATGTTCGGAATTGCAAAGCTTATGAGTTTGTTCGAAACTAACGGCAACAGCAACGAGCGTGTTGTGATGATTTGCGGACTTGTTGTAGTCGCTCTGTTTAACGCGATGACGTATTATTTCCTATACGCGGCATATATTCCGGTTTATGACCTGAGCGAGATGCCCCTAAATATCGACAGTTTTATCTTCTTCGTGCTTGGAATCGGACTGATTATTATAGGAAACATTATGCCGAAAACGCGCAAAAATTCCCTTGTCGGGCTGAGAACAAAATGGAGTATGAAAAACGACGTCACATGGAAAAAATCTCAGCTTTTCGGAGGAATTTGCCTTATGCTTACGGGCATCGCTTTCGTTATAATGAGCATAATCGGCGTTGCATTGTATTGGTATCTTGCAATTCTGCTTATTGATGTCGTAATATGTGTGCTGTACTCGTATATGGTAGCGAAAAAATATTCATAAAAAATGCCGCCCTCTCGGGCGGCTAAAATTTTATTTATCTTTTAAGAGCTTATTTAACTCGTCCATAAAGGTTTCGATATCCTTAAACGAGCGATAAACTGAAGCAAAACGAACATAGCTTACTTCGTCCACGTTGCGAAGCTCGTCCATAGCCATCTCACCTATCTGTTGGGTCGTAACCTCGCGGTCGAGGCTCGCCTGAACCTTGCTCTCAATCGTGTTGACGATTTCCTCAATACGGTCGATGGAAACGGGTCTTTTTTCGCAAGCACGAACGAGACCGTTTGTAAGCTTGTTGCGGTCAAAACTCTCGCGACTCTTGTCGCGCTTTACAACGATTACGGGCACAGTTTCGATGATTTCGTGAGTGGTGAAACGCTTGCCGCACTTTAAGCACTCGCGCCTGCGGCGGATACGCTCGTTGTCATCAGCCGCGCGGGAATCAATAACCTTGGACTCTGTATAACCACAATATGGACACTTCATTTTACGCACCTCTATCTTGTGTTTTAATTCGATATACGCATTATAACATAAGCCGACAGATTTTGCAAGAGGGTGAATAAAGATACGATATTTTAAGAAAACTGTTGACAAACCGAGGCTGATATGATATGATTTTAACTGCTTGATAAAGCGCATGGAGAGGTGTCCGAGTGGTTTAAGGAGCTAGTCTTGAAAACTAGTGATCCCGCAAGGGAC
>JAFLSK010000040.1 GCA_022510945.1 Ruminococcus sp.
ATTCTACCATAGGAGGTCCCTTTTTTCTATTGTCTACTTTTTACGGTGCTGTGCATCGGTTGTGCCTGCCCTTTCTTTGTGGTGATTTAATTGCGAGTTGTCCTAATTATTAACCTTGACTTTGAGTTTCAGTTTTGCAGTTCCGATTTTTATGGTGATTACCGCGTTGCCTTTTTTCTTTGCTTTTATTTTTCCCGAGGAAGTGACGCTTGCGACCTTCGGATTTGAGCTTTTGTAGGTCGCCTTACCGTATTTGCCGACCACGACAACTTTGTATGTGCTGCCCTTATTAAGCTTTTTGGATTTAATTTTAAGCTTAGGATTCTTGACGGTTACGGTGACCTTCAAATCTATCGTATCGCCCTTTGCGGTGATAGTCACGGTACCCTTTTTCTTTGCGGTGATTTTTCCGTTTTTGTTCACGGTGGCGATTTTTTTGTTGCTCGATTTGAACACCACGGTTTTATCTTCTACGTTTATTTTACTCGTCTGGTTTACATAAAGCGACTGCTTCGCCGTCTTTTTTATGACGATAACGCTGCCGTTCTGCGACGGGCCTGTCGGAGCGTTGGGCGAATCGGAGGAAGTGCTGCCGCCGGAGGGATAAGTGTTACTGCTATCCTGAATTGCGTTAACCCATCTTATCGGCGCAAGGCTCGAAAGCTTATAAATTTCGTCCGATGTGTCGGGGTACTTTTTTGCGGTTATATACATCGTGCCGTCCGCTCTGAACACGAGTCCGTAGATGTCGTTGTCGAGCGAGGCGGGCTTTTCGTAGACTATCTGTGCCTGTGCGCTGTCGGGCTTCTGACGGTAGATGTTCCCTGTGTCGTTGTAGTAGAAGTATTCGCCGTCCCACGCGAGGTACACAAAGCTTCTTTCCCAGAACGCGCCGTTGGTTTTATCCTTGTGCAGCCAACGCTTCGTTACTCTCGCGAGCACACAGGTTGAGCCGTCCGGAGTACGCTCAATAAACGCGCCGTAGATACTGCTGCCGTAGTATTGGTTAACGTAGTAGTCGTTGCCGTCTACGTTGAAGATAATAGTGTTGATATCGTTCCACCACATATTGTCGTACGAGGTGTCGCTCGCCTTGATGTCGCTTATCCAGTCGTGGTGGTCGCTGTCGAGGGTAAACGACCTATCGCTTTTGAGGAAATATTCGTGGTTTACTCTGCCGAGGTTGTCGTAGCTTGGGTCGTCGTGCGTGATGTCGACGTGGTAGTAGTTTCCGTCAAGCTTTACCATAGCCCACGCGTGCTCCATCTTGCGGCTGAGGACGTAGCGGGTCTCGATTCCAAGCTTGCTCAGCAGATACCTGTACGCAAGAGTGTAGCCCTCACACACGGCGTTTCGGTTCACAAGCGCGCCGTACGCGGTGTAGATAATGTAGTCCTCGTTGTAGAGGTCCATATCGTACTCGCACGTTGTCGCAATCATATCGTGGATATAGCGAATTTTCACGAGGTCGCTCCAGCTTTTGTCGATACCCTTCAGTATATCGTCGCACGCGGATTCAAACTTCTTGGTTTCGCTCGCGATATTTTTCGCGTCAAAGAAGTAGAACGGTCGAACGGAAATGAGGTAGTTCGACTCATCCGGCACAGTCGATTCAAAGTAGCGCGGATTAACGTAGAAAATATCGGGATTTTCGCATAGAACGCTGAAAAACAGCGAGTCGATATACTTTATATCAACGTTGAACTCTCTCAGCGATATATCGTCGTTTAGCTTGCGCAACTCGCTCGCAAGGTACTGCGCCGCCTGAGGGAACATCTCGACAACCTGCTTGGTTGTGTACTGCGCGAGAAGGTCGACGTAGTCGTAGCTGTCGTCATCCTCCGCGCTTACGCACAGCGGCACACTGAAAGCTAAAACTGCGCAAAGTAATATGGCAATGAATCTTTTCATAATTAACACCTCAGCTTTAATTATAAAATAAGTATACATTTTCCGCGAAATAGTTGTCAATGTTTTTGCTTTTTATCTGCGTTTTGCATAAAATGTTATGATGAAAATTAGGTAATTTTTCGGGTAGAAAGTGCATATAATTTACCAAATTCAGCTTTGGAGGGTTATATGTGAAAGGTATAGTGGAAGAAAGAGCCGCGATGCTCGGGGAGTACATAATCGAGAGTAAAGCTACAGTCCGCTCGGCGGCGAAGAAATTCGGAATCAGCAAGAGCACCGTCCACAAGGACGTCAGCCAGAGGCTCAAGAACGTCAACCCCGTGCTCTACAAGGAGGTTCGGGAAATTCTCGAGACAAACAAAAGCCAGCGACATATCCGCGGCGGAATTGCGACGAGGAATAAGTACCTCAGAATAAGAAAGAACAACGACAACTAAGATTAGGTCGGACAGTTTGGTGTATCCCCGCACTTTGTCCGACCGTTTTTTGTACAAAACAGAGTTTTTGTCCACTCCCTTCTTGACCACGTCCGAAGTTAGAGTTAGAATATAATGTATATGAATTGAAATGAGATAAGGAGAGAAAGCATTGGGAAAGATATTTAAGAATTTTCTGCCCTACTGGAAATCTGTGCTTGCGGTTATCGTGTTGCTGATTATTCAGGCGAGCTGCGACCTCGCACTGCCTCAGTACACCTCCAACATAATCGACACGGGTATCCAGAACAGCGGCATAGAGCATATCCTCCCCGAGAAAATGAGCGCGAACGAGTACGAATACGCTCAGCTTTTTATGAAGGATAAGGAGATAAAGCTCTTTAAAAAAGCCTACGAAAAGGACGGAGGGTACTACACCCTCAGCGAAAGCGGCAGAGAAAACGCCGCCGAGCTCGACGAGCAACTGATTATCCCGATTATGATGGATTATTCTATGTCAATGCTGCCTGTCGATACGTTTAAGGAAATGCTCTCGTCACAAACGGCGGGCGACAACCCGACGTCCCCGTCAACGAACTATGACGACATTTCGGTTGAGGATATCGGCAAGCTGTTCGGCGTGGAGCTTAAGCCCTTTACGCGCGTGCAGAGTGACGCGGACGGCAACGAGACCGAGGTAGAGTGCATCGACACGCGGCCGCTGTTTTGCGAGCTTGTCGCGGGCGCACAGCTTTCGCTCGGCGGCGAAATGGTAATTCCCGTAAAAATCGAGAAGGATAAGCTTTTACAGTCCCGCAAATCTATGGAGAACGAAATCGACGCGCTCGGCGCGGACACTATGATGTCCTCGGGCATTGCGTTCGCCGCGAAGTGCGACCGCGAGGCCGGCGTTGACGTTGACGTAGTTCAGACGAACTACTTGTGGACATCGGGCTTTAAGATGCTCGCCATTGCGCTTGTACTCACCGTGGCTTCTATCCTCGTCGGATATTTCGCCTCACGGGTCGGCGCGAGCGTCGGTATGGATATGCGCAGCAAGGTGTTTAAAAACGTCATCGGCTTTTCAAACGCCGAAATCGACAAATTCTCCACAGCCTCTCTCATAACCCGAACAACCAACGATATACAACAGATTCAGATGGTAGCCGTTATGCTGCTTCGAATGGTGCTCTACGCGCCGATTATAGGCATAGGCGGCGTTATCAAGGTGATAAACACGGGCGCAAGTATGTGGTGGGTAATCGCCCTTGCCGTGGCGGCAATTATGATAGTCGTTTTGACGCTTATGGGCGTTGCTATGCCGAAGTTCAAGCTTATGCAGAAGCTTGTTGACCGCGTAAACCTTGTATCGCGCGAAATCCTCACGGGTATTCCCGTTATCCGCGCCTTCGGCCGCGAAAAGCAGGAGGAGGAGCGCTTTGACGAAGCGAACAAGGAGCTCACAAAAACGACCCTCTTCACCAACCGCGTAATGACGTTTATGATGCCGATTATGACGGTGCTTATGAACCTCGTATCCGTTCTTATCGTATGGGTTGCGGCGGGTCACATAAACGACGGCAATATGCAGGTCGGCGAGATGACCGCATTTATCACCTACTCAATGCAGATTATCATCAGCTTCCTTATGCTTACGATGATGTCGATAATGCTTCCGCGTGCGGCTGTAGCCGCGGGCAGAATCGACGAGGTTGTAAATACAAAATCGACTATAACGGACAGCGAAAACGCCGAGGAACTGAAATCCCACGACGGCGTTGTTGAGTTTAAAAACGTTGCGTTCAGGTATCCCGGCGCGGAGGAGAATGTCCTCGAGGGCATAAGCTTTAGGGCGAACCCCGGCGAAACCACGGCGATTATCGGCAGCACCGGAAGCGGAAAATCGACCCTCGTAAACCTCATTCCGCGTCTGTACGACGTGACCGAGGGCGAGATTTCAGTCGACGGCAAGGATATCCGCTCGCTTACTATGCAGTCGTTGCGCGACGAAATCGGCTATGTTCCGCAGAAGGGAATCCTTTTCAGCGGCACTATCGAAAGCAACCTCAAGTTCGGCAACAAAAACGCCACTCAAAAGGATATGGAAAATGCCGCAGAAATCGCTCAGGCGACCGAGTTTATAGAGCAAAAACACGATAAATATCAGAGCGAAATCGCGCAGGGCGGAACGAACGTCTCGGGCGGACAGAAACAGAGGCTTTCTATCGCGCGCGCTATCGCAAAGAATCCGAAGATATATATATTCGACGACAGCTTCTCGGCTCTCGATATGAAGACCGACGCGGTGCTACGAAAGGCGCTCAGCGAGAGCGTTTCCGACAGCACGGTTATCATCGTCGCTCAGCGAATTTCGACAATTATGGACGCCGAGCAGATTATCGTCCTCGACGAGGGCAAAATCGCGGGCATAGGCACCCACGAAGAACTGCTCAGGTCGTGCGACTCATACCTTGAGATTGCAAAATCACAGCTATCCGAGAAGGAACTCGGACTCGGAAAGGACGGTGAGAGCAATGGCTGAAAACCGCAGAAAGCCCCACGGCGGGCCGATGGCGCCCGTTGAGAAGGCTAAGGACTTCAAGGGCTCGGTAAAAAAGCTCATAAAGTACATCGGCAGGTACAAAATCGCCGTGATAATCGTTATGATTTGCGCCGCGATTTCGACCGTTTTCTCGGTAATCGGGCCGAAAATTCTCGGTAAGGCGACCACCGCTCTCGCAACCGGACTTATGAACAAGATACAGGGCAACGGCGGTATAGATATGGGCTATATCGGTTATATCCTTCTTATCGTGCTCGCTATTTACGGCGTGAGCGCGCTGTTTATGTTCGTACAGGGCTGGCTTATGACGGGAATCACGCAGAAAATCTGCTACCGTCTGCGTCGCGAGATTTCCGAGAAAATCAACCGTATGCCTCTCAAGTACTTTGAAAGCCGCACCTACGGCGAGGTGCTCTCGCGAATCACAAACGACGTCGACACCCTCGGATTCGGCCTCAACCAGAGCGTTACCCAGATTATCACCTCGGTGTGCAGCATTGTCGGCATACTCGTGATGATGCTGTCGATTTCGCCGCTTATGACGCTGATTGCGCTTGTTGTACTGCCCGTTTCGGCTGTACTGATGGGAATGATTGTCAGGGTTTCTCAGAAACACTTCCGCAACCAGCAGAAGTACCTCGGCGAGATTAACGGTATCGTTGAGGAAACCTACAGCGGACACCTCATCATAAAGGCGTACAACAAGGAAGAGGAAACGCTCGAGGAATTCGAAAAGACAAACAAAGTCCTCTACAAATCCGCTATGATGTCGCAGTTTCTCTCGGGTATGATGCACCCGCTGATGATGCTCGTCGGCAACCTCGGCTACGCAGCCGTGGCGCTTTCGGGCGGATTGCTCGCGATTCAGGGCGTTATTACAATCGGCGATATTCAGGCGTTTATCCAGTACGTTAAAAGCTTCACTCAGCCGATTCAGCAGATTTCTCAGGTAATAAATATGGTGCAGTCTATGGCAGCCGCAAGCGAGCGTGTGTTCGAGTTCCTCGACGAGGACGAGGAGGTACAGATCTGCGAAAATCCCGTCGACGTAACGAGCGTTCAGGGCGACGTTGAGTTCGAGCACGTTAAGTTCGGCTACAACGAGAACAAAATCATCATCAACGACTTCAGCGCAAGTGTAAAGCAGGGTCAGCGCATCGCGATTGTCGGCCCCACGGGTGCGGGCAAGACGACTATGGTTAAGCTGCTTATGCGCTTTTACGATGTAAACGACGGCGCGATAAGGATTGACGGCCACAACGTCAAGGACTTCAACCGCCGCGAACTTCGGGAGGCTCTCGGAATGGTACTGCAGGACACCTGGCTTTTCAAGGGCACGATTATGGAGAACATCCGCTACGGCCGCATTGACGCGACCGACGAGGAGGTCATCGCCGCGGCTAAGGCTGCGCACGCCGACCGCTTCATCCGCACCCTGCCGGGCGGCTACAATATGGAGCTCAACGAGGACGCGAGCAACGTAAGTCAGGGACAGAAACAGCTCCTCACAATCGCGCGCGCAATCCTCGCCGACAACCCGATTCTTATTCTCGACGAGGCGACCTCGTCGGTAGATACGCGCACCGAAAGCCGAATCCAGCGCGCTATGAACAACCTTATGAAGGGCAGAACGAGCTTTATCATCGCCCACCGCCTCTCGACGATAAAGGACGCGGATTTAATCCTCGTAATGAAGGACGGCGACATCGTCGAGCAGGGAACCCACGAACAGCTGCTTGAGCAGAACGGCTTCTACGCCGACCTCTACAACAGCCAGTTCGAGAAATCAGCGTAGTAATTCAATTCGCAACGCGCAATTAATTTCACACAAATCAAAACCACCCGTTGAACGGGTGGTTTGCACAGCCCCTAAAAGGGGCTATT
>JAFLSK010000041.1 GCA_022510945.1 Ruminococcus sp.
AGCGAGGGCAAGCAGTACACGAAGGAAACAACCGAGACCGCCGAGGAATTTATACATATTATCGAGGTACTGACACGGCTCAACGGCGTTGAGGTTGAAATCTGCGGTAATTGGATATGGGTTAGCGGTAACACGAAAGCCCACCGCGAAATCTTAAAACAGCTCAATTTCAAATGGGCGCACAAAAAGCAGGCGTGGTATTATCATACCGAGCCATACCGCAAAAGGAGCAGGCGAGAGCTCACGCTCGAAGAAATAAGGGAAATGTTTGGCAGTGAACGCTACAGACAAAAAGAAGATAAGCAACTCGCCTTGCAGGGGTAGCACATAAAAAACAGAGCGGACAACCGCTCTGTTTTAGTTCTATTACAGTGAAAAAGCAAGGAAGAAGGAGCTATTCACACGTTCCGTATAAGTTGTATAAAGTTTTTTCAATGTTTAGTTTAGTATGTAAACATACTTTTCCTAATTACGCGCGCGTAAGTTGTAAAGAAACATTGTTTTTATAAAACAAAGTTCCAAAAATTCTTATACAACTTATACAAGCAACTTTTCAAGTTCCATTACTCCCGCATTTTCCCCTGTAATTAAGCTGTCCGAAAGGACAGCGAACACTACAGAGAATAAACAACCCACACTATAATAGAATATCCGTATACTTAGTATACATATTAACAAGATATAAGAGCGGTACATTTGCACCGCTCTTACTTGTTGCTTAAAACTCTATTTGAGGGAGAGCCCTATCGGGGCGTTGTGTTGACGGAACATCAACATTCCTATCGACATACTCCTCAACGCGCAACACTCGCTCACGCTTACGCATACGCTCCTGCTTGTTCTGTAGCTCTGCTTCGGCTCTGAGCAACGTTTCGCTACGCCTGTTTAATTCTACTTCTAACTGCTGAACGCGTCTCTCGCGCTCCCTCAGAGCCTTTTCCTCGGCTTCAAGCTCACGCTGTTTGCGTGCGTGCTCTCTCTGCGCTATTTTTATCTTTTTCTCCTGTTCCTCAAGCTCCTTTTTCTTCTTAGCTGAAAGCTTGTTGTCAAAAGCAAGAATAGCGTTATCGCTCTCAAGCTCGCTACGCTTTTTAGCGAGTTTCTCATTTTCGGTTTTGAGCTTAAACTGATTAAGCGAAAGGTGCTTTTCAGTATTATTCATATACTGTCTCGCGTATCCAATAGCGTTCATCTCTTGCACGATTTTGTTCTTAACGTCGTTCTGCCATTGTGTTACGGCGAAGTTGTTACCCTCTGTCACAAAGCCCATTTGCTCAAGCGCACGCGAAAGGGAACACCGCTTTTGCATACCGTTCTTGTATCCCTCGCCGATAGGCGAAAAGATAATATGAGCGTGAGCTGTGCCCATTTCGTCGTCGTGGAGCTGAATGCTCCAAAACTTTAAACTCGGGTATTCGCTCTCAAGCCTATTCGCAACATTGAGCAAAACCTCTTTGAGTTCCTCTCGACTCTGATTTCTGTTTAAGTGCTGCTGAACATACGTCGAAGCAGATTTAAACTTACCTTGTTTTTTCAGCTCGCGCCACTTTTCAGCGTCAAACTCGCTGTCTGTAACGCCGTTGTCCTCGTGATTACCTATCTGAATGACATACTCATACAACGGTTTTTCGTGACAAGTGCCGTTGAGAATGTCCGAATAGTAATCATATGACTTTTTCCTGTCCTCGCGCTTTTGCTTTGAGTTATACTGAGCAATGCTGTCGCGGAAAAAGTCATTGAACGCAGTTTTTAGGTCTTTTGTGCTCTTAACCGAAACGTTACGACTTGCCAAAGACCTATCTGCGTTGTGGGGCGTGTAGACTCTCTCGTCATGCTCGTGGGCTATCTTGTTGCCTTGTGTTACTGAAATACTGTAGCTGTCTTTACTTAACATACATATCACTCCAAAATCAAAAAATCATTTATTCACTTGCCTATGCTTTTTTATTTGTAACACGCCCCACACACTCCTTTGGCTCTGCCAAAGGGTGCACAATATTACTATTGGCATAGCGCAATAGTATTGTGCTCCTGCGGAGGGCTTTTGCTACAAATGTAATTCGTAGCAAACAACTCGCTTCACGAGTTGCCGTGCACGTTACAACATAACGCACACGGTTTTACGCGATCTCGTTTCTGTAAACGAGTTGCGTTATATCGAAGCTCTGCGAGTTCGATACAGTAGTGTATCATATTATTACTATATGTATTCTACTAATAGTATTATACTATATGTATAATTAAAAGTCAACAACATGTATAAAAATTATAAAATTTTTCTTGTAAATTGTCGTTCAATATGATACACTTATCTTGCGAAACATAATTCCATATTTTTTGAATGTGTTGTGTTTTTATTTCGGTAAAAATGCAATGCTCTATTTTCAATACGTTCAAAAAATGTGTAGGAATATGTTTCGCGACAAAGGGCTATGTATTTTTCAGCGTAGTTCTTTGGACTACGCTTTTTTATATTTCATAAACACTTTATAAACACTCTTTGCAAGAGATTGTGACGGTAAATAGTAGTTGTTGTTCGTATGAATTTCAGTATTATGAAAATTATACTTTTCATTAAGAGACTCAACGATGAAGGCAACTACTATTACGAGTACAACATCACCGTATACAACACCAAGACCCTAACACCACCCCCAACAGGTGGTAATGGTATCCCTGTGTATCTACTTTGTGGCGTAATCCTGCTCATTATCTGCGCATCAGGTTTTATGTTGTTCTTAAGACCGAGAGCTAAAGCTCGTATAAGTTATTAAACTCAGAGGAGCGACAAGTTAATACATCACCTTGTCGCTCCAATATTTCTTGTTACAGTGGCGAGTTAAAACTCGCCCGAGAGTGTTTATGAAAATATAAGAAACTTATATTTATATATTTTTCTGAAAAATCAACAAGTTCAGACTTGTTGAAACATATTTCGTTCAAAGCTCAGTATAATAAATTTAAAACGAAAGGAATGATTTTCATGACACTGACATTTAAACGAACAATTGCTACAATTTTAGCCATCCTTACGCTCATTAGCGTAATATCGGCTTTCGCAGTTAACGCTGCAACATCCGACAAAACAGCCGCAGGCTCATTCCAGTTCGTATCAAGTGATGGCGAATGGAACTGCTCAATCGGCATCACAAGCGAACGTCAGGATAACGACGAAACCGTAACCTACAACGGTTGCGTTTACATTGGCAACAAAACCACTGTAGTCGCACCTGAAACAATCGATGGCTACGAAATGAATACCATCAAGTTAAACTCAACGGTGAAGAAAGTAACGCTCCCGAAAACATACAAAGCATTCTGGGACAATCACTTCGTCAACGCAACTAACCTTGAAGAAATTACTTTCTCACGAGATTACGAAGATGGAGACATCATTGAGTTCGGCATCGGTATGTTCCAAGATTGCAAAAAGCTCAAGAAAGTTGTGCTTCCGAACCTGTTACCAAGAGGGCAGAAGACATCGAAACGCCCGTACGGCACAACCCGTACAAAACTCGACGTAGACGTGTCTAAGTACCTGCCCGACGAGTTCGACAACGAGTACGCATACTATTGCGGCACAGAGCTCCCGCCGGACACATTCAAGAACTGCAAGAAGCTTACTTCTGTAACACTTCCCGACAACTTAACAGAAATCGGCACAGCAGCATTCTCAAGCTGTTCCTCACTTAAGTCTGTAACTGTTCCCGAAGGTGTCAAGTACTGCGGAGCCGCGTTTTCCGGAATGGACGTCCTCGAATGGGTATCCTTCCCCGACAGCCTTGTATATTTAGCATCAGTACCTCGTTGCAAAGTCATTGTTCCCGAAAACAACAACATTATTGTTGTAGGTTCCGGCATAGGAGCAGTATCTGTCGAAGAAGCTGTGTCTTACGACAAGCAACATTCTGATGAGGCTGCTGCAAAAATGTCGGTTGAATACCGCCCCGCTGCAACAAAAGACTTCAACATTCCTGTTCAGGGTATCATCGATGCACTTTCTGTAGACATCAACAACGCTTCGTATTTTAGCCTCTATGAAGGTGAAACAAAAATCGTAACAGATTTCACAAACGATGATTTGGCTTCACTCACTGTAGCACTTCAGAACAACACTGTCTACACACTTCGTACCTACACAGACAGCGATTATACAGATTATCAGTTCAAAGTTACTTCCAACGGTGCTATAACCCCATATGAAGCACCTGAGCCCACAACTCAGGCAACAACACCTGCCCCAACACAGCCTACAACTAAGCCTGTAGCTCCTGCTACAACGCCTACAACACCTGCTACAACAGAGCCTTCAGAAAGCTCCAACAGCAACGATACAGACGATATCGATGTTGAGGACAACATCACTCTCGACGCTCAGACTGCTAAGTCGCAGACTGTAAACAAGTCTTATAAAGCAGGTAAAGTTGTTAACATTAAAATCAACAATGCAGGCAACGTTAAGCCTAAGTTTAAGAGTTCCAAGAAGTCTGTTGCTTCTGTCGATTCTAAGGGCAAAATCACTTGTCGCACCAAGGGCACTGCCACTATCACTGTAACCCTCAACTCTGTTAAAGTGAAATACAAAATCAAGGTTACAAACAACCCTTCGATTAAAATTAACAGCAAGAAGTTCAAAGCTTCAACCCGATACGCTATTGCCAAGGGTAAGACTATCAAAGTTAAAATCACAGGCAAAGCTAAGACAGTCAAGAACACTTATAAGTCAACTAAAGCCACCGTTGCTAAAGTTACTTCCAATAAGACTGTCAAGACTGTTAAAATCAAAGGTTGCAAAAAGGGCAATGCTACAATTACTGTAAAAGTAAACGGTTACAAGTCCTTCAAGATTAAAGTCAAAGTAAAGTAAACTGTATTACTTGTATTATTTGTATTACATATTTTAAAGAGAGAAAGCTCCCGAACATCTGCCGATGTCCGAGAGCTTTTCTTAATGATAGGTCTAATTTCAGTGGTCGCCGTTCTTCCGAACGGCTCAATTACAGGGGAAAAGCAGAGGTATTGCGACGTAATACATTGTATGTATAAGTTGTATAACAATTTTTAGAAACTTGTTTTATAAAACAATGTTGCTTGTATAAGTTGTATAACAATTTTTTAGGAGCTTATTTTATAAAACAATGTTTCTTTACACTTACGCGCGCGTAGATAGAAATAATATGTTTTTATATAATCTAAATGTTGAAAAAAACTTATACAACTTATACAGAACACGTTTAAAGCTCCATTCCCTTGCTTTTTCCCTGTAATCTCCCTGCTGATTTCTGACTATTTATCTGTTATGTAGATAACCCTTTAGCAATTACTTTCATAATTTTTCAATATCCTGTTTACGGTGGAGCGTGACAACCCTGTCGTTTCAACTATCTTAGATATTTTCATACCGCCGTTACTCATAGCAACAACTTGTTCTGAGTGCTTGTTTTGCTTTGACGGTCTACCGCCGACACGTCCACGCTTTTTAGCACTTGCCAAGCCCTCTTTAACTCTTGCGCTTACGAGGTCAGCTTCAAGCTGTGAGAGCGCAGACATTACAGTGAGCAAGAACGTGTTGTATGGATTGTCGGACGTTGTATCAAGCCACACATCTTTTAGTGACTTTATGTTCGCTCCTTTTCCTGTAATTCTCTCTACTGTATTCAAGAGGTCTTTCGTAGAACGGCTAACCCTTGTGAGGTCGCAGATAACAATTACATCATTCTCCTGTAGCTCGTCTATCATTCGATTAAGCTCGGAGCGTTCTTTTTTACCCGATTGCTTTTCTTGATAGATATTTCTTTTGTCAACTCCGTGTGCAACGAGTTGGTCGATTTGACGGTCAAGGCTCTGTCCGTCGGTAGATACTCTTGCGTAGCCTATTAGCATAATAATCACCTTTCAATTTAAAATATCAAAAATGTTTCAAAACCTGCTTTATTGGTCTGTAGGTTTTGAGCGGTTTTTTGAAACACAAATACCGCCAAAAAGTGTATAAAATGTATAACCTTAATGAATGTGTCAATAACAAATGTTTTTGGAACACGAATAAACGCTCTTGATTGAGCACTTCGCATTTTATCAACTTGTTTTAAACAACGGGCTTTCAAAGATACCAACCTTATACCATTTTGTTTTTTTATGCTGTGTTATGTTGTGTTATTGTGTTTTTGTAATGTACTAAAAAGCACTATTTAATGCGTGTTGAAAGGGCTTAGCACTAAAGCAGAAACTTCTTTTTTTGTTCAAGTCCTTCTGCCCCTGCCACATAAAAACGGCTTAAACACTGCGTTTAAGC
>JAFLSK010000042.1:0-1184 GCA_022510945.1 Ruminococcus sp.
GTGCAAAATAACTGTAAAATAAAAGCCTAAATAGATAAAAGGGCAGGTACAACCACTCGGTTATACCTGCCTTCTTTATGTGTTAATTTAATTTCGAATTAAAAAGTTATCTCTTCAAAATCTCTTTCGCCACATATATCGGTCTGTTCTTGCTCTGGATATAGGTTTTCGCAAGGTACGAGCCGATAAGTCCGATGCAGAACAGCTGCATACCTCCGAGCAGGAGTATCAGCGCAACGATAGTCGCGTAGCCGCTGAAACTTGCGTCGAAGAACAGCCTCTGAATGATTATCACCACGAGGTACGCAATAGCCGCAAACGCTAAGAACGAGCCGAGGTAAATCGCGAGCCTGAGCGGCTTTGTGGAGAATGCGGTGATTCCCTCGAGCGCGTACTTAACGAGCTTTCGAAATCCCCACTTCGTCTCGCCCGCGTTGCGCTCCTGTACCTCGTAGGGAATGTATTTCGTGTTGAATCCAATCCAGCTGAATATACCCTTCGAGAAGCGGTGGTACTCGCCCATTTCGAGAATAGCGTCCGCTACTGTGCGCGTAAAGGTGCGGAAGTCGCTCGCGTCGGCGTGCAACTCGACCTCGCTTAATGCGTTAATCATCTTGTAAAATCCCGACTTAAAGCCCGTCATAATGCCGCTCTCCTTGCGCTTTGCCTGATAGGCGGCAACGCAGTCGTACTCGGGCTCTGAGTCGAGAATATCTATCATCTCAATCACGACCTCGGGGCGTTGCTGCAGGTCCGCGTCAATAAGCGACACATAGTCGCCCGTGCTGTTCTTGATTCCCGCAAAAATCGCGGACTCCTTGCCGAAGTTGCGGCTGAACGATACGACGGTGATGTTGCTTTCGGTCTTTTCGTTATATAGCTTTTTGAGCTTTTCCTCGGTTTTGTCGCGGCTGCCGTCGTTTACGAAAACAAATTCGTAGTCGTAGCCGACGTTTTCAAACGCCTTGACGCATTCTTCGTAAAAAAGTTCGACGTTGTCCTGCTCGTTGTAGCAGGGAACGACTAAGGATAATTTCATTTTAAAACCTTCAATTCTAAATAAATTCTACCTAATTTTACACTTATTTTAAGTATATGTCAAATGTAGTTGTTGATACTTATAGTTAAATATGGTAAAATAAACACAACATAAGTCGATAAAACCTTAAGCGTTGGGTTATGTG
>JAFLSK010000042.1:1284-5729 GCA_022510945.1 Ruminococcus sp.
ATTTTACCATAACCGCAATACGGTTATGGTAAAATAAACACAACATAAGTCGATAGAATCTTAAACGTTGGGTTATGTGTTTATTTTACAAATTTATATTGCCCGCTCAGTTTGCCGCTTTGCGGCAACGAGCGATGGCTGATTTTACCATAACCGCAATATGGTTATGGTAAAATAAAATACAGATTATTTTAGCAGGTGATCATTTGAACATTCTTGATATGTATAAAGAGGACAAAACCCTATTAAGCTTCGAAGTCTTTCCGCCGAAGAAAACCTCGCCGATAGAGTCCGTTTACGGCGTGCTCGAAGAGCTTTCTTCCCTTAATCCCGCCTATGTCAGCGTGACCTACGGCGCGGGAGGCACCGCCTCGGACAATACCTGCGCTATCGCGAGCAAAATCAAAAACGACTACGGCGTTGAGGCTATCGCTCACATCACCTGCGTTAACAGTACGAAACAGCAGGTCGCAGACGTGCTTGGGCAGTTCAAGGAGCACAACATCGAGAACGTGTTGGCTTTAAGGGGAGACATAGTCCCTGACCTTCCGCCGCAGACGGACTTTCGCTACGCGAGCGAGCTTACTCAGTTTATAAAGGACACGGGCGATTTCCACATCGCGGGAGCGTGCTACCCCGAGGTGCACCCCGACGCAAAGGACGAAATCGAGGATATAATGAACCTCAAAAAGAAGGTCGACGCGGGCGCGGAGTTTCTTATATCGCAGTTGTTTTTTGACAACCGGATTTTCTACGATTTTCAAAAACGCTGTCAGCTTGCGGGCGTAAATGTCCCGATTGAAGCGGGCATTATGCCTGTCGTGAACAAGAATCAGATTCAGAGAATGGTGTCGCTGTGTGGCGCGTCCCTGCCCGCGAAATTTACGCATATTATGAACCGCTACGCCCACAATCCCGAGGCTCTGCGCGACGCGGGAATCGCGTACGCAGTCGACCAGATTGTCGACCTCATCGCAAACGGCGTGAGCGGTATCCATCTCTACACGATGAACAATCCCTACGTTGCGCGCAGAATCTGCGACGCTGTCGGCAACCTGCTATGATAGAGCTCAGCGCGATTAACAGAGCGGAGGTTCTGCGCTATCTCGGCAACAGCCGCGCCGAGATGACCGAGGCGATAGAACTTCTTATGGACGAGTGCGAGAGCGAAATTATCGCGACAGCAACGCCGAAATATCTCTACAAGACCGTTTCCCTGAGCGAAAGCGGTCTGCTCGTCGGCGAGTCGATTACGCGCCATATGCAAGACTGCGAGAACGCAGTGGTGCTCTGCGCCACTCTCGGCGCGGGAGTCGACAGGCTTATCCGCACCGCTCAGGTTACTGATATGGCGAAAACCGTTGTGCTCGACGCTATGGCGAGCGCGGCGATTGAGCAGGTGTGCGACAAGCTCGACGGCGTTATTGCCGCACAAAACGAGGGCAAATTCCTGACGTGGAGATTCTCTCCCGGCTACGGCGACTATCCGATTGAGCTGCAAAAGGATTTTCTCACACTCCTCGATGCACCGCGAAAAATCGGCCTTTGTACGAACGACAACTCTATTCTCACCCCGACTAAGTCCGTGACGGCGATTATGGGGCTGAGCGATACGCCGCTTGAGCAGAAACGCCGCGGCTGTGTGGGCTGTAATATGGCAAAGACCTGCAAATTCAGAAAGAACGGTGAACGCTGTGAATTTTAACGATTTACTGAAAAATGACTATATAATCCTCGACGGAGCGATGGGCACAATGCTCCAGAAAAGCGGACTCAGACTCGGCGAGATACCCGAAACGCTCAACCTCACTCACCCCGAGACGGTTAAGGAAATCCATCGCGGCTATGTCGAGGTCGGCACGCAGATTGTTTGCGCAAACACCTTCGGCGCGAACGGCTACAAGCTGAAGGACAGCGGCTACACTGTCGACGAAATTATCAGAGCAGGCGTGAAAAACGCCAAAGAGGCGGTCGACGGCAAGGCTCTCGTCGCGCTCGACGTGGGGCCGATCGGCCAGCTTATGGAGCCGTCGGGCTCGATGAGTTTCGAGACCGCATACAATTATTTCAAGGAGGAGATTCTCGCCGCCGAGGGCGCGGACGTTATCTTCTTCGAAACTATGACAGATTTGCTCGAGGTCAAGGCGGGCGTACTTGCGGCTAAGGAAAACTGCGACAAGCCCGTTCTTGTTTCGATGACCTTCGAAGAAAACAAGCGCACCTTTGCGGGCGTGAGCGTTGCGTCCGCGGCACTCACTCTGCAGGGCTTAGGGGTCGACGCAATCGGCGTGAACTGCTCGCTCGGTCCCGACGAGCTTGCGCCTATCGTGGAGGAGTTCACGAGGTGGACTACCCTGCCGATTATCGTAAAACCCAACGCGGGACTTCCCGACCCGAACAGCAATACCTACAGCGTGCTGCCCGACGATTTTGCAGAGAGTATCAGCAAGATTATCGACTTCGGCACGGTCAAATTAGTGGGCGGCTGCTGCGGAACAACGCCCGACTATATCCGCGCGCTGAAAAAGGTTACGGACAGGAAGACATACAAAAAAGCGGCTGTCAACAAGGACACCGCCGTCTGCTCGGGTACGACCGCGGTTGAGATAAGCGAGCCGCGCGTAATCGGCGAGCGCATAAACCCGACGGGTAAAAAGCTCTTTAAAGAGGCGCTTATAAACAACGATATCGACTACATCCTCAGCCAGGCGATAAGTCAGGTGAACGCGGGCGCAGACATTCTCGACGTCAACGTCGGACTTCCCGAGATAGACGAAAAGGAAATGATGTTGCGCGTAGTTAAGGCGCTCCAGTCGATCGTGGACGTTCCGTTGCAAATCGACAGCACCAAGCCCGATGTGCTCGAAGCGGCGCTTCGAATCTACAACGGCAAGCCTATCGTAAACTCCGTAAACGGCGAGGAAAAATCGCTCAGCACGGTTTTACCGCTCGTCAAAAAGTACGGCGCGTCCGTAATCGGACTTGCGCTCGACGAGGACGGTATCCCGAAAACCGCCGAGGGTCGTTTTGAAATCGCGAAGCGAATTGTCGACCGCGCGAAGTCGCTCGGAATCGACCCGAAGGACGTTTATATCGATTGTCTTACACTGACGGTTTCTGCCGAGCAGGCGGGTTGTATGGAGACGTTGAGGGCTCTTCACCGCGTGAAAACGGAGCTCGGGTGCAAGACGTGCCTCGGCGTGTCGAACATCAGCTTCGGGCTTCCGAACAGACCGCTCATCAACCATATTTTCCTCACGATGGCGCTCGAGGAGGGTCTCGACCTGCCGATTATCAACCCGAACGACGAGGATATGATGGGCGCGCTCAGAGCGTACAAGGTGCTCGCAAATATCGACAAAAATTCGACCGATTTTATAAACAGCTACAACAGCGTAAAGACCGAAACAAAGGTGATTCAAAGCGAGCATATCGCGCTTTCTGACGCGATTATCCGTGGGCTGAAAACCGAGGCGGCGAATACAACGAAAAACCTGCTCGAGAAAAAGGACGCTATGGATATCGTCAACAACGAGCTTATCCCCGCGCTCGACAGCGTTGGTGCGGATTTCGAAAAGGGCAAGATATTTCTCCCGCAGCTGATACAGAGCGCGAACGTTGCGCAGGTGTGCTTTGAGGAAATTAAAAAGCACCTCACGAAGAACAACGACGCGCCCGTCTCGAAGGGCAAAATTATCCTCGCGACCGTAAAGGGCGACATTCACGACATCGGCAAGAACATCGTCAAGGTTCTGCTCGACAACTACGGCTACACCGTAGTCGACCTCGGAAGAGACGTTGAGCCGCAGCTTATCGTCGATACGGCTGTGAAGCAGAATATAAAAATGATAGGCCTCTCTGCTCTTATGACGACTACGCTCGGCAGTATGGAGGAGACTATCCGCCTCGTACGCGAAACGCCCGAGCTGAAGGGTTGCAAAATCGCGGTCGGCGGCGCAGTGCTCACCAACGACTACGCAATGAAAATCGGCGCGGACTACTACTGCAAGGACGCGAAGGACACTGTCGATAAGGCGAAAGAGGTTTTTGGAAGTTAAATAGATACACGAAGAGACGTACAGGTTTTCTGTCCGTCTCTTTTGCTGTCAAGGCTTATATCTAAAATTTTTTTAAAAAATTTTTGAAATCCTGTCACAAAACGCATTTTTCCGAAGTTATAGTATATAGAGGACATACCCTAACTATTTATTTTGTCAGGAGGTTTTAATAATGAAAAAATATGTTGCTCTGATTTTATCCGTATTTCTTATGCTTATGACCGCAATCCCCGTGAGCGCGATGATACTGGTAGTGGATACAGAATTTGCCTTAAATACTTTCAAAACTTTTTACGAATATCAGACAGTCGGGAAAAAGATAAAGAAAAATACTGATAACACCGATGCTGTTTGCCTCTATGATGTTTGGCCGAAAAACGGAAAGTA
>JAFLSK010000043.1 GCA_022510945.1 Ruminococcus sp.
GAATGGGACTTGACTATAAACAACGTGAGATGATAACCTTTTGTTTCCTTTCAGCACAGGGCGGTTGTGAGCCGCAGCTCACTTCTCACGCAACAGCGAATATGCGCATTGGCAACGATAAGCAGTTTTTAATCAGCGTGGTATCTCAATGTCTGCCGTATATCGGTTATCCGAGAAGCCTTAACGCTCTTAGCTGTATTAACAAAGCATCATCTTAATTACAACTATATAGCTTTTTGCCTTTACTTTTTTCTCCTTTTCAAATATACTATATTTATAGATTAAAAGGAGTGTTCAGAATGCTTCTCAGGCAGATAAAATATTTTCAAGCTGTGGTAGAAAAGGGCAGCTTCACCGAGGCGGCGGAGGCTTGCTATATATCTCAATCCGCTATTTCACAGCAGATTCAGGCTTTGGAAAAGGAAATCGGCGTACAGCTTTTTGTGCGTAAAAGCCGTAAATTTACGCTCACTCCTGCGGGCGAGCATTTCTATAATAAGACGATTGTTCTTTCCTCTGAACTTGAACGCATTTGCAGAGAGACCGTTCGTATTGCCCACAAGGACGACGCACAGCTTAATATCGGTTACTTAAAATGCTATGGCGGTGATGAATTTCATTCTGCACTTGCTGACTTTACCGCAAAATATCCCGATGTTAATGTAAATGTTATTGAAGGTAATCACGAGGAACTTTACGATGAACTCAGATTCGGTAAGGTGGATTTGGTGCTCAACGACCAACGTCGAGCATTTTCGGACGAATATGTAAACTTCGAGCTTGTGAGGAGTAACTGCTATATAGAACTATCGACAAATAATCCTATGTCAAAGCTAAGTCAGCTTGACATTTCTGATTTGAAGAACACGCCCTGTATACTTGTCGCTTCAAAAGGTCAGGAGGAAGTGGAACAGACCTATTACCGTGATATTGTCGGATTCAGCGGAGATTTTCTTTTTGCTGATAATCTGCAAAAGGCACGGATGATGGTAGTTTCCAACCGAGGCGTTATGCCGATTGAGGGTGTCGGAGATTCCGACTACTTCGGTTCGGGTATTCACCGCATACCTCTGTATAGAAACGGTAAACCGCTCACCCGAAATTACTGCGCCTTTTGGAAAGAGGATAATTCGGGTTACTATGTCGAAGAATTTGCAAATATGCTGAAAAAACGCTTTGATAAAGAGCTTTCATAAGTAAAACTTATTATTAACCCTTGCAACTGAGATTGATACGTTGCAAGGGTTTTGTTATACTATTATTATAAAATGAAGGCGAGGTATCGTTATGAAAAAAGTCATATCTTTAATAATGGTATTTGCTTTAGTGTTTGCGTTTGCGGGCTGCGGTGCAAGTGTTGATGATAATACGGACAGCACGACAAGCGTTACGGAAGCAAAAGCTGATACCGAAGAAACAACAGCGGAGAAGGAAAACGAAACAACTGCTGAAAATAAAACCCTCGTTGTTTACTTTTCAAGAACGGGCGAGCAGTACGGCGTTGGCGTAATTGAAAAGGGTAACACCGCTATTGTTGCCGATATGATTGTTGAGCAGACAGGAGCGGACAGCTTTGAGATTTTGCCGAAAGAGGATAACTATCCTATGACCTATGATGCTCTGACCGATTATGCAAAGGAAGAGCAAAATAATAACGCTCGCCCTGCTATCAAGGATGAGGTAGAAAACTTTGACAGCTACGATACTGTTTTTATCGGTTATCCGATTTGGTGGGGAGATATGCCGATGATATGCTATACTTTCCTTGAAAGCTATGACTTCTCCGGTAAGACGGTTATTCCGTTCTGCACTCACGCAGGCTCAGGCAACGCAGGCACACAAAGCAAGATTCAGTCCGTAATACCCGATGCCGAGGTGAAAGAAGTTCTTGCAATCACAGGCACAGCTACACAGAACGATCAGGACAGCGTAAGGAGCGAGGTTACAGAGTGGCTTAATAACTTAGGCTTTAACGAGTGAAACGAAATGAATGACGAGTTACTGATACAAAACTGCTACAAAGAAATGTATTCCGCAATGATTGCTAAAGACAGGTCTGCACTTGAAGAAGTGCTCGACGATAGCTTTGTGCTTGTTCATATGACAGGAATGAGGCAATCAAAAGACGAGTTTATCAATGCCGTTCTTGACGGAACGCTGAATTATTACTCCGCTGTTCACGAGAATATGCCCGTTGAAATCAAAGACGATACAGCCGTAATCATAGGTCAATCCTATGTTCAGGCGGCTGTTTTCGGCGGCGGAAAAAGATATTGGCATTTGCAGCAGAAATGCAGTCTTAAAAAGGCTGATGATAAATGGAAAATTACAAGAAGCGTTGCTTCAACATATTAAGAAAGGTTGATTATAATGAAAAACTTAATTATTTACTATTCAAGACGTGGACAGAACTATGTAAACGGTGGTGTAAAACACCTTGAAAGAGGTAATGCCGAGCTGATTACAGAGTTTATTAAGGGCGCTGTCGGTGCGGATGTTTTTGAGGTCGATACCGTAAAGCCCTATGATAAGGACTATTATGTTTGTATTGAAGAAGCAAAGGAAGAACTCAGAGCAAACGCACGTCCCGATTTAAAAGATTATCTCGACAGCGTAGACGGCTACGACAACATCTTCGTAGTAGGCCCGAATTGGTGGGGAATTTATCCTATGGCTCTCTATACACAGCTTGAACGCCTTGATTTTGCGGGCAAGACCGTTCACTATGTTGTAACTCACGAAGGATCAGGCTTAGGCGGTGTGCCAAAGACGATGAAATCTTCCTGTAAGGATGCAAAACTCGGCGACACTCTTGCCGTTCACGGCGGTAGCACTCCCGGTTCAAGAGCGCAGGTTGAAAATTGGGCAAAGAAAGCGGTTAAATGAGGTGTTTATGAACAGACCGTATATTATACTTCATATGACAACAACCGTTGACGGAAAAATCACAGGCGATTTTCTCAGTTCAAAAAAAGGTGAAGCTCTTTGTGAAGAATACTACCGTATTCACAGAGAGTATTGTGCAGACGCTTATCTATGCGGAAGAATTACCTTTGAGGGCAGCTTTACCTTTGGAAAGAAGCCTGACACAGACCGCTTTAAGAATCAGAAAGTCGAAAGCGGCGATTATGTTTTCGGTAAGTTTGACAAGTACGCTGTAGTAATTGACACTCACGGCAGGCTCGGTTGGGATGATAATATTATCCACGATGATGATTCGGGCTATGATAACGCCCATATCATTGAGGTACTGACAGAGCAAACGCCGAAGGAGTATCTTGCATACCTCAGAAGTCTCAACATTTCGTATATTATTTGCGGAGAAAATGAGGTTGACGTAAGCCTACTTTGCGAAAAACTATATCACCTTTTCGGAATCAAAAAGCTCTTGCTTGAGGGCGGCGGTATAACAGACAGCCTGTTTCTAAAAGACTGTCTGATTGATGAAATGAGTATTGTCATCGCTCCCATCATCGACGGCGGTGACGGAATCAATCTGTTTGAGGAAAAGCACGGCGGTAAACTTGAATTTAACACCGTTATTTCAAATCCTTTACCGCACGGCGGACTATGGCTTAATTATAAAAATTAACATATGAAAAGAATAAGAATGACAATCGACCTCGTGATGGTAATTCTGCTCCCGATGCTTATGGGTTACTCGCTTGTGGGCGAGTTGTGGCACGAGATTATCGGAATAGCAATGGTAGCTTCATTTGCGATGCACATTTTCCTGAACAAAAAATGGTTTGCGTCACTATTCAAGGGCAAATACAACGCTAAACGCATACTGACAACATCACTAAATCTCCTGCTCGCCCTTTGTTTGCTTACTTCTATTGTGAGTGCGGTGTTTATTTCAAAGCACATTTTCAGCTTTTTAGGCATCAATATTTTGAGTTCAGTTATGAGAAGCCTGCACTTGCTTGCGGCTTATTGGGGCTTTGCGCTGATGAGCTTTCACGCAGGCACCCACGGCGGCGCAATGCTGTCAAAGCTACGAAAAAAGAACTCTGCTGTAAAAAACATTGTTTCGGTAATAGCAATAATTATCGCACTTTACGGAGTATATGCATTTATAAAGCGTGGATTTGCAGGCTATCTATTTATGCAGACAGCGTTTGTATTTTTCGATTATTCAAAGCCATTCATATTTTTCTATCTTGACTACCTTGCGGTTATGATACTGTTTATGACGGTTGGCTTTTTAACAAACAAATTACTTACTTTAGGAGGCAAAAATGGAATTTATCACACTTAACGACGGTAATAAAATCCCCGCTATCGGCTTTGGTGTATTTATGATACCCGCTGACGGCAGCACCTATAAGGCTGTCAGAGAAGCTCTCGACGCAGGCTACCGTCATATTGATACCGCAACGGCTTATTTCAACGAGGAAGAAGTCGGCAGAGCTGTTCGTGACAGCGGAATACCCCGAGAGGAGATATTCATAACTTCAAAGCTGTGGCTGTCCCACTACGGTTACGAAAGGGCAAAACTCGGCATTGAGCGTTCGCTCAACAAGCTCGGTCTTGATTATATTGACCTCTATCTCATTCATCAGCCATACGGTGATGTTGTAGGTGCGTGGAAAGCAATGGAAGAAGCTAAATCTGAGGGGAAGTTGCGTTCAATCGGTGTGAGCAATATGACGCCGAAAATTTGGAATGAATTTGTACCACAGTTTTCAACTTTGCCGTCCGTTAATCAGGTGGAGTGCAATCCCTTTGCTCAGCAAAGAGAACTCAGGGAGATTATGGACAAGGATAATGTAAAGCTCGAATGTTGGTATCCACTCGGTCACGGCAACGCTTCACTTCTGAATCACCCGACAATCACCACACTTGCCGAGAAATACAACAAGGACGCAGGACAGATTATTCTCCGATTTGAAGTTCAGGAAGGCTTTATCACTCTCCCGAAATCATCAAACCCTGATAGGATAAAATCAAATATTGATATTTTTGATTTCTCGTTAACCGAGGACGAAATGAACGCTATCCGCAAGATGGACACAGGTAAAACCTCACACAACCCCGATGCCGACGGCGTAGGCGAACAGCTCCTTAATGCATTTGTTGTCGAGGATTAAAAGAACATATTATAAAGAAAACGGTGGTATAATAAAATAGCTTTTTGATGCTCTTTTGATGATGTAACAGACGGAAACATTACAAACGGTTGCCACCGGATACCAAATTGATGCCCGTTTGCAGCTCTAAATCGTGAATAATCAGACCGCGCGCCACACTATAATAACGCAAGAAAAACGGCTTAAACGCAGTGTTTAAGCCGTTTTTATGTGGCAGGGGCAGAAGGACTTGAACCCTCGGCACGCGGTTTTGGAGACCGCTGCTCTACCAACTGAGCTATACCCC
>JAFLSK010000044.1 GCA_022510945.1 Ruminococcus sp.
ATAAAAAAGAAAGTAGACACTTTTTTGTGTCCACTTTCATTTTACACCTTCAGTAGTGAAACGCTCTTTTCATATACCTATTAATATGTTATTGATGTAAGAAATCGCTGTCGGTAATCAGGAAATCCGCGCCGCGGTTAGTCACCTTTGCGGCGGTTGTTTTGTCGCTTACACGATAGTAGCCTATCTTTATATTGTACTTGTGCGCGAGTGTAATAACCGATTTAGCTAAAAACTCGTTATACTTAAGAATCACGACGTCCGCATTCGCCTGTTTCGCGTACCTCACGGCATCCTTTGCGTCATCAATGCTCTTTGGTACTCGAAGATAACCCGAAATACACTCGGACTCTGCCAGTCTCTTGCACGCGTCTTTGTTCGAGGAGAAAATAACCGTCTTTTTAAGCATATTGTACTTTTTGAGGGTTTTGGCAATCTTTTTAATCGCCTTGTCGGACACTTTATTTCCGTCCTTCATATGCAGATACAGCTTAAGCTTGTTCTCCGACGCCGCCTTTGCGTACGAGGCAAGTGACGGTATGTACTGCGTTTTATAGCCTTCTATATGCTTGTCCTTAACTATAGGATAATTTTTGCGCGTTGCGCTTGTGATACTTCTGACGCTGACCTCGGGAGCTCCGCACCGTTTGAGGTACTCGTCGTGGAAAACCAGAAGCGACCCTGAGTCGGTCTCGAAGAAATCCGCTTCAATCGAATCGTAACAGGCCTCCTTAGCTTTTTTCAGTCCTGCTAAGGTGTTCTCCGGAGCTTTATCCATACAACCGCGGTGACCGACGATTTCAATATCGGTCGTGGTGATTTTTGATACAACAAACTTTTCCGAGTTTTTATACGCCGCTACGGTGATGTAATACAGCTTGTTGACATTAAGCCCTGCAAAATCATTATAGCCGATTGTGTAGGAGTCTGTTGTAATTTTTTTGACGACAAGCTTCTTGCTTGTGTTCGTATAGCGCGAGATTTTCAGGTTATAGTGAGTAGCTCCTTCCACGTTTAACCACGTCACCTTCAAACCCTTTGAGGTCCACTTATACTGTACGTTCAACGGAAATGGGTTCGCAGCCGCAGCCTGTAGCGGAAACACCGATAAAAACATCGCCGAAACAAGTATCATTGTCAGTATTTTTATTTTCCTCATCATAAACTTCCCTAAATAACATAAAAATATTTGTTTTTATACTTGCTTAAAAATGTGATAGAAATTTGATTATCCTTTTATTACCGGGTAAGGGCTGTCATTATACACATAAACCTAATGAAAATTTTGTACAAAAAACGAATAGTATTTTGACAAAAAATAATATATGATAAGAGATGATAAAAAAGGTACTATGTCTATTATTGCTTTGTACCGACAGGAGGATTTCTTATGAAAAGAAAAATCATCTCCGCAGTGCTGGTAGTATGTATGCTGCTCACATGCCTTGTGGCAGCAGATTACACGGCTAATGCGGTTTCGACAGCAATGAGCGCCGCGGGCGTACCCGACACCTACTCGGATGTTACTGATAACCCGTACGGTCTTACCGACGACCTCGACAACGCGACGATTCTCCAAGCGTGGAACTGGAGCTACGCGAATATGACAAAGGAACTGGATAAGGTTGCAGAGCAGGGCTTTACGGTTATCCAGATTTCTCCCCCGAACGAAATCAAAGAAGCTACGTTAAACCATAAAGTTACGGGCGAAAGCAACAACGGTTGGTGGATGTTCTATCAGCCCGCAGGCTTCCAGCTTAACGAGAGCAAGGACAACGCGCTCGGTACAAAAGCTGAACTCGTAAATATGGTTAAAGAGGCTCACAAGCGAGGAATCCGCGTTATTGCTGACTCCGTTATCAACCATATGGGTACAGCACCGAACGAGGACAACATCAACTCCTCCGACCCGATGCTGCATGTAACACCGAAGGCGCAGCAGTTTGAGCCCGAAATTTATAACAACAAGCTCTTCCACTCTCCGTGGTTCAATATGACATACGGATACGAGTGGTCAGGTCCTCAGGATAAATGTACAAACGACCTCACACGCGGTTGTACATCACGTCTGCCTGACCTTAAGACCGAAGATCCCCGAGTTCAAAACGCTATCTACGAGTATCTTCAGGAGATGGTTGACGCAGGTATCGACGGCTTCCGTTTCGACGCTGCTAAGCACATCGAGACTCCGAACGACCTCCCTGCGTACAGATCCGATTTCTGGGTTAATACTGTAAATAAGGTTAAGTCATACGCTAAGAGCACTTACGGCAAGGAGCTCCTCTCCTACGGCGAAATCCTCAACACCTGTGGATACGGACGTTCTTACCAGCACTACTTCCCCTTTATGAAGGTTACTGACTCAACAATCTACCGTCAGGTTCAGGGCGCGGTTGAAAGCGGAAGTGCTGCGAGTGCAATCCCGCAGAATATGCAGAACGGCACGAAGGCTCAGACAGTTCTCTGGAACGAGTCTCACGACACATATATGGACGGCGAGTCAAAGAACTTCTCTAAAGCAAAGAGAAACAAGACATGGGCAGCTATCGCAGCTCGTGACGGTATTACATCAATGTATCTCGCTCGTCCTGCAAACCTTACACAGAACATCGGCGTTGCTTCCGAGACCGACTGGACAAGTCCGGAAGTTGCAGCAGTTAATAAATTCAACAACGTTTACGCAGGCCAGAGCGAGTACCTCGCAAATGCTAACAGCGTAGCTATCATCGGCCGCGGAAACAAGACTCAGGGCGGCGGCGCAGTGCTCGTTAACTGCTCCGGCACAACCAAGAACGCGTCAGGCCTCGCTGTTGCGACACTGGCTGACGGCACATACACTGACCGCGTAAGCGGCGGCTCCTTCGTAGTATCGGGCGGCAAAATCACCTCCGGTTCTATCGGCGGCACCGGTATCGCAGTTCTTTACGACGAGCCGGGTCCTGCTGTATCGGCTACAGCAAGCGGCACATACACAACCCCTACCCTCTCAATTAAGGTCAACGCAAGCAACGTAAGCTACGCTACATATTCCTACAACGGCAGCACACCTGTTAGGTACACAAACAGCCAAACCGTAACAATCGGCTCGGCTTCCGACAGAGCAGGCGCTACCTACAAGGTAGAACTCAAGGGCTACGATGACGCTAACAAAGAGGTTTGCTCCGCGACCTACACCTACACAAAGGTTGACCAGGAAGCTGAGTACACCGTTACATTTAAAACAAATAATGTATGGACAGGTACACCTAACATCTATATGTGGAACAGTTCATCAATGGTTAACGGCGGCGCTTGGCCGGGAACACCGATGTCAGGCTCAGGCGGAGTTTATACCGCAACCGTAAGCAATCAGTACGACCGAATCATCTTCAACAGCGGTTCAAACCAGACCCTTGACCTCACAATAACCGGCTCAATGGAATACTCCCTCAAGAGCAGCAAGGTACCTAACGGCGACGGAACACAGTGTAACGAGGTTGACGCACAGCCGGTAGGAGCCACTGTACCGACCTATTATCCGGGAGTTCAGGACACTCCGACCGAGGCTACCACAGCTTCGACATCGAGCGAGCCTCCGACAACCCCGCAGACAGACCCGCCGATACCCACAGAGCAACCGTCAAGCAGTTCTCAGATTCCGCAGACAGACCCTCCGACATCGGCACCGACTCAGCCCACAGTACCGAGCAAATACGAGAAGGGTAACGTAAACAGAGATAACGCAGTCGACATTACTGACGTTACATTTATCCAGAAGTATCTTGTTAAGCTCATTCCTTTTGACAGCGAGCAGAAGGCTCTCGCAGACTATAACGGCGACGGAAAGGTAACTATCAAGGACGCTACCGCAATCCAGTACGCAATTGTCGGAAAATAAAATTTAACATCTAAAGGACCGCGTAAGATTCTGGACTGCACCAAATTGTGTAGACAGCACAAAAAGGGACTACCAAAGGTAGAAGAATAAAATTTTAAGCAACATACTGACATCTCATTTCAAGGGGTGTCAGTTTTGTTTTAGTTTGAATACGATAGTTGTTGTAGTAATTGATGTATTCACCTATGATTAGACGAGCCTGCTCATAGGTTTTGAGCTTAACTCTGTGTATACATTCCGTTTTGAGGATTGAAAAGAAATTTTCAGCTAAAGCATTGTCATATGGATTTCCACGTCTTGACATTGACTGCTTTATGCCGTATGATTGTGTTAGGTTAAAGTACGCATTGGAAGTATACTGAAACCCTTGGTCACTGTGGAGTTGCAGCTCCCCAGTGACTTTCTCTTTTCTCTTCGCAGTCTTGATTGTATCCAATACCAGTTTAATTGATTGTTCTTTCGCAGTCTTGTATGCAACAATACTGTTATCATACAAATCCCGGATTACCGAAAGATACAGAAAACCTTGGTTTGTCTTGATATATGAAATATCAGTAACCCATTTCTGATTAGGTCTGTCAGCAGAAAAATCACGGTTAAGGATATTTGGATATCTATGAAGATATTGACTGCAGTAATTAAACTTCTTTCTTCTTACAACTGATAACAAATTGTATTTCTGCATAACTCTCAAAACAGTTTTCGGATTGCAATATATACCTTCACGTTCTAACCAGATATGTACTCTGCGATATCCATAGGTTCTGTAGTTTTTATCCTGACATTCTGCTATTTTGTTTGCCAATTCTAAATCCTTAGCAGGTATATCTTTCCTGTTCAGATACTTGTAGTATCCACTTCTTGATACATTAAAGAATCTACACATTTCACTAATGCTGTATTCTTCTCTATGTTTGTAAATCACTTGATATTTTACCGATGGTCTCACTTCCTTTCTGCGAGCAAGAGAAAATCCCGCATTAATTCATTTTCCATTTCTAATCTTTTGATGTATCGCTCTTTACTTGCCAATACATATCGCATCTGTGCGAGTTTGTCCAGCTTTTGAATTGACGGCGGAATCTCACCCTCTTTTTTGCTTGGACGACCTCTTCGGTGGAGTTGTTCACCTGCTTGTATTTTTCGTTTCTTTTTATTTTCTCTGTTAACCATATTCTTAATCGTCTTATATGGTTTGTTGTATTTCTCTGACAATCCTCTCAGTGTGACTCCTTGTTTATGTTCCTCAACAATTTGTTTAATAATAATTTGTGGTGTGTTTTTTGTGCCTTTTGCTCTGCCCATAATAAAACCTCCTATGGTAGCTTACTTAATTCTACCATAGGAGGTCCCTTTTTTCTATTGTCTACTTTTTACGGTGCTGTGCA
>JAFLSK010000045.1 GCA_022510945.1 Ruminococcus sp.
CTGTCTCCTTGCACTTGAGCGCCTCGTCGATAGCAACGCGGATAGCGTGGCTGCTCTCGGGAGCAGGGAGAATACCCTCAACTCTTGCGAACTGCTCAGCCGCCTCGAACACGGAAGTCTGCTCAACAGAGGTAGCCTCCATAAGGCCGTCGTGGTAAAGCTGAGAAAGCGTGGAGCTCATACCGTGGTAACGGAGACCGCCCGCGTGGTTAGCCGACGGAATAAAGCCGCTGCCGAGGGTATACATCTTAGCAAGCGGGCAAACCATACCCGTGTCGCAGAAGTCGTAAGCATACTTACCGCGTGTAAAGCTCGGGCAGGACGCGGGCTCAACAGCGATAATGCGGTAGTCAGCTTCACCCCTGAGCTTTTCGCCCATAAACGGAGAGATAAGACCGCCGAGGTTGGAGCCGCCGCCTGCGCAGCCGATGATAACATCGGGCTTAATGCCGTATTTATCCATAGCAGCCTTTGTCTCAAGTCCGATTACTGACTGGTGCAGAAGAACCTGATTGAGCACGCTGCCGAGAACGTAGCGATATCCCTCGGTTGTTGTGGCAACCTCTACCGCCTCGGAAATCGCGCAGCCGAGGCTTCCCGTTGTACCCGGATGGTCTGCGAGGATTTTCTGACCGATTTGTGTTGTCTTTGAAGGCGACGGAGTTACGCTTGCGCCGTAGGTGCGCATAACCTCACGTCTGAATGGCTTCTGCTCGTAGCTTACCTTTACCATATATACCTTGCAATCGAGGTCGAAGTATGAGCACGCCATCGAGAGTGCTGTACCCCACTGGCCTGCGCCTGTCTCGGTTGTAACGCCCTTTAAGCCCTGCTTCTTAGCGTAATAAGCCTGTGCGATTGCGCTGTTGAGCTTGTGGCTTCCGGAGGTGTTATTACCCTCAAACTTGTAGTAAATCTTAGCGGGTGTGCCGAGCGCCTTCTCGAGGAAGTAAGCGCGAACGAGCGGAGACGGACGGTACATCTTGTAGAAGTTCTGAATCTCCTCAGGAATGTCGATATATGCGTCTGTTTCGTTGAGTTCCTGCTTAACAAGCTCCTCGCAAAATACAGGAGAGAGTTCCTCAGCCGTCATAGGCTGGAGTGTTCCCGGGTTAAGCAGCGGAGCGGGCTTGTTCTTCATATCGGCTCTGACGTTATACCATTTTGTGGGTATTTCGCTTTCGTCGAGATAGATTTTGTAAGGGATTTTCTTTTCTTCCATTATAAAGCCTCCAATTTAGTGATTTAAATTATTACTATAATATAGTATTGTACCACAATTTTTTCTCAATGTCTATGACTTTTTTGTGAAAATTTGATTTATTATACAGACTATGATAAAATTATTTTAATAATAATAAAAGGATTGATACAATGTTAAACATAGGCTGTCATCTGTCCGTATCGCAGGGCTTTGAAAATATGGGAAAGCAGGCGCTCGAGCTCGGCGGCAACACCTTCCAGTTCTTCACGCGAAATCCGCGCGGCGGAAAGGCGAAGGACATCGACACCGAGGACGCTAACAAACTTATTAAATTGATGAAGGAAAACAACTTCGCGAAAATCCTCGCCCACGCTCCCTACACGCTCAACCCGTGCTCGAAAGACGAGCGCACACGTCAGTTCGCGTTCGAAACAATGGCGGACGACCTGAGGAGAATGGAGTATCTCCCGAATAATATGTATAATTTCCACCCCGGTTCACACGTCGGTCAGGGTATAGATAAAGGTATCGAGCTAATATGCGAGGTGTTAAACGACGTTTTGTGGGATGATATGACAACCACTGTTCTTCTCGAAACTATGGCGGGTAAAGGCAGCGAGGTTGGAAGCCGGTTCGAAGAACTGCGGAAAATAATCGACGGTACAGAACTTAACGACAAGCTCGGAATATGTCTCGACACCTGTCACATATTCGACGGCGGCTACGACATCAAAGATAACCTCGACGGTGTTTTAGAAGAATTTGACCGCGTTATAGGTATCGACCGACTCAAGGCACTCCACCTTAACGACAGTAAAAACACCCTCGGCAGTCGCAAGGACAGACACGAAAAAATCGGCGAGGGAAACATCGGGCTTGAGGCGTTCGAGCGTATTGTTACTCACACTGCTTTGAAGGATCTGCCCTGCTACCTTGAGACCCCGAACGAGCTCGACGGCTACGCGCGCGAAATTGCTCTATTAAAATCCTTCTGAAATCTGTAACAAAATTTCCCCTTTCGGATATTATGTAATGTACGGCGAAGAGATAAAGCTCTTCCCCACGAAAGGAGGAAAAACATTTATGTGTAACAACGGTTTCGGTGGAAACGGCTGCTGCTGGATCATTCTTCTCATTATCATCATCTGCTCTTGCTGCGGTAACAACGGTAACAACGGTTGCAACGACGGTTGTGGCTGCAACAACGGCTGCGGTTGCTAAGCTTTAGTCTAAAGAGGCTGTCTCTTACGAGGCAGCCCGTTTTTTTGCTGTTTAATATATAAGTACAGAAAAGGCGGTGCTTCCACCGCCTTTTGTTGATTTGTTTCAGAATACTCTGACTATCGTAACTGCTGCGTTTGTGGGATCGGTCTCTCTGGAGCATGTAGTGCTGAGAGTGATACAGTCCGAGCCTGTATTTACGAGCGTGAGCACGTCGCCGGCCTGTATCGGGACAATGAACTGTCCGTACACATTTCCGTCGGCAGCAGTGTAGGTTGTGCCTGCAATCGGATTTCCGTTACTGTACATAGTAAGCTGGGTTTCATCGTCGTCACCGGTCAGCACATAGTTGACGAGGTAAACGCCTGTGCGGCCGATAGCGATTTCAGCTGTACCCGCAGTGTGAGTTATAGTACCCGAAAGTGCTCCGTTAGCCGAGAAAGTAACTGCCGCATCTTCCGATATGGTCTGTGCCGTTGTGTTGTAGATATATGCGTAGTCGCCGAACAGCTCCACGCTGCCTGAGCAGGTCACAGCACACGGATTAAACTCGCAGGAATTGCAACCTCCCTGGCAGCCGCAAGAACAATTAATTCTATTCATAATGACATTCCTTTTATAGTTTTCCGCCGCATAAACAGCGGTACTACATAGTATGTCCATCCTAAGAATGTGTGACAGAAGTTGTCCTACTTGCTTTTTTGCCGTCTGCACAAATTGACGCAGTTCATTTCATAACTGTACGCATATATCTGTAATAAACATAGAACGACAGCGCAACGGTCAGAATATCCGCACACACCTGCGACCAGACAATACCGTACATTCCGATGACATAGTTTAACAGAAATAACATCGGAATATTAAACACTGCCCATCGCATTACACCGAGAAACAACGATTTATTTCCCTCACCAAAGCCTTGAAATACATAGACTGTGAAAAAGCTTAAAAACATAAGAGGAGCAGCAAGGCATCTAATCCTCAAAAACTCTGTCCCGAGCGACATCGTATGCTGCTCAGATATAAATATTCGCATAATTCCACCGGCAAAGATTTCATATAGCGTGATACTTATTACACTGACGATTATTCCAAACATAATGGAAAATTTTATTGTGTCATCCATTCGTTTCCTATTCTTGGCGGCATAATTGTAAGCAACAATCGGCATCATTCCTTGGCATATGCCAATACCTACGTTAAGCGGCAGTCTTTCAGCCTTAAGTACAATTCCGACAGACGCAAGGGCAATATCTCCGTACGACGCCATAAGCTTATCTATTATAACATAATCTATATCAAAAAGCAGAGTTGTAACCGCCGAAGGAATACCGACATTAAACACGGAACCTATACTCCTTCTGTCGGGCAGTCCAAGCTTAACACTAAAGCTAATATCAAATTGTTTCCTGCCTCTGAATATGACGAAAAAGAAGTAACCGCAGGCAATACAGTTTGAAAGCAGAGTTGCAAGTCCAACGCCTAATACTTCGTTTCCTTTCGGGAGAAGCACGAACATAAAAAGCGGGTCGAGTATGATATTGATAATTCCTCCCATAGTGATGCCAAAACCGGCCTTTTTTGATTCTCCTACACTGCGCAAAAGATTGGACATCACATTAGAAAGCACCGTTGGTATTCCCCCGAGGACAATTACACAGATAGCATACTGCTGTGCATAATTAAATGTGTTGCCGCTTGCTCCCAGCAAATCAAGAATTGGTTTCATAAACAAAAACATTACTATTGAAAATACAGCCGTAGCACCAATGGAAAGGTAAAAGCTAAATGAAGACACCTTTTTTGCTTCGTCACTTCTCCCCTCACCCAGAAGCCGCGATATTAGCGCGCCTCCTCCGATGCCGGTCAGTCCTGCAAGTGATAAAGAGATATTAAACACCGGCAGTATTAACGAAGCGCCTGCTACCATATACGGATTATTAGTTCTTCCAAGATAGAAAGTATCGGCCATATTGTAGATGAGGACAATGATCTGACTGAATATCGTCGGCAAAGCCATTTCCTTTACCGCCTTCGGCACTGGCAAAGTTTCAAAAATATCTATACTACCGGTTTTCGACACTTTCTTCGCTCTCCTTAATTCTTTCGTCTATGTGTCTGATATATTTTTGCATAAAATCCTCAACCTGACAAAGCTGCTCATCAGAAAACTCTGCCATAAATTTCCTATCACGTTCAAGCCACGCCGCGTGTGCCTTGGCATGCTTTTCATACACGTCCTGACCGGACTCTGTTAAACTGTAATATATATTCTTCGCATTACCGTCTGTCTGATATGGCGATATGAGACCGGCACGGCTCAGCTTCTTTATGTTCTTGCATATACCTCCCCTTGTCATTCCCATATGTTTCGAAAGTGAAGTGACATTCGGACGCTCAAGGTCACCGATTGCGGCTATGATATGAAGCTCTGAATTATTGTATTTTCTAAGAGACTGATCCTCTTTAAGTTTTGACAGTATCTCTTGCTTGTCGCCGTATTCTTTAAACAAATTCAACAGGTCCATATTTACCCTCCTTTTTGTTTCCTTGGAAATAATACCACAGTTTTGTTTCCTTGTCAACAATTATGTGCTTTTTACACAAAAAAGAAAAACCGCTCAAACGCAATGTTCAAGCGACTTTTAAAAAGGCAAAACAAAAGACACCCAATGGGTGTCTTTTGAGAGGGTTATGTTCAATTTTAAAAAAATTATCTGCGACGCTTGTGCACGGCGGGCTTATGAGAAAAAGCGG
>JAFLSK010000046.1 GCA_022510945.1 Ruminococcus sp.
ATCGCTCGTTCTGCGAAGCAGAAACTGAGCGGAGAATACAAATTGTTTTTTACTTTATAGAATCGGACAATATCTTTGCTTTAAGATACAATGAAATCTTTTTTTACTGCCCGTTACGGAGCAGTTTCCTATAAAGTAAAAACAGGCTGCCCGATAGAGCAGCCTGAGTCTGGAGGTAATGTTTAAGTTGTCGTAAGTTAATAGGTTGTACAATTTTTGCCTGTTCATAGTAGATACTAAACCCTAATATAAAAATGGATTTCTTTCCGGCTTATTTTGCGCCATACATCGCGCTCTGTCCTCGAAAGGCGACAGCCTTTCTGCGGTATGGCACTCGTATTACACAAAATCAGCGCAAAAATTTTATCTCATTTTTAATCAGTGATTAGTATGAGGGTTTGTCCCTCACATTTGTATATTATGCATTTTATTATATTTTTGTGCATAGCTTTGTTGGTTTTTACTATTGAAATTTAACCCGAATTAGTTTATGATTTAATCACTATGATGTACAATTACGAAATAGCAGGCGTTGCTTTCAGCGCCGACATACGCTACGAATACACCTATAATCTTATGAAGAGTTACCTATGTGATGACAGCGAGCCTGAGTTTACTCTGACGGTTTCCGACGAGGAAATTGAGCAGGAACTGCTGCTCTCTCCACACGAGGTCACGCTTCCGGTTTGCGAGAGTATCGCGCTGTACCGCAAGTACATATATATCGTAATGGAGAGGTACGACGCGTTTTTCTTCCACTGTTCGTCTGTCGCTGTTGACGGCGAGGCGGTGCTCTTCACCGCGCAAAGCGGAACGGGCAAGAGTACCCACCGTAACTTGTGGCTTAAGAACTTCGGCAATCGCGTAACGGTCATAAACGACGACAAGCCTATCATCCGCCGTATCGACGGGAAGTTCTACGTCTGCGGTACTCCGTGGAGAGGCAAGGAAGGAAAAGGCGAGAATATCCGCGTGCCCGCGAAGGCGCTCTGTTTTCTTTCGCGCGCCGGGGAGAACTCAATCGGTCCGATAGACACCGCGTCCGTTGTTGCCCGCTCGCTCAACCAGACCATCCGTCCCGATAACCCCGCTCTTATGAGCAAGCTTTTAGATTTGCTTGACGGCTTTATCGGTCAGGTTGACTGCTACGATTTGCGGGTAAATATGGACGATGAGGCGGCGCTCGTGGCGTACAACGGTATTTTTAATAATAAACCACATTAAAAGAAAGTAATCTTATATATGGAAAATGTTATAACAGTCAAAAATATGCGTGAAAGCGACGCTTTCACAATCAACACCACCACGAGCTCGCGCGAACTTATGTACCGCGCAGCAATGGGCGTGTTTAAAAACGTATCCTGGGGCGGCAAAATTGCCGTAGTCTGCGGCAGCGGCAACAACGGCGGCGACGGCTACGCACTGGCGGAGATACTCTCGGAGCGCGGATTCCACCCGATTATAATGCTCGCGTCCGATAAATTTTCCGAGGACGGCGAGTACTACTACACCCGATGTCTCAAAAACGGCGTGAGGACAGAAAGCTGCGACGGCTCGACCGACTTCAACGGTTTCGATATCGTAGTCGACTGCCTTTTAGGTACTGGCTTTTCGGGTCAGCTAAGAGAGCCGATGCTCTCGGTTATCAAGGCGATTAACAGCTCCTCTGCCTACAAGGTAAGTGTGGACATCAACAGCGGTCTCTCGGGCTCAAGCGGTCTTGCTCAGCCGGTGGCGGTCAAGTCCGACCTTACCGTCTCAATAGGCTACTACAAAACGGGAATGTTCCTCGGCGACAGCTGTCAGTACATCGGCAGTCTCGTAAACGCCGACATCGGAATAAAGCTTTTGAAAAAGCAGTACTATCTCATCAGCGGCGACGAGCTCAGTCCGTTTACGGGCTACAGCAGCGTCCAGCTGACGGCTCAGCAGTTTGCGCTCGAATACGCAACAGACGAAAAGGAGTTCTGGCGCAGTCCGATTAAGGTTGTCTCGCAGGAATCGTGCAGCAGCAAGAAGATTTTTGTGGTGGATTTCGGCGGAAGCAGGCTCGTCGTAGACCAGACCTACGTCTACTTCCAGTCCGACCGCGCAAGCACAGCGTCCGAAGAATACGTTAATTTTTAAAGATAAGGCAGGTATATTATATGGAAAACAAAAAGAAGCCGATAACTAATCCCAAACTTTTAGAGGCTATTGTAAATATGCAGGAGGATAACAACCCCGATAACGTCAACCGGATGATTGACTGCGTTATGGAGGCTCAGTTCATCACACCCGGAAACATCTCAAAGCCGCGTCCTGTCGCAAAAACCGACAAAAACGGCAGCACCGTTATGCAGCAGGAAACACAGATACAGTTCCAGCTTATCGAGAATCAGAACGGCGAGAAGTTTTTCCCCGCGTTTACCGACAATAGCGAGAAGGATAAATGGGCAAATTCAAAGGGTAAGCAGGACGTTGTTATGACTTTCGACGGCTACGCTCAGCTTTTGGAGGACCCGAAATGCAATGTTATGGGCTTTGTTATCAACCCGTTCGGCCGCTCTGTTGCGTTCCCGAAGCCGATGGTTAAATCTCTCGCTGAGCAGAAAAAGGATATGCAGAGCACGGGCGGACTTAAGCAGCAGACAATCAGCCCCGACGAGCAGGTTCAACTCGGCGACCCCGAGCCCGACGAGTATCCGATTGATATGATGGCGGCGATAATCAACTTCCTGCGCGAGCGCGACGACGTAAATGCTGCTTATCTGCGTATGTTTACGCGCGAGAACGAGGACAAGCCGAGCTACCTCGTGATTGTTGATTTCACGGGCGATAAGATGGAGGAGATTTTCAAGGGTATTTCCACTTCAGCGGCTCCGCACCTGAGCGGATATATGCTGTCTATGATACCGTACAATCTTCCTTTCGCACAAAAAGCGGTTGACGGAGTGGAGCCTTTCTACACTATCGAAGATTAATTTCGGAACAATATACGGGTCGGGCACAGCCCGACCTTTTTTGTATAATAATGTCGGTTTTGCGGCTGTTTAATGTCTCGGTATATCAGAGAAAAATGTTACCGAAAATTTTGCATAAAATTTGTTAGCATTACACGTTAATGTTGCACAAAAAAACTAAAATGTATTGAAAAAACTATATGTATATGTTAGTATATTATCGTTAATAATTGTGGGTTAGTATGAGAATGTATATGTTGTTTGCGTTGCATTCACTGAGGAGGTCAGACAGTAAAGACATTACCAGGCATACTACCTTCGTTTAACTACTTTTTTGAAAAGGAGAGAAACTATGAAAACATTTAAAAAATCAGTTGCACTGTTCTTGTCAGTACTTATGTTATTGTCAATGTTAACAGTTGCAGCGTCTGTTACAGCTTTTGCAGCTGATCAAGCGACTGTTACAATCAAGGCTAATCCGGGCGTATTTAATACCGTTCAAAAGACGGTTAATGTCGGAGACGAAATCGTCGTTACACTTAATCTTAAGTCGGATAATCTTTTCGTAAGCGGTCAGTTTGATTTCGACTACGATAAAAGCGTATTCAAAGTAACAAATCAAGAGGATATATTATACGATGTAGTTATTCCCGACCCTGATATATACGACTATGACGGAAGTGCTCTCTTCACTAACGGTTCAAAGGGCATTAAAATGACCGAGAAAACTCCCGTTTATAGCACTACCTTTAAGGTACTCAAGGCAACGGGAAACCTCACCTTAACTTTAAACACAAGAATTTTAATCGGTACAAAAGGCAAAGCAAGCAATAGCGCAGATGAGCTTGTATATATTGCAGACGGCGAGTGGTCGATTAAAGAAGGCTATGAGGAATCCATCGACGTTGAAGTTGTACCGGGTAGCGGACAGGACGATCCTGTAAAGCCCGATCCCACAGACACAACAATCTACTTTATCGCTTCGGGTGACGCGGCAAATTGGGGCGAGTATCACGCTCATATGTGGAACGAGGCAGGCGCTACAACAGAGTGGCCCGGCGTTGCAATGACAAAGACAAGCCAGAAGACCTCCGCGGGTTATGCTATTTATTCGGTTACCTTTACAGACGATTATGATACGGTTATCTTTGTAAAGAATAAAGACGATGAATCCGGAAAAGCTCAGGCTACTATTCAGGCAGGCAAGTATTATGACTATGCTTCAAGAAAGTGGCTCGATAAACCCGACGACACACCTCAGACAGATGTTTTAGGTACAGGACTTTTCGTACGCGGTGACTTTAACGCTTGGAATCCTGTTGACAGCTACGAGTTCAAGAAAACTTCAGCAAGCAGCAATACTGCACGTCTTTCAATCAACGTTACAACCGTAAAGGATTATGCATTTAAGGTTGCTGACGCAAGCTGGGGTTCTTCTAACTACGGCGGTACCGCTACATTTACAAGAACTTCAAACAAGGCAACATTAGAGAACGGAAACCAGAGCAACCTTACACTGTCAGCTGATAAAGCTGGTACATATGTATTCGAGTTCAATATGAGCACAGCTGAACTCACAGTTACATTCCCGGACGGTTCCGTAACGCCGAAGCCGACCGAGGCTGAGTCCAAGCCTTCGACAGGCGGCACAATTACATTCAAGTTCACAAACAACCAGGGTTGGGACAAAATATATGTTCATTCCTGGGGTGCTGACGGCGACTTAACAACATGGCCCGGAAATCAGATGACAGAATCTGAGACGAACGGTTATGGTGAGACAGTATACACAATCACAATTCCTGCAAACGCTAAGGGATGCGTAATCAACAACGGCGACGGTGCACAGACAGTAGATATCGAGAACTTCAACGTTGAGG
The DNA here is from genome assembly GCA_022510945.1 of Ruminococcus sp. Lineage (GTDB taxonomy): Bacteria > Bacillota > Clostridia > Oscillospirales > Acutalibacteraceae > Ruminococcoides. Next base: position 4,823 of record JAFLSK010000046.1, read on the forward strand.
GTTACTACACCGACGGCACCAAGGACGATAAGGAGCACTTCTATGTATTCCCGTGGGGAGGCAGCGGCGAAGGCGACGAAACAACTCCGTCCGGCTCATCGAAAGACTTCTACCTCTTCGGTATGATTAACGGTGTGGCAAACGTAGGTGAGGGCGAAGACAACTGGCAGAACCTCACAGACTATAAGTTCACATACGTTGGAAACAATACTTATA
>JAFLSK010000047.1 GCA_022510945.1 Ruminococcus sp.
AAGGTGTTGGACAATTAGTACGTATGGGCGTAGAAAAAGGACGTTCCGTTAAACCTGAACTCAAAGTTGGTATTTGCGGAGAACACGGTGGAGAACCCTCTTCAGTAATCTTCTGTGCAAAACTCGGCATGAACTATGTCAGCTGCTCTCCGTACCGCGTGCCCATCGCTCGCGTCGCTGCGGCCCAGGCTGCCATAGAGGATTAAGAGATAGTCAATAACAACCAACCAATTAGGTCGTAATACTCTGGTAAAACGGAGGTTACGACCTAATTTGCGATTAGGGGTTTCGTAAACTTGACCGCAGAAAATGAGCCAAATGCACGGAATTGTTTAGAAATAGTTTAGAGAAAAACAGGGCATTGTTTAGAGCGTGTTTAGAGCGATGTTTAGAGTTGTAACTAACTGATAATAAACAATAAACAAACAAATATTAAACATTAAAAAATTATGGCAACATTACGACCTTGCGTCCAAAAATTGCGCTCGGATGGGTTCTATCCTGTGTATATCCGTGTAACGCACGACAGGAAAATCGGTTACATTAAAACCGATAAAATGGTATCAAAGAAAGATGTAAGCAAGACAAAGGAGATACGAGATAACTATGTTCTAATGTATTGCACCTCTCTTATACAGCAATACAATCAGATATTAAACCGATTTGATATTTCAAATTGGAGTCTGAAAGAAATAATTGAGTGCATACAGACCGAAGAAGCCGATGTATGTTTTAGCGACTATGCGAAGCTCCATATTTCAAGGATGCAGAACCAAGGACAAGAACGAAATGCTCGAAATTACCAAATGGCTGTCAATAGTCTTGAACTATACCTCGGAACAAACAAAGTTATGTTCTCGAGTCTTACGTCCACAGTAGTAACCAAATGGATTGAGTCTTTAGCAAAGACAAAACGAGCCAAAGAAATGTACCCTGTATGTATCCGTCAGATTTTCAAAGCTGCCGTCAAAGAATACAACGATTACGACATTGACAAAATCCGTATCAGAACAAATCCGTGGATGAAAGTTGTGATACCGCAAGCAGATCGCACCGAAAAGAAAGCGATATCACCGGAGGCTTGCAGAGAGTTTTTTGGTGCCCCCCTCCCCGAAACAAAAATTATGGAGCCTTTGTCAGAGTTCGGGCGCGATATCGCAATGATGGTATTATGCCTTGCAGGTATGAATACCGTAGATATATACAATCTAAAGAAAGAAGATTACAAGAATGGAGTAATAGGTTATTGCAGAGCTAAAACACGCAATAGCCGCCGAGATAATGCCTATATCGAAATGCGAGTCGAGCCTATATTATTACCTCTTTTTGAAAAGTATAAGGCAGACGATAACGACCCTTATTTGTTCCGCTTTCATAAGCGTTTCTCCACGTCGGACAGCTTCAACGCTAATGTAAACACAGGAATTAAGCAGGTATGTAAGTCTATGGGTATGCAGAAAGAGGATTATTATTCAGCATATACATTTCGCCATACCTGGGGAACGGTGGCGCAAAACGATTGTGAAGCGTCTATTGCTGACGTAGGTTTCGCAATGAACCACTCACACGGACACACAATTACTCGCGGATATATCAAAATTGATTTTACACCGGCTTGGGAGCTGAACAGAAAAGTCATTGACTTTATTTTCTATTCGAAAAAGAAAAGTAAGCAAGGATTGGCAAAAGGAGTCGATGAGCCAAAAGATAAACTTTTCCGCCTCTCGCCTAAAAAAATGGTATATGGAGCAGCCTATTATAAAGGCGACACACTCGCCGAAGTGTGCGACACAGGTTTTGGCACAGTAGAAGCTGTTATCAAGGTTCTTGTATCACAACTTCCTGAAACAATTCCCAATCGCGCCACAGTCCAATTTGTCATAAAAAATATGGACACAGGCAAAGAAATGGCTTATTTTCACACCAAAGGCAAAGGGTTCTAATCCGTAATCGGATAGAACACGCCTTTAAGTAACTGCGACATTCCGTTTTCCGTGAAAGTCGCGGTTATTTTTTCGCATATATACCTTTTGCCCTTGATGTAGAAAACGGCTCGGACATCGGGAATGGTGTCGGCAAGGAACTTAAAAGTCGTTTTCATTTTAGGCTCTATATTGTGTATTATTTTACTGCGCCTCGATTGTCCGTTGTTGATACGGAGGGAGAAGTGCAGATAGTTAAAATTGCTCCAGTCCTCCATAATGCTTATATCTTCCACGTCGGGGTGCGGTAACTTTTGAAAAGTGTTTTGTGAGCCGTCCCAAAAGCCAACATATATACGGTCGTAATACTCGGTCTTTTTGTCTTTCTCCCCTGCCGTGAGCGTCTGCACGGAACGAGTCTGACTGAACGGATAAGCCGACTCGTCTTCGCCTGTTGTAGAGTCTTCATCGTAGGAGGCAAAGGAGAGAAACAAAACACGCCCATATTTGGCTTCGGTGTCATCAATCCACGCAGGAACAAACTCTATCTCCTGCTCGTCGGCTTCCTCGGAGTCGTCCACGATACGACCGCCGAAAAGGTTTACAGGTTGCAGACGGCATTTGTAATTGAAGTGGATGCGGACAGTTCCGCCAATATTTGTAATGCTCGATATAGTGCGGCTCAAAGGTCTAACGATAAAATATGCGTCGCAGTCAGCGGCATAGAGTAATTTGTCAATTTGGTTGTTACGATGATTTTGTCCGTCCCAGTTGGCATAACCTCTATTGTCGGCAAGGAGTTCACGCATTGAGTCATAGCGAACGACATTGTTTTGCCAGCCCTTAATAAACCAATCGCATGAGTAGAACTTCCACATTTCGTTATCGCAGTCCTTATACACGAGATTTTTAGACTCGATGTAATCGCACTTGTCGTTCTCGACAGTTACCTCGGTGGAGTGTTCGGAAACGACCTTTTCGAGTAATACGGGCACCTTGCTTGCAAGCTCGGATTGAGTAAAGGCAAAAGAAATCGTTTTGCCTCGGTGGTCGAAGTCGAACTCGCCGCCTAAAAACAGTTCCAATTTCTCGAAGTATTCCTCGACCGTCCAATGCGGCAGAGCGTTAGCAAAGCCCGGCATATACCACGCGAAAGGAAGCGTGTTGCAGATAAGGAGATACTTGTATTCCTCCGAAGCCTCCCACTTGGAGAAGTCGTAGGCATACCCGACCGCCTCGCATATCTTCTTTGTGATGTAGATAAGGTAAGGTTGCCACGACAAGCCCGAAGTCTTTGCCGTGTTCCATTCATAGTGATATCGACCTTGTGAGGCGTTATCGACAACACACTCGGCAAGATTCTGAATATTGCCGGAATAGTCGTTTACCCAGGGCAAAGCAACACATACGGGGTTGGAGTGATTAGGTTGCCACGCTTCGGAGGGATTGATAGCTGAACGGCTTGTAGTCGGAGGCGAACCGAGGTCAAGTTCATTTATATACACTTTGTCGAAAGTCTCGTCAAAGTTCTGCTCCGAGCGACCTTCAAGGAACTGCACCTTAACTTCGCACTCGTTGATTTCCGTAATGGTAACGGAGCCGAATTTGTAAAAACTTCGGTCCCTGATTTCGCAGTCGAAAATAACCTTTCCTGCGATGACATCCATTCGGTTAATATTACCGAATATTTCAAGGTTTTGCTTGCACCCACGGAGCGGAAAGGTAATTGATAGCGTGTAGCCGTCGCTACCGCTAAACATTCGGTTTTCGCTGACATACTCAAAGGAAGTTCCTTTTTTAAGGTAAGCACGTTTCTTGTTGATGTAGATTTCCATTATCTTTTAGATTTGGGAGATTTGTTTCGCATAAGTTTGTCGTAATCGTCCTGCGCCTTTTGTATGCCGTGATCGCCGGCAACGGTGTTTACGGTAACAAAAGGTTCATTGAGCCTTTCATCGAGGCGGTCAAGCACGGCAACCATTCTTCCGTTATCGGGAGAAGCCGTGTTATAGTTAGTCGTGTTGTTCACTACGGTTGGAGCCGAGGACTGTGCCGCCATCACTGCCGGTGCAGTGATTGTCCTCGACACATCGGACATCTTGATTGAGCCGATTGTGTTCGTGCGCTGTGCATAGTCCAGAGCCTCCAACAATGGGCGGGTTTGGGGATTTTGTGTAAGGCGTTGCGAAGCGACCCATTCCCCTTTGTGAACGACACCGGCGACTTCATCGGGTTTGCCGTCGGGAGTGAAGCCGCCCGACATATAGCCTTGAGCCTCCGAAGCCTGTTGCTGTTTCTTGATAGCTGCTATCTGAATAGCACCTGCGGCAACAGCCATCGCCGCCGCGATGGGCGCGAGGATATAACCCACGACCGGGATAGCGGCTGCCGAGCCATAAGCAGAAAGAGCGTTTTGGGCTGTCTGTGCGACAGCCTGAATAACCTGCATAGCAAACATTTTGCGGTTAGCCTCGTTCTTGGCTTTGGCAATTTCAGCCTCTTTCTGCTTCTCCAACTTCTTGACTTGGTAAGAATTGCCCTCGGCACGGCTAATTTCCGCGTCGTACCGCTTGTTTATGGCGGCAGTTTGAATTTCTAACTCCGCCTGTATGATTGAAGAAAGCTGTGTAAATACGGCTGACATACCATTTACGAGCGAGTTCATCGCTCCAGTCAGAGCCTTGCCGCCATCGGAATTAAGCCATTCGACCGAAGCGTCAATGCCTTTCTGCATAGCGTTTCGGGTATCTTCTTCGGCAAGGAGACCGTATTTCTTTTTGAGAGCGAGTTTCGCTTTCTCAAAGGCTTCTTCAATACGGAGTTTTTCGGCGGCATTATCTCCTGCGGCTTTGATCTCCCTGTCGTACACGACCTGGAGCAAAGCGA
>JAFLSK010000048.1 GCA_022510945.1 Ruminococcus sp.
GATGTTCCGACAACAGATGAGCCGTCTGAAACAACTCCGACTGTTGCAAAGACAATCGTTTCTGTCAAAAACGCTCCCAAAACCATCTATGTAAAGGGTATGGCAAAGATTAACGCGGACGTTAAGAATGGCAAGGGTGCAACAACCTACAAGTCAAGCAACACGAAGGTTGCAAAGGTTAGTGCAAGCGGCAAGATTACCGCACTTAAGAAAGGTACGGCGACAATCACATTAACCAACAACGGCTCAAGTAAATCATTCAAAATCACCGTTAAAAACCCGAAACTGAACAAGACTAAAAAAACCTTGAAAAAGGGCGCAAAATTTATGCTGAAAATCACGGGCAAAGTAGGCACACCGAAATTTAGTTCAAACAACAAGAAGGTTGCCACTGTAAACAAAAAAGGCAAAATCATCGCCAAGAAGAAAGGCAAAGCGACTATTACCGTTAAAACCAACGGAATGAAGCTTAAGTGCACAATTAAAGTTAAATAAAAGACTAAACACAAATAGGCAGATATAACACTTCCGTTATATCTGCCTTTGTTTTAGCAAAATTTAATTGCGCATTGAGAATTGCGAATTTAATGAGATATGAACATATACACAAGATACGCCGCATATACCGCGAGCAGGAGAACACCCTGCCAGCGGGAGAATTTTTTCGTGAATACGGTCGGCACAAAGCATATCAGCGAGAGCGCCATAAGCGCGGGGATATCGACCCACAGCGTGCCCTGCGACACGGGAAGGCTTCCGCCGTAAGCGAGCATACACGGCGGCAGGATAAAGGTGATGTCGATGATGTTCGAGCCGAGGATATTGCCGACGGAGAGCGCGTCCTGTTTTTTCTTTATAGCGGTGATTGTTGTGACGAGCTCGGGCAACGAGGTGCCGATTGCAACCGCGGAGATGCTGATGATTCTCGTAGGAACACCGAGCGAGGTCGCGATAGCGGTGCCGTAGTTTACGAGCAGCTCCGAGCCGCCGATAATTCCGGCACAACCGACAACAAAGAGCAAAATTTTCTTCACGACTACTGCTTTCGTCACGGGCTCTGAATTTTCTTCGGGCTCAGTGCGCGAAAGCTGTTTTTTAGCGGAGCTTACATTTTCCCACACAAAAACCGCGAACAATGCGACGAGCACGATTGACGCGACGAATGAGATATAACCCGAAATACCGAACAGCCACACGGCAACTATCGAGAAAACAAGGAGCAAAATCTTTGGGAAATAATCCTTCAGACGTATTGCGAGCGGCATAAAAATCAGGCTTATGCCCATTATCAGACCCGTGTTAGCGGTGACGGAGCCTATCGCGTTGCCCGTAGCCATATCGACGTCGCCCTGAGCGGCGGCGATGACGGACACGATAATCTCGGGCAGTGAGGTCGCGAATCCGACAACCGTTGCGCCGACGATGAAGTGCGGTATGCCCGAAACCTCAGCGAGCCACGCCGCGGCGTCGACGAAGAAGTCGCCGCCCTTGATAATCAGCACAAGTCCGACCACGAAAAGTAAATACATCAGAAATATTTCCATAGTTTCCTCCAAATCAGAAAAGCGTATGTGTGTAATGCAAAAAAGACTTTCAGCACACCTAAAGCGTGCTAAAAGTCTTGTTCCTCTTCTTTAGTAAAAAGGTATGTACCCACCGATTTTTTCGGGGTTATGTTGAGCACATAATTGTAACTACTCCCTCTTAACAGGTGTATGTTATCATATTCAACTTTATTTGTCAAGCATTTGCGCCTGCCTGCGCGAGAACACGCAACCGCAGAAATTCTGGCGATAGAGGTCGTACTTTCGCGAAAGCTCGATTGAACGCTTATAGCCGTTCTTTTTCTTAAAATCGGACGGGAGATACTTCACTCCGTACTCGTCAGCGATACGCTGTCCGATTGAGTTAATCTTTTCGGCATTTTTCAGCGGAGAGATTGTAAGCGTGGTGGCGAAGTAGTCAGCGCCGAGCTTTTTGCAGTACTTAGCGGCCTCTCTGAGTCTCAGCTCAAAACACACGGAGCAACGCTCGCCGCCCTCGGGCTCTGCTTCAAGACCCTTTACCGCCGAGAGATAGACCTCGGGGTCGTAGTCGCCCTTAACGAGGCGTATCGGGTGCTTCGAATCGAGTGCGCTTATCAGCCGTTCTTCCTCACAAAGGCGGTAGTCGTACTCCGATTTGTCCGTGATATTCGGATTGTAATACAGAATTATTATATGAAAATAATTTGATAAATATTCCAGGACGTAGCTTGAGCACGGCGCGCAGCAGGCGTGAATCAGCAGGGTCGGCACGGTGCCGCTCTGTGCATTTTGCTCGATAAGTGCGTCCATATTTTTCTGTGCGTTCTGCATCATAGGATATACTCCAAAATCTGTGCGGCAGTCGAGACGACATCGTCCGCGCCTGCATTAATAAGTTCGTATCTGCCCCTGAATCCCCACTCAACACCGAGCATATCCACGCCCGCGTTCTTCGCGGTGAATACGTCGACATCGCTGTCGCCGATGTAAAGGCAATCGGACGGCGAAAGCCCGAGCTCGGAAAGCATAGTGAGGAGAGCGGTTTTGTCGGGCTTACAGGGGAGGTCTGACCGCTTGCCCCACGCTATATCAAATTGGTGTTCGGGATAGACTTTTTTCAGAATTTGCGCGACAAATTCGTCGGGCTTATTCGATAGCACGGCGGTTTTGACGCCCATTTCGCTGAGTGCTCTCAGCAACTCAGCACAACCGTCGTACGCGCGGGAGTTGTCGTTGCAATGTCGGGCGTAGTAATCGTTAAAAACATCAGAAACAGTATCGCGGAGGTTTTTGTCCTTGCAACGCTCGCCCATAGCGCGGTCGATGAGTACTTCCCTGCCGTTTCCTACAAAACGCTTGTACTCGGCTATGTCGTGGGTAGGAAGCCCGGCGGTCGCGAGTCCTCTATTGACTGCAATCGCAAGATCGGCAATCGAGTCGACAAGCGTGCCGTCGAGGTCAAACACAAGAATTTTGTATTTCATCAGAAGCCCGTCTCCTGTTCGAGTAATATCGCGCGGCACGGCGCAGCCTCACAGCCGTCAAGGCGAATCGGGAACGCGCACAGCGTGTAGTCGTCACCGTCGTCAATATCGCTGAGGTCGAGGTTTTCGAGGATTGTAACGTCGCCGAGCGCGAGTGCGCGGTGGGTGCGCTCTTCGTCATAAGGCGCGGCAATTGACGGCGCGTCGATGCCGACGAGGATGAGCCTGCTGTCGGCGATAACCTGCGCGGCGGAGGACTCAATACAGCCCACGCCGCCTCCGCGGATAAGCAGCCGCTTTTTGCACAGCGGAATAATCCGCTCCATATCCTCGCCCGTGAGCACGCGGTCGGTCGAAATCACGGAACATTTTCCGTAAAAAACAGCGGTGCGTATTTCTTCAATTTTCTTGCCGGATTCGTCGAAGTGGTACGGAGCGTCGATGTGGGTCGCTGTGTGGGTACACATCGCGAACGCCGTAAGGTTATAGTCGTCGCCGTCCTCGAGCGACTTCACGCGGACTATTTTCGTGTTCGGGTCGCCGTCATATGGCGCGGTATCGGGAATACTTCTGCTTATATCGTAGATATACATAATGCACCGCCTTTCGGGTATGTACTTAGATAATAATAGTATAGCATATTTACTGCGATTGACAAGTGCTCGGACACAAAAAAGCGTACTATGCACGCTTTTTTCACTCATCGCTCGTTCTGCGAAGCAGAAACTAAGCGGAGAATATGAATTTTTTGCTTTATAGGTTTCGGATAATATCATCGTTTCAAGACACAATCAAGTCTTATTTCTGCTTTTCGTTACAGAACAGTTTCCCATAAAGCAAAAAAACTTCGCAGCCGAAGCTGCGAAGTCCTTTTATTGAATATTTTGCTGAATTCTCAGCGAGTTTGAAGGTTATAAATTAAGCCCAGGAACCACCCATATTTTCGTCTTTGCCGTTATGCCAGCCGGTAATCTTATATGTTTTACCTTCGTTACCGGTAACAGTCACGTCTTCTGTCTGATTCCATACATATTTCCAATCCGGCTCAGTTGTAGTATATTCAGGATTCATTCTTACGAAAATTACTTTTTCCTCGATGCCTTCAAACTTTATCTTGCTTGTATTTGTTTGGTCACTTGCCTTTACCCAATGTCCATCAGCGTCACCGGTCCAAGTCCATGCAAACCATACAGTGCCGCCGCTACTATAGTCTGAACCGTTTAAGTAAACTGTAGCGCCGTCTTCCTTGGGATCAGTTTCAGAAGGCTTCGGGTCTTCCTTATCACCATCGTCCCACGCGTATACATTGTAATGACCCTTGTCGTTTGTATCGTTTGCTTTGGTGTAGTAACCCTCAACGTCGAAATCTTCAATGTCTACAGTCTGTGCTGCATTTTCCTCGCCGTTGTTGATTACGCAACCCACAGCGTTAGCGGGAATTGTGATTGTGTATACTTCCTCACCATAGCCGTTTTTCTCAGAGTCTTTAACCTGATCTCCGGGCCAAGCAGATGTTAAAGCTTTCTTGCTCTCATCCCAAGCGTAAACGTAAACATTCTTCCAGTTCTGATTATTTGTGAACTTGAAGGAAAATGTTTTTGCCTCAGGCTCAGTCTCTTTCTCTGAAGGAGTAGGAACTGTTGTCTCCTCAGGCTCTGTCTCCTCCTCTGTAGGAGTAGGAGCAGATGTCTCCTCGGACTCTGTTTCTTCTTCTGAAGGATCGGGAGCCGGTGTATCCTTAGGCTCAGTCTCT
>JAFLSK010000049.1 GCA_022510945.1 Ruminococcus sp.
TGTCGACAAACTCGAATTGCGCAAGCGTGCCCTTATGCAGCGTCTGCTCACCGGCCGCCTTCGTCTCCCCGGATTCTCCGACCCCTGGCAGAAAGTTCCGATTAACTCTTTTGCAAAAGAAATTTCGATTAAAAATAAAAAGAATGAACCTTTGGTGGTTTTATCTTGCACTAAATACAACGGACTTGTATCTTCATTAGAGTATTTTGGCAAACAAATTTATTCAAACGATTTACGGACTTATAAAATAGTCCCGTATAACCATTTCGCTTATGCCACGAATCATATCGAAGAAGGTTCTATTGGCTATCAAAATATAATGGATAGGGCGTTGATAAGCCCGATGTATACAGTGTTTTGCACCGACACAAAGATTGTTAACGACACATTCCTATTTATGTTGCTGAAAACGCATCATCTTATATATCTGTATTGTTCAAGAATGGAGGGGTCTATCGATAGGCGTGGAGGGTTACGTTGGGAATCATTTTCTTCTATTAAAATTAATATACCTTCATTAGCCGAGCAGACTGCGATAGCCGATGTATTGTCGACGGCGGATAAAGAGATAGAGATTGCGAAAGCGAAACTTACGGCATACCGCACTCAAAAGCGCGGCCTTATGCAGCAACTACTAACCGGCAAAAAACGAGTAAAATAATTAAAAATAAATACGATTATGGCAAAAAAAGAAGAAACATTGCAACAGCAAGACGCAGTACAAGGCGCAGAAGAAAAGCCTATATGTGGAATTATTATGCCTATCTCAGAGATTAACGGATGTGGTGTTGAACATTGGAAAGAGGTCAAATCCATACTAACAGAAGCTATAGATTCAGCAGGATATAATGCAAATCTTGTTAGCGAAGCGAATGATAGTAGTGTTATCCAAAAACGTATAGTTCGAAATCTATATGATAACGAAATTGTAGTATGTGATGTAAGTTGTAAAAATCCAAATGTTATGTTTGAGTTAGGATTACGACTTGCATTTGATAAACCAACAATTATTGTTATGGATGATAATACGGGATACACATTTGATGTAAGTATAATAGAACATTTAGAATATCCGCGGGATTTGAGCTATTACAAAATATTAGATTTCAAAAAGAAGCTAAAAGATAAAATTTTAGGAACTATAAAAGAATCTGCCAAGGCAGATTATACTACATTTTTGAAGCATTTTGGAAATTTTACTGCGGCGAAAATCAATGACAAAGAAGTCCCTATGAATGAAGCTTTAATACCATATTTTAATGATATCTCAAAACGATTAGATGGACTAGCAAAGAATCAACTATCTGTTCAGAAGATTAAAGATATGTATATGGATAATATAAATGATGATAGAAATCGTGAGATTGATGACATTGTGAGGGACGGAATAATATATTTTATGAAAGAATTTGGGTATACAAGGGACGAGATTGTTGATAGTCCAACGAACACTATTAAATTACGTGAGTTTTTAGAAGAAAACTCATATTTAAAGAAATTATGCACTAATAGGAAGCGACTTGAGTTGGCAATAGCAGAAAATATGTATAAGATATAACTATGTACCTCTCATTTTTGGAAGACCATATAAGTCAGATTCCGGCGCTGATGCTGTTGGAGAAGTTGGGTTATGCCTATCTGACGCCTGCCGAAGTGCTCGCGCTGCGCGGCAATGATACGGCCAATGTCTTGTTAGAGCCGATTTTGCGTGAGCAGCTGTCGAAAATCAACCGCATCAAAGTAAGTTCGGAGCAGACAGCCGCTTTCTCGCCGGAGAATATCGAGAACGGCATCGAGGCTCTGCGCAGTGTCTCGATGAATGAGGGGTACATTGCGGCTTCGCAGACCGTTTACAATCTGCTCACTGCGGGCAAAACGCTCGAGCAGATTGTCGAAAGCGACAAAAAGAGCTTCACGCTGCAATACATAGACTGGGCGCATCCCGAAAACAATGTTTTCCACGTGACGGAGGAGTTTGCCGTTTCGCGCAGCGGCATGAAGGAGACCTATCGTCCAGACATCGCACTGTTCGTAAACGGCATTCCGCTCTGCATCATTGAGTGCAAGCGTCCTGACCTCAAAGATTCGCTTGCGCAGGCGGTCTCGCAGCATCTGCGCAACCAAAAGGCGGACGGCATCCGGCAGTTGTATATGTATGCGGCTCTAACGGTTGCAATAAATTGCAACGATGCGAGTTATGCCACCACTGCCACACCCGAAAAATTCTGGTCGAAATGGCGCGAGCAGTTCGCCACGGAAGAGGAGTTGCAGCAATATACCGACACACTCCAAAAAATAGTCAATCGCCGGTTGTTGAACGAAAAACTTTTCGGCGAGCGTTACAACTATGTAAAATCGCACTTCGAGCAGATGTACAATGCCGAGATAATGCCCTCGGAGCAGGACAAATTTCTCTATTCGGTATGCCGTCCCGAGCGGCTGATGGAGATAATGTACCGGTTCACGCTCTATGATGCAGGTATCAAGAAAGTTGCCCGCTACCAGCAGTATTTCGCCGTCTGCAAAACGATGGAGCGTCTGCGCGGCTTGTCGGCAGGGCGGCGCACGGGAGGTGTTATATGGCATACGCAAGGTAGCGGCAAGTCGCTGACGATGGTACTGCTGGCGCAGGCCATCGTACTGGACAAGACGATTCGCAACCCGAAAATAGTGCTTGTAACCGACCGTACCGATCTTGACCGTCAAATCACAGGTACATTTGAAAAGTGCGGCGGCAATGTCGAGAATGCCACTACGGGGACCCGGCTTGTCGAACTGCTCGAGAGCAAAAGCGATGCGGTTATAACGACAATTATCAATAAGTTCGAGACTGCCGTCAAGCAGTTGCGCAAGCCGCTCGAAGACCCCAATATTTTCGTATTGATTGACGAGGGGCATCGCTCGCAATACGGCGAAATGGGCATAAAGATGCAAAAGGCGCTGCCCAATGCCTGCTTTATTGCAATGACCGGCACCCCGCTGATGAAAAAGGAGAAGAGTACGGCCAAGAAGTTCGGCGGTATAATCCGACCCGTCTACACGGTAAACCAGGCCGTGGCCGATGGTGCTGTCGTGCCGTTGCTCTACGAAGGCCGTTTGGTGCCACAGGAAGTTCACAGCGCAACGATCGACCGTTATTTCGATATGATATGCCAATGGATGACCGACTCGCAAAAGGCAGATATGAAAAAAAAGTTCAGCCGCGCCGAGCAGGTCAATCAAGCTGAGCAGCGCATATATGCCATTGCGTGGGACATCTCGCAACATTTCAAAGAGAACTGGCAAGGCTCCAAATTCAAAGGTCAGTTGGTTGCACCACGCAAAAGAATCGCCATACTGTATAAAAAATTCCTCGATGAAATCGGAATCGTAAACTCGGAGGTGCTGATTACCTCGCCCGATACCCGGGAGGGTGAAGATGAGGCCTATGGCGAGGTTTCTAATATCGAAACGGCCTTCTGGAACCGAATGATGGACGAACACGGCACGCCGAAAAAGTATGAAACGAATTTGATAAACCGTTTCAAAGACGGCGATACCGAAATAATCATCGTCGTCGACAAGCTGCTGACCGGCTTTGACGAGCCGAAGAATACGGTGCTGTACTTAGATAGAGGATTGCGCGAACATACGTTGCTGCAAGCTATTGCCCGCGTAAACCGCGTCTGCGACGGCAAAGAGTTCGGCTACATTATAGACTACTATGGCGTTCTCGGCGAATTGAACTCGGCACTCGATATCTACAACGATTTCGATGCCGAAGATTTGGAAGGCACATACACCGATATTTCGACCGAAGTAGAAAAACTGCCGCAGCGATATTCGGACTTATGGGATATTTTCAAAGGCGTCGCCAACAAACGCAATTTGGAAGCATATGGTGAATTGCTGCGGGCGGAAGATTTGCGGGTGTTGTTTTACGAACGATTATCAGCCTTTGCACGCACATTGAAAATCGCACTATCGTCCATCGAGTTCAGGCAGAGCACACCCGAGGAGGATATAGAGATGTACAAGCAGGATTTGGCGATGTTCCTCAAACTGCGCAATGCCGTGCAGGGGCGTTACTCGGATACGGTCGACTACAAGCTGTATGAAGCACAGATCCAGAAACTTATCGACACCCATATCGAGAGCGGCGAAATCAAAACCATCACCGAACTGGTAAATATCTTCGACAAAGAGAAGTTTGCCGAGGAGGTGGAAAAGGTTTCGGGAACAGTTGCAAAAGCCGACACCATCGCATCCAGAACGGCAAAACATATTACCGAGAATATGGATGCCGACCCTGCGTTCTACAAGCGATTCTCACAACTGTTGAAAGATACTATCGAAGCATATGAGCGCGGACGCATTACCGAACTCGAATACCTGAACCAAGTAACCGAATATATGGAGAATGTCGTGAGTCATATGGACGATTCTATACCGGCAGAAATAGAGCATAACAATGCCGCAAAAGCATATTTCGGCCTCTGTCTGGA
>JAFLSK010000005.1:0-9207 GCA_022510945.1 Ruminococcus sp.
AACGGTGTCGCCCTGAGCAGCGTTAGATACAACCGTACCCGCAACAAAGCAGGACATAAGAATCAGAACGCTGAGCAAAAGCGAAAGAATTTTCTTCGTTAATTTCATAACAAAACTCCTCCATCATAAAGTTAATGTAATTATACAATTTATGGACGAGTATTGCAATAAGAAACAGTAGTGAAACAATAAACTTTGGCACTTTGCATATATGCAGCATATTGTTTTTATACACAATCACCAACATAAAGCTTGGGCGGGTACAAAGACCCGCCCGCCGAACTTTTTAGTTTTCAATACGCGGAAGTTTTTTTATTCCAAACATTCTGCGCAGAAAAAAGGATATGAACTTTGGATTTTCGATAAGTACAACTTTCATACGGTTACCTCCTATATAGTGACCATGCGAGCAAAATTGCGGTGATCAGCGAAATTACGAGCACACATCTGCACGGCAGGACTGTCGCAAGGAACAATCCGAGTCCGAACGAGAGCATTGTGTGAATCTGATGTCGACAAGTATTCATTTAATCACCCTTTAGCAGTATATACCCTCCTTCGGAAATTGTTACAGATTTTGTTTGCAATATTTGTGTTAATCTAATATAATGGAGTAAATTCTATATTCGGAGAATCATATGCGCACTATAACAATCGGAGAAAATGACGGCGGTCAAAGGCTTGATAAATTTCTGAGCAAGCGATTCAGAACTATGCCAAAGTCGCTGATGTACAAGTACATCCGTACAAAATACATAAAGCTTAACGGCAAAAAATGCGACAAGGCTGACTTCATTAAGGCAGGCGACGTCCTGACGCTCTATATTAAGGACGAATTTTTTAAAGAAAACCCAGAAAGAGATTACGAGTTTCTTAAAGCGCCTGACAAGCTTGACGTTCTTTACGAGGACGAAAACATCATATTGATAGACAAAAAGCCCGGGCTTATTGTACATCAGGACAAGAATTATCACTTTGACTGTCTTGTTTTCAGACTTCAGCACTACCTGTATAAAAAAGGTGAATACCTACCCGATGAGGACAGGGCGTTCTCCCCTGCTTTAGTCAACAGAATCGACAGGAACACAGGAGGTATCGTTATCGCCGCTAAAAACGCGGAAAGCCTTCGGATTCTGAACTCTATGATGAAAAACCGCGAGATTGAGAAGTATTACTTATGCTTGCTGTGCGGAAAACCTAAGCACGACAGCGGCATTATGGAGGATTATCTCGTAAAAAACAACAGCACGAATACAGTCAAAATCTTCAAAAAACCTGTCGAAAATTCCAAAGTGATAAAAACAGAGTATACTTTGCTCGACTTTAACGGCAGGGTCTCGCTTGCTGAAATTAAGCTGCACACGGGACGAACACATCAGATAAGAGCGCATATGGCGTTCATAGGCTGTCCTCTCGTCGGCGACAGCAAATACGGAAAAGGCAAAAAGAACTTCATAAACGGCTCAAAATGGCAGGCATTGTACTCGTATAAGCTAAAATTCAATTTTGAAAACAACCCAGGGAAGCTCAGCTACTTAAACGGCAAGGAGTTCGAGGTTAATGACGTATGGTTTGCTGAACACAATAAAATAAAATTTAATACATAAAAATCGGGCAGATAAGTTAATGGGTACAACTTATCTGCCGTATATTTTTATCTTTATTCTACATTATCCGTTATCTCGGTATCCGCTGCGCCTTCATCGGGATTCGGTGTATCGGGCGTATCTGTATCTGTCGAATCATCCGGAACGGTTATATTCTCGACAGAAATAGGTGTTGCGAGATATTTGATGTTCGTATAATTCTTATACGGAATAATAGTGTATATTACGCCTTCCTCAGCAGGTACAGTATCCGTGTAGGAAGTATCTGTAATATCATCAATCTGTTCAGTGCTCTCGCCAAATGTGCGATATACTCTGTAGCCGCTTACATCCTCAACAGGAGACCACTCAAGCGAGACGAACTCGCCGTCTTCGGTGGCTGTTTTTTCGAGGTTGAGGCTGTCTATCACTATATCCTCGTAAATATACGCAAACTCCTTATTATTCTCACCCTTGAAGCGGTACGACGCGGCGGTGCCGTCGGTAGTGAAATTGTTCCACATATGCGCCGCAATGTTGGCGCTCTGTACACGCACGCTTACAAAATTGTCCGCGCTGCCGATGACGTTGTTCGTAATGAGTATAGATTTTTCAACGTCCTTCGTCGCATCATTTGAGCCGATGCAATACACAGCCTCAGTGGTTAAGGATGCGAGCGTGTTGTTTGTTATTGTGGTGTTATCGGAGCCGTAGCTTACGCGGACGGCGTATGCTGTACATCCGATAATGTTGTCGTCAATGGTGGTGTAGGAGCTTGAGCGGTTGGTTACACCCTGTTCTTTACAGCCGGTAATACTGTTCTTGCTCAGGGTTGTATTTAGCGAATTATGAATATATGCGCCTGTCGCAGCATCGGAAACTGAATTTTCGGTAAATGATGTGCTGTCGGAATTTCCGTAAACATAAAGTGCATAGTCGGTTATATTACTTATCGAGTTCTTATATACGCTGGTATTTTTTGACTGACGAACGCGAATACCGGACTCCGAACTACCTGAAACCGAGTTATTATTTATAACCGTATTTTCGGAACCGTAGTCGTAGATTCCCGCTCTATCGAAATCGGTGACAATATTATTTGTCGCGGTGACGTTGCGGCACGGAAAATCTGTCGAACCGGCGTACATAATAAGAATACCCTTCGACTCCTCGAAGTAGCCGTTTTTGACGGTGTTCTTGTCGATAATGGTGTTCTCGCAGCCCTTAATCTCGATAGCGTTTACGCTGTTGCTTACAGAGCCGCCTACATCGACACTGTTACCGCGCACAATAGAGTCAACGGCGTAGTTGAGCTGAACGCCGACGGAAACGTTGCCTGTGATGATATTGGGCTTTGTGTTACCCTTTGAGTTTACGCCGACCCTGACGCCATAGACCTTGTAGGTGCCCGCTTTTACGCCTGTTTTGGAGTCATCCTTCGTATAATTCTCGCCGAGGACGCGTATTCCGCAGGCGCGGGTGTATGTGTTGTTTGCTTTGCGCAGACTTATATTGTTCGAGAAGATATACACAGGCTTATTCTTCACGGCACTCTCCGCTTTAGCGTAGGTGAGCTTGTTGTAGTTGTAGAAATTATATCCGCTGCCCGTGGTCATATTGCGCATATCAACACCGAGACCTACGTCGGTCATTGTATTGTTGTATATCTTTGAATTAGTCCAGTAAACCGCGTAAATTGCGATTCCGCCGATGTTTGTGAAGGTGTTGTGATGAATGTTGATATTGTCGTAAGTTTTTCCGATAACAGCATGATGGCTGCCTACTCCGCGGAATTTATTCTTAAAGGTCGAGTAGCTTACGGTAATATTCTTGCTACGGGTATAGTCATAGGAAACAAACTCAGGCATAGCCTCGTAGGTACAGGAATCAATCTGAATAGCCTCGCGGCCGCCGTCGTTCGGGAAGGTGTTTACCGACTGCGGGTTGGAGAAAGTACATTTCGTAATTTTTGCGGTATCTACTCCTCCGAGCTCGATGTCGTGGCAGTTGTAGTTATTTACAAAAGTACAGTTTTTGATAACAATATTCTTGCAGTGGCCGAATCGCATTGTTGAATGCATAATGCGCGAGTTGGATGTACCTGCCTGAGAATACGGCACCATTGCGTCCCAGCTGCCGCCGTAGATAGTAATGTTCTTCGCACCCTTGTAGCCCTTGGCAGAGGACGCTTTCTTATTATAACCGTTTCTGAGTAGGTTTCCGTAAAGGCGGAAGTAGCAGCCTGTCGCCTTAAGGGTGGTATTACTGTAAATCTTTATCGTGCGGTCAAGGCTGTAATAACCTTTAGAAACCTTTACCGTTGCTATTTTTTTAGCTGTGGACTTTTTTCGTGCGGTATCAAGCGCGGCGTTGAGAGCCTTCGAGAAATTTTTGTTATACTTCTTTGCAGTGAACTTCTTTTTATACTTTCCGCATGTGACGGTTATCGTGCCCTTGGAGTTCGTGTATGAAACTGCGGATGAAACAGAAATTGAGCATATGCTTATCACGAAGAGCATTATTAAAAATACAGAAACATTTCTAAGTAGGAATTTTTTCATAGTAACTGTCCTTTTCAAGATTTGTTTAAAATGCGTATGACGCGCTTAGATTAAGTATTTAAAACTAAAAAAGCGGACATTGTTCCGCGGTTGCCGTTTGTTGCGCGGTGAGACCATAAAAGGTCGCTGTTGCAACGTGTACAGAGGTCGGAAACGGTTATATTATCAGGGTTTACGCCCGAGCTGACTAAAATCTGTCGGTTAGTTTCGAGGAGGTCTATCATATATTTATTATTCTCTTTTGGAAATATAAACCTGCTGTTATCCAAATCCCCGAGAGCATAGAAATAATCGGCGCAGCTTTTATCGACCTCGTAGCAGCACTTGGAGATTGCGGGGCCTATCGCGCATACTAAATCCGAGGGATTTGTGTCGAACTCAGCGGACATTTTCTCGACTACCTTCTGCCCTATCCTGCCCACAGTTCCGCGCCAGCCCGCGTGAGCGAGCCCGATTGCCTTTTTTGCGGTATCAACGAAAAAAAGCGGAGTGCAGTCGGCATAATAGGTCACGAGTGTGACATTTTTCTCATTCGTTATAAGAGCATCAACGCTCTGCATATCGCGCGGTTTAGTGATTCCGATACCGTGATTTTCGCTCGTTACACGGCGAACTACGGTGTTGTGATCCTGTGCCGAGGCGACAAGCGTATTAAAATCAAGCCCAATTGAGTTGCATATTCTCTGATAGTTTTCCACGACATTGTCGGGATTATCACCTCGATTAAACGCTAAATTCATCGAGGAAAATATTCCCTTGCTAACGCCGCCGAGGCGCGTTGAAAAGCCGTGTTTAATAAATTTTATTTCCGATAAGGAATTATATGTTAAATAAGGAACACTTTCGGGGTTTTGAAGAGTCATTGTGATGCTTTTTATTTTCATAACAATTCCTATAGCCTTTCCGTCCACAAATAGAACTTATAAAATTTCCACAACCTTATCGCGGGCGGATAAGGCGTGTATAGGAATTAAGCCATCGCTCGTTGCCGCCTGCGGCAAACTGAGCGGGCAATATTTATTTTAAATAGTGTGATTTTTCACACTATTTCCATATTGTATTATAAACAAAAACAATAAAACTTGCAAGTTTAAAATTTATTTGGTATACTAAATTTAAACAATAAACTTGATATATTTATGATACCATTTTGATAGGTGATTGTTATGAAGAAAGTTTTGTTCGGAAATAATATTGAAGTCGATTGCAGCTACTGCGCAAACTATTTTGAAGACGAAGAGGGCTTCTACTGTCAGAAGGACAGGGTCATTAAAAACGGAAGGTGCAAAAAATTCGACTACAACCCTACTCTGCGTGTTCCTAAGGGCGATTTACCCTTGATGCAATTTAATAAAGAGGATTTTGAAATTTAAAACATTATATAGTCGAAAAGGACTGCCGAGAGGCAGTCCTTTTCTCATACCAACTAAAAAGTCAGTAGTAACTGGCTACGCGGCGGAGCCGGCGCTTTGCGTTCTGAATGTGACGAGTTACTGTTGAGGGATTAACATTTAAATCGGTCGCTATATTTTTCATACTTCTTCCGTTGAGGTAATATTCACAGATACAATAGCGCTGTTTGTCTGTAAGCTCACCGCTGATAGCCTTGTGCAAGATTTTTTTCATTTTCTCTACTTCGCGCGAGTTATCCTCGCTGTCGTCGAAATCGTTGTAATAGAGCATATGGGCGTTACGCTCTGTTATAGAAATCTTCTTATGCCGCATTTATGGTCTCCTTTGCCCTTTCCTCGAGGGTACGCGCCGTATTAACTAAATCGTAGTAGATATAGCGGTATGAGGAAAGTGTAGAATTGAGCTGTTCGTAATTGAGCCTGTCGGCGGTTTTTAAAAGATTCTTATACTTTTCGATAGTTGACAGCAGGTTTTCTGCGTCTCGGTAGTATTCCTGTGACCAAGCGAAATAATCCATAATAACTTCCTTTCGTTCGATAAATCATATACCACATTATTTCACAAGGTTTATCCGGGGCAAAATAACCTTGCAATATTATTTTAGCAAAACATTTGTTTTATTTCAAGGTAATTTTCGAATATTTGTTCGATTATTTCCACAAAGTCCTATATACAGTACTTTGTAAAACAAATATTTTGTTTAACAAAGTATATAAATTAATTTCAGATATAAAAAATTGCATATAACCTGTAATTCAGGTTATATGCAATCAAAAAATTCAGTATTTAATCATCAAGGACATCGACGGGTTCCTTAACAACAATTCGTTTTCTGATATCAACACCGTCGTAACGCAGACGTATATTGATTCTTCCGTCAAAGTGCTTGCGGCATTTTGGGCAACGGAATTTTGCGTTAAAGCTTTTGTTCTTCATTTTAAAATGTGTAAGCTGTTCGGCACGGATATTACATTCGTCGCAGTTTATAAACAGTTTAGCCTTATCAATCTTGGGGTTACGCAGGTCAGTGAGAATCTTGTTCTTGAAGGTAAGTCGGCGGTAGAACTCGTCGTCCGCTTTGAACACAAAATCGCCTATCTTGTCTTTGTCGTAGGTACGGGTAAGGCAACTGAGGCTGAGCATAGCGTCAGTGTAGGCTCTGTGAAGCTCCTTGCCCTCGCTGTTTATGCCGAGGATTTCGGCGCAATTCTGCAGACCGAGCTGAGAAGCGGGATTGTGGAGATTCATAATGTGCTCGCAGTATTCCTGTAGATTACAGTAATGCTCAAGGAACGGCACGGTTCTCTCTCCTGTGTAATAGGCGTAGTTGTCCATTAGCGTGAGGATATCGGACGTTCCCCACGTCATAACTACACAACCGTCGGAAAACGCGGCGAACTTTTCTGTGGTGCTCATAAAATCCTCGCCGTAGCTTGTGAGCTCCTCGGTAGATATATGCGTAAGGTCAGCGATGTGGGAGCTGATTTTTTTGCCTATCTTAGGCTTTATGAGCATTGAAAAGGTGTCGATAACATTCAGTTTTTCGTTGACCTTCACGGCGCCGAATTCAATTATTTCGTTCACATAGTGGTGAACCTTTTTGCTGTATGAGCCGTTCCACTCTAAATCTAAAATTACGAAATCCAATGTATTACTTCTTTCTGAACTGTTTTTTCATACGCTGTTCTTTGGATAAAATCTCTTTGCGCATACGGATGTTGTTGGGCGTTACCTCGACAAGCTCGTCGTCCGCGATAAACTCGAGGCATTGCTCGAGCGAAAGAATCGTTGGAGGAGTGAGCTTTAATGCGTCGTCGGAACCCGAGGCACGAGTATTTGTAATGTGCTTTTTCTTGCAGACGTTGACGGTGATATCCTCTGCCTTCGGAGACGCACCGACAATCATACCTTCGTACACGGGAACACCAGGTCCTATGAAGAGACGTCCGCGCTCCTGCACCTGATAGAGACCGTAGGCAACGCTGTCGCCGGTCTCAAACGCGATGAGAGAGCCTTGGTGGCGTGTGATAATCTCGCCCTTAAACGGCTCGTATGAGTCGAAAACGTGGTTCATAATTCCGTTGCCGTTCGTATCGGTGAGAAATTCAGGACGGTAGCCCATAAGACCTCTCGACGGAATTTTGAACTCGATATGTGTCGTTCCGCTGTCGCGCGTGCCCATATTTACAAGCTCA
Organism: Ruminococcus sp.; assembly: GCA_022510945.1. Lineage (GTDB taxonomy): Bacteria > Bacillota > Clostridia > Oscillospirales > Acutalibacteraceae > Ruminococcoides. The sequence continues at coordinate 7,756 of JAFLSK010000005.1, forward strand.
GCTTTTCTTGAGCCTAACTTCTCCATAACCGCACCGACATAGTTGTCGGGCACTTCAATCATAAGGTACTCAATAGGCTCGCACAGAACGCCGTCGATATGCTTTGTGATAACCTGCGGGCGCGAAACCTGAAACTCGTAGTTTTCTCGGCGCATTGTTTCGATAAGGATAGAAAGGTGGAGCTCGCCGCGGCCTGAAACCTTGAATGTATCGGCGGAGTCGGTCTCCTCTACCCTCAGCGCGATATTCGTCTCGATTTCCTTGAAAAGTCTGTCGCGGATATTGCGCGAGGTGACGTACTTACCGTCCTGTCCCGCGAAAGGTGAATTATTTACCATAAAGTTCATTGTAACCGTGGGTTCGTCAATCTTTACGAACGGAAGCGGGTCGATGTTCTCGAGGTCGCAGATAGTCTCACCGATATTTATGTCGTTAATACCGCTTACGCACACGATGTCACCGTATGTTGCGGTATCGCTTTCGACGCGCTTTAAGCCTTCGAACTGGTAAAGCTTGGAAATTTTTACGTTAGTGTGAGTGCCGTCGCTATGGCAAAGCACTGCGGACTGACCACTTTTTACTGAACCTCGTTCAACGCGGCCTACGCCGATTCTGCCGATAAACTGGTCGTAGTCAATATTAGACAGCAGAAGCTGTAATCCGCCGTTTTCGTCGCCCTCCGGAGCGGGAATTTCGTTTATAATAGCGTCGAAAAGCGGGGTCATATCCTCGCCCTTTTCGTTCGGGTCATTCGTGGCGTAGCCGTCGCGGGCAGAAGCGTAAACTACAGGGAACTCAAGCTGGTCGTCATCAGCGCCAAGCTCAATAAAGAGGTCTAAAACCTCGTCAACGACTTCCTCGGGTCGAGCACCGGGACGGTCGATTTTGTTGAGAACTACGAGCGGCTTTTTACCGAGACCTAATGCTTTCTTCAAAACGAAACGAGTCTGAGGCATACAGCCCTCAAAAGCGTCAACAAGCAACACAACGCCGTCTACCATCATCAGAATACGCTCAACCTCGCCGCCAAAGTCCGCGTGTCCGGGGGTGTCGACGATGTTGATTTTAATGCCGTTATACATAACGGCTGTGTTCTTCGAAAGGATAGTAATTCCGCGCTCTCGCTCGAGGTCGTTGCTGTCCATTACGCGCTCGTTTACCTCTTCATTCTCACGGAATACTCCGCTCTGCTTTAAAAGCTGGTCGACGAGTGTGGTCTTACCGTGGTCAACGTGGGCGATAATTGCTACATTGCGTAAATTTTCTCTTGTACTCATACTATCATTCCTTTTGATTATTCCAAAAAAACTACCTATAAATTACTAATTGGTTATTATAACACTTTGAACACGAAATTTCAACTTAAACATTTTAAACTTTTTTTGATTTTATGCTATATTATGATATAATAACCTCACGCCGTTACCAAAATCAAAGATTTTGACGCCTGAG
>JAFLSK010000005.1:9307-76066 GCA_022510945.1 Ruminococcus sp.
TTTTTGTTGCCTGCGGCAAAACACTGTGCTGCGCACAGTAATTATGATATAATAAACTCCGGAGATGATAAAAATGTCAAAAGTTGAATTTATTAAGAGGTTTTTACTTTGTATAATAGGTATTTTTTTCGTAGCTTTAGGGATAGCCTTTTCAAAACAAGCCAATCTCGGAATTTCAACAATTTCTTCTGTACCTAATACTGTTAGCCTGAAATTTGATTTTGTTTCATTTGGATTTTGGTCAGCAAGCTGGAACATAGTAATGGTTTTGGGACAGATTTTAATTCTTAGAAAGAATTTTGAAAAATTGCAATTACTACAAATCCCGCTTTCCTTTGTTTTTGGATATTTTACTGATTTAGGATTAAAAATTATATCTGTATTCCCGCTTTACAACTACTTTATGCAGGTAATATTAATGCTTATGGGGGTTGTGGTACTTGCGTTCGGTATTTCACTAACTATTATAGCTGACCTTATTTTCAATGCGGGCGAAGGTATAGTTAAGGCAATTGCCGACGCAAGCGGAAAGGATTTCGGAAAGGTTAAAACGATTTTTGATATAGGCTGTGTTACAGCTTCGGCGTTGCTTTCGATGATTTTCTTTAACTTTCAGATTCTCGGTATCAGAGAAGGTACGCTTATCGCAGCGCTTTTCACGGGACTTTTAGTAAATTCATTTAATAAAATTCTTAAAAAACCGCTTGTTAAAGCGCTTAAATTAAGTAACGATTAACCACATTAAAAGCAAATAAAAAACTTTACTTTATATACATTTTATGGTATCATATATTGGTATATTTGTGTAATGAATTGGAGGTTATTTTATGGGTTTAACTATTGCACAGAAAATAATTAAAAACCATATCGTTGACGGCGAGATGGTTGTGGGTACTGACATCGGTCTCAAGATTGACCAGACACTCACTCAGGACGCGACAGGTACAATGGCGTATCTCGAGTTCGAGGCTATCGGTGTTCCGAGAGTTAAGACCGAAAAGAGCGTCGCTTACATAGACCACAACACACTGCAGACAGGCTTTGAAAACGCCGATGACCACCGTTTTATCCAGTCGGTGTGTAAAAAACACGGAATTTACTTTTCAAGACCGGGCAACGGTATTTGCCATCAGGTTCATCTTGAGCGCTTCGGTAAGCCCGGCAAGACATTAATCGGCTCGGACAGCCACACTCCGACAGGCGGCGGTATCGGTATGCTCGCTATCGGCGCAGGCGGTCTCGACGTTGCTGTTGCCATGGGCGGCGGCGCGTACTACATCACTATGCCTAAGATGGTTAAGGTTAACCTTACAGGCAAGCTCAGACCGTGGGTTTCCGCTAAGGATATTATTCTCAAGGTGCTTGAGGTTATGTCAGTTAAGGGCGGCGTCGGCAAAATCGTCGAGTACGCAGGCGAAGGCGTTAAGACGCTTTCTGTTCCCGAGCGTGCTACTATCACAAATATGGGTGCGGAGTTAGGCGCTACGACCTCTATCTTCCCCTCAGATGAAATCACGAGAGAATTTTTGAAGGCACAGGGTCGCGAGGAGGATTACACAGAACTTTCCTCGGACGCTGACGCAGAGTATGACGAGGTTATCGAGATTAACCTCGACGAGCTCAAGCCGCTTGCTGCTTGTCCTCACTCACCCGACAATATTAAGACAATCGAAGAACTTTCCGGTAAGGAGATTAATCAGGTATGTATCGGCTCCTGCACAAACTCTTCGTACAGAGATATGATGAAGGTTGCGGCTATCCTCAAGGGTAAGACTGTAGCCGACGGCGTAAGCCTTGCAATCGCTCCGGGCTCAAAACAGGTGCTCAATATGCTCGCTTTAAACGGCGCGCTCGGCGATATGATTGCGGCAGGCGCGAGAATTCTCGAGAGCGCGTGCGGTCCGTGTATCGGTATGGGACAGTCGCCGAACTCAGGCGGTATCTCGCTGAGAACCTTTAACCGCAACTTCGAGGGTCGCTCGGGTACTGCTGACGGTCAGATTTACCTCGTATCTCCCGAGACTGCGGCGGCTTCCGCTCTTACAGGCGTATTTACTGACCCGACTACTCTCGGCGCAGACGTTGAAATCGAGATGCCCGAAAAGTTCCTTATAAACGACAACCTCGTAATTGAGCCTGCAAGCGTAGACGAAATGGACAGCGTTGAAGTACTCAGAGGTCCTAACATCAAGCCTTATCCGAAGACTTCTCCGCTCAGCGACAAGATTGAGGCAAGCTGCTCGCTCAAGGTCGGCGACAACATCACAACCGACCACATTATGCCCGCCGGCGCTAAGATTCTTCCGCTGCGTTCAAATATTCCGAAAATTTCCGAGCACTGCTTCACAGTATGCGACAAGGAATTCCCCGAGCGTGCTAAAATGCTCGGTCAGAGTATCGTAGTAGGCGGCGAAAACTACGGTCAGGGCTCCTCGCGTGAGCACGCAGCGCTTGCACCCCTCTATCTCGGCGTTAAGGCTGTACTCGTTAAGAGCTTCGCGAGAATTCACAGAGCAAACCTCATCAACGCAGGTATCATTCCGCTGACATTCGCTGACGCTGCTGACTACGACAAGATTAAGCTCGGCGACCAGCTTGAAATGCCGAACGTTAAAGCAGAAATAATGGATGGAAAAAATATTACAGTTGTAAACAAGACAAACGGCGAGACAATCGAGGCTGTCTGTGAGCTTACAGACAGAACGAAGGCTATCATCATTGCGGGCGGTTTGCTTGATTACACAAAGGAGAATGGCTAATATGCAGAAAATTCAGATGAAAACTCCGCTCGTTGAGATGGACGGAGACGAGATGACAAGAGTTATTTGGCAGCAGCTTAAAGATATTCTTATTCTGCCTTATATCGACCTCAAGAGCGAGTACTATGACTTAGGTCTTGAGAACAGAGAAAAGACTAAGGATCAGGTAACATTCGACAGCGCTGAGGCTACTAAGAAATACGGCGTTGCGGTTAAGTGCGCTACTATCACACCGAACGCGGCGCGTATGCCTGAGTATAACCTTACACAGATGTGGAAGTCACCTAACGGCACAATCCGCGCTATCCTCGACGGAACTGTATTCCGTGCTCCCATTCTCGTTAAGGGCGTTACTCCCTATATTCCGACGTGGACAAAGCCGATTACTATCGCACGTCACGCTTACGGCGATGTATATAAGAACACTGAAATGGTTGTTGAAAACGGCTCGAAGGCTGAGCTTCTTGTGACAAAGCCCGACGGTACTACAGAGACAAGCCTTATCCACGAGTTCAAGGGTGACGGTATCATTCAAGGACTTCATAACCTCGACGAGAGTATTTCATCCTTTGCGAGAGCTTGCTTTAACTTCGGTCTTGACACAAAGCAGGACGTTTGGTTCTCGACTAAGGACACAATCAGCAAGAAATACGACCATAGATTTAAGGATATTTTCGCTGAAATATACGAGAATGAGTACAAGGAGAAGTTTGAGGCTGCTGGTATTGAGTACTTCTACACACTTATCGATGACGCTGTTGCGCGCGTTATTCGCTCAAACGGCGGTTACATCTGGGCCTGCAAAAACTACGACGGCGACGTTATGAGCGATATGATTGCTACGGCTTACGGCTCGCTCGCTATGATGACGTCTGTACTCGTATCTCCCGACGGCGTTTACGAGTACGAAGCTGCACACGGCACAGTTCAGAGACATTACTACAAGCATCTCAAGGGCGAGGAAACCTCCACAAACTCCGTGGCGACTCTCTTTGCGTGGACGGGCGCGCTCAGAAAGCGCGGCGAACTCGACGAACTGCCGGAGCTTGTAAGCTTTGCAGACAAGCTTGAGAAAGCTATAATTGACACAATCGAGGGCGGCACTATGACAGGCGACCTCTACCTCATTTCTACACTTGAGAACAAGAAAAAGGTTAACACAACCGAGTTCCTCGAGGCTGTTAACGAGACATTGAAGGGCTTACTTTAATAAAATATAGGGGCGGACGTTCTGTCCTCCCCTATAAATCATTTTACTAAGGATTAACGACTGACCTATGAACAAGGAAAATATTTCCAAATCGGTTATAAGGCGTTTGCCGAGATATTACCGATTTTTATCCGAGCTTGAGGAGCAAGGTATCGACAGGATTAGCTCCGAAAAGCTTGCAATAACTATGAGATCAACGGCAAGCCAGGTAAGACAGGACTTAAACTGCTTCGGCGGATTTGGACATCAGGGTTACGGATACTCTGTGCCCAAGCTTAGATCCGAGATTATGAAGATACTCGGACTCAACAAGCAGTACAAGGCCGTTCTTATCGGAGCGGGTCACTTCGGAACTGCAATTGCTGCTCATATGAAATTCGGCAAGCTTGGGTTTCAGCTTGTCGGAATTTTCGATAACAACGAGAGAATTACGGGGACCTACATTAACGACCTGATTATCCGAAACGAAAACACACTCGAAGAATTTTGCCGGGAAAATAAAGTTGACGCCGCGTTTCTGTGTATTCCGCGGGCTGCGGCGCCGCAGGTTGTAAAAAGGCTATACGAGTTAGGAGTTAAAAACTTCTGGAACTTTACGCACTACTATATCCGGGACGACTATCCCGACGCGGTGGTCGAGAACGTGCACCTCAGCGATATGCTGATGACGTTGTGCTACAGTATGGATAAAAGCGAGGACTGACTGCGATATGAAAGCTACACCTGACAAACAAAAAATGAGCAAATATCTCAGCCGAAAGCTGAAATTCATCTCTGTACTCGCGATGGGTGCGGTCGTATTTATACACGCGTATAACTGCAAAGACCTCTTCCTCACTCCGACAACGAGAATCAGCGAAGGATTTAGCTTTACGGCTATGTTCGAGTACTTTTTCTCAAACGAGCTGTTCAGATTTGCCGTGCCGATGTTCTTTATGATTTCGGGATTTTTGTACTTTTTCAATTATGAAAACACGGGAAAATGCTACTTAAACAAGCTTAAAAAGCGCACGTTCAGCTTATTGGTGCCGTATCTCATATGGTGCTTGCTGTCGGGCGTACTTATGACGGTGCTGAGCAAAATTGAATTTTTCAATGGGCTTGCTATTGTACAGGAAAAGGCGTTTGACCTGCCGTATTTCTTTATGTACTTCTTAAGCCCTGCGGCTTTCCCGCTGTGGTACGTTCAGCAGCTTATGATTTTTGTTCTGATTGCGCCTTTACTCTATTTTCTCATCAAAAACACCAAGGCGATTATACTGATACCGATAGGCGTGCTGTGGTTCTGCGACATAAGCTTTATCATCAACAGTCAGGGGCTGTTCTACTTCTGTGCGGGCGCGGCTATTGCGATTTTCGGCAAGTCGCGCAACGTCACAAAACGCGATGACCCGATAATAACACTGTTTATGACAATTACTTGGGTTTGTATAAGCTTCTCAAACACACTTATCGCCGCGTCAGGTGACGACAGTACATTTACGACAGTGGTTATGCTTGTGCTGTACAAGCTGAATGAGGTTGTCGGTCTTATGGCGGTATGGATGATTTTCGACCATATTGCAAAACGGATAACCGACAAGAAGGGCTTTCTGCTTGCAGCGGCTTATGTTTTCTTTATTTACGCAATGCACGAGCCGTTTCTGCACATTGCGTTCCAGATTGGTCTTGCGCAAAACGCGTCACCGCTCAGCCACCTTATCCTCTACATTTTCCTTCCCTTTACGGTTATGGCGGCGTGCATTATGGTTGGTATGATTGTAAGGAAACTGTTAAGACCTGTGCATAAGGTTATGACGGGCGGAAGGAAATAATCAATTCGCAATCTTAATTCAATTCGCAATTCACAATTAAAAAGATAAATAAAAACGCTGAGATTGAATCTCAGCGTTTTCTATTTAAATTGATATTACTCTAATTCGGAAACTACCTTCTTAACAGCATCGAGTGCCTCGTCAGGAAGCTTGTCGTAGCCGTCCTTCTTAGTAGCAAAGCCTTCGATAGCGTCTACACGGTTCTCCATAGCGGACTTGAGAGCAGCCTTGTAGTCAGCGTCGTTCATATCAACGTCAAAGCCTTCCCAATCCATAATCTCGATATCGGAGAACGGACCCCACTTCTTGAACTCAGCTCTCTTCTCAACGATAGCCTCGAGGATACCGAGTGTATCAGCGGGCTTAACCTTCTTGCCCATAAAGTCGCCTGTGTTGATGATGTAGCAGTCTACATTCTTCTCCTCAACAAGCTTCTTGAACTTATTGTAGTCGTTTACGAGCGGATATGTTCTGAACGGGTTAGCGTAAGGAACGATTCTGAGAGCGTTGAGGTCTGTGCCTGCAGCAACACGCTCAGCGGTAGATGTCTTTGTAGCGAGTGTTGCACCCATTACGGAAGCAAGAGCAGCGCCCTTAAGCTTTACAACCGGAGGAATTGTAGGATCCTTCATAATCCAGAATATAGCGTTTACGGGAGCGTCAATCTTGTCTACGCGGTTCGGTGACCAAAGCTTGGACTTGATTGCACGGCCGTTGCCGTTACGGATATCCTCAGTTACGAGCTGAACCTTGCCCTCGTCGTCGATTGTAGCGCCGCAGTTCTGGCAAGTAAGAAGATACTTGTTATCAGGGCAACCGGCAGGATAGTCGGCTGTCTTATCAAAGTAGGTGGGCTCTAAAGCAACGGAAGCGCAAGTATCGGTGTTGATGATGAACGCGTCATCGTGGAGAACCTTAATCTCGTACTTGCCGTTGTGCTTAGCGTGTGTAAGTGTGGACTTACCTGAGCCGGAGAGGCCGTATACGGAAGCAACGAACTTGGAGCCGTCCTCAAGGAGATACTCCTTCTGTCCGCCGTGGCAGGAAGCGTAGCCGTTGCGGTTAGCGATTGCCCAAGCCATTGTGAGTGTACCCTTCTTGTGCTCGCCGAAGTACTTCATACCGAGGATAGCGGCGCAGTTAGCGTCTGTATCAAAGTAGCAGAGTGTGAGCGGGTCGGAAAGGCAGCTGTAATCAACGTCAGGAGACTCTGTGGGTACCCACTGCGGGTCAGAGAGGATGTAGATATCAGCTTCTTTGCCGTCGCCTACTGCCTTGGAGTTCTTGTACATTTTAACGTACTCGTCAGACATATACTGGAAGTTGAGCATCCAGGAGTACATAATATTCTCTTCACCCTCAGGGATAAGAAGATGAGCCTTTACCATAAACTCGGGGTCAAGACCTACGAATACTGTTGCGTGGTACATCTTTCTGTAGCGTGTCTTGTAGATAGCATCCATAACTACCTTATCAAGCTTTGTGTCGTCAACACCGGGCTCGCCCTTGATGCGGCGTGCGGCAGCATAACGGCCTGTAACAGCGCCGTCGTTGAAAAGAAGAACCTTTGCGTCAGCGTCGAGACCGAACTCCTCGCCTCTGTAAACGGGGATATCTGTAACAATTGTGCCAGGTGAATTCTTAGCAAGGTTATAAGCCTCTTTAAGTGTGTTTACGGGAACAACATTGTTGCCGTAGAAAGCTGTCTCGATGATTGTACGAGTCTTAGAAAAACCGACTTTTCCAGCGCCGATTTCTTCTGTTTTGAAATTAGCTTTTGTTGACATAAAATCTACTCCTTTGTTAAAAAATTACCATTGTTGCGACAAATACTATTTTGCCACTGTAAAATAATTACATCACTATTTTATAACTAAATCGTCACAATGTCAAGCAAACGCAGATATTTTACAGTCGACTTGCAGAAATTTGTTAGAATAACCAAAGCAGACGTTAAATAAAATATTTTTTTGAATAAAAGAATACTGTATTATTCAAAAAAGTCGGGGTTTTATTTTCGGTGAATATATGCTATACTTAGGTCGGTGATATATATGGATAATATTAAGTGTACTAAATGCGGATATACTTTTGATTATAGCGGTGACGGCGATAGCTGTACCTGTCCCCTGTGCTCAAGTGAAATCAATGTAAGCGACGGTAGAGAAAACTTCAAGAACCGTGTCGACAGTAACGCAACTACATACGAAAAGAAAAGTACCGGAAAAATAATACTCGACTGGGCGATTTTCGGCGTATCATTTGCGGCGTTTATCGTGATATTGTATTTGATTTTTGATTTTATTGTAAATTTCGGGTAATTACTACTATTATACACAAATAAATTATAATGTATCTTTTCAAAAGTGGAAAAGTATGTTAGAATAGGGATAAATCAAGGAAAGGGAGCGATATTATGGCTTCGAATATTAAAAAGAAAATTAAGGAAATTGAGAATACCCAGTTAAAGACAGGCGAGTTATTCGTATATGGTCACTGCGACGAGGAGGGTGAAATCAACGCGGGTATCTGCTGTGAAGAAGCTGATCTCGAGGCTATCGAGAGCACATTACAGTACATTACAATGCAGACAGCACGCGTGCTCTACGACAGCAATCCCGAACTCACAAAGGAAGATGTAACGGAAATTCTTTTCACGGATTTATTCGGAGCGCTTAACCTCTTTGTGCAGGAACTCGATCACAATATGGACGACGACGAGGTTCGTGCTGAGGCAGCAGAGCTGCTTACGGACTGCTTCGAGGACTTCGACTTCTACGGAGATTTTGAATAATATATTTTAAGCACTAAGCGGACAGACAGGTTTTCCTGTCTGTCTTTTTTTGATAATACGCAAAGCAAAGCCGAGAGCAGATGCTCTCGGCTTTTGAATCAAATGGTGAAATTAGCAAGTGTAGATTGGTTTTGCATCCTCGTTTTCGTCAGGGTTTACGTCGTAGAAATTGAGGTGAACGCCGTCCTTGGAATCGTCAATCACAATCCACATCTCTGTCTCGCCAAACTCCTTGCAGTCAGGTGACTGAGAAATAACGCCTGTGCCCGCATCGTTGGGCTCAGAAACGATTACGTTATAAGAATCGTCAGTGCTTACAGCCGTGAATCCTGTTGTTGCCCAACCGTCTTCGCCGATTGTGAGGATGTCGCCCGGCCATGTCTTGTTTTGGCAGTAGTTGCCGGAATCAGCGCCATTGCTGTTACCCCAAATCCAGAGTGCAGGGCTATAGGTTCCGTCACCGCTGTGCTTAACGTGGAGAGTAACATCAGACTCAGCCTTGTCATAGTAGAAGTTGACATTTCTGTTGCCGTAAGGAATGGTAACTGTAGTGCTCTCGGGGAGAGTTTCCTCGTTAAGCTTGTAGCCGAGTGCGCTTGCTGCTTTTACAGTGCAAGTGTCGCCTACTCTGCCTTCGTATACAACAGACTTCTTAATAGAATTTTCTGTGCCTGTCAGATAGTAGTTAACTGTTACAGCGCCCTTACCTACAGACATATCGGCAAGATACTTCTGCATCATTGTAACGTCGTTGATGTCAATAGAAGTATCGAGGTTGAAGTCGAGAAGGCTCTCCTGCTCTTTTGTGAGAGTAACCTTCTTTGCGAGGTACATCTGGAGAATAGTTGCGTCCTTGATATTAGTTTTGCCGTCGCCGTTAACGTCAACCTTAACCGAATCAGGAGCGTAGTATCCGCAGTAAATGTCAACTGTCTTGTCAGCCTCGGTGAATGTACCGTCGAGGTCGCCCTTTGTGCCGGAAATCTCGTACTCAACGCCGAGGTTATTGGGAAGAGAAACAGAATAATTGCTGCCAACCTTACCTGTGATTGTGTAGGAATCTATTACATCATTTGTAATTGCGTTATACGCCTTAACCTCAACAGAGCCGTACTCAGACTTAAGACCTACGGACTCGAAGGATTCCTTGTCAACAGCTACTACCATTGAACGTGCAGGAAGTGTGAACTTGCCGCCTGTAACCTCGCCGAGCTTCTTGATACCGGCCTGCTGGTCGTTAGCAATGATTACCCATTCCCTAACGCCGTCGATATCGCTGAGGGTGAAGGTAGTGTCGTTTTTGGATGAGTTTGCAACAACAGCGAGCTTTTTCCACTGGCCTTCTGTTGTGTTATTCCAAACAGCCGCGTATGTGGTTGTGGGATCAACAGCGCCGGAGTAAAGTACATACTTGCTTGCGGAAGATGTTGTATTGTCTGTGAGAGGTGCAAAATGTGTACGAATCTCACGCATACCCTTATAGTAGGATACGATATCAGCGTTAGTCTTTGCAAGAGACCAGTCAATCATATTGAGCGTAGCAGCAGCATTGTAGCTGTTATGGTTGTTGTCCTTTGAACGACCCATCTCCTCGCCTGCGAGTATGAAAGTAATACCCTGAGACATATTAAGGAGACCGCCCGCGAGCTTATTCTCAGCTACGAGTGTGGAGTGGCGCTTTCTCCAATAATCGGTGAGACCTTCGGAGTCAGCGAGTCTGTCCCAAAGAGACTGGTTATCGTGGCAGGAAGTGTATGTTACGGTCTGTGAGGGCTGTAATGCTTTCCATGTGCCGCTCTTTGTGTTAGCAAGAATACCGTAAGTCATATTAGCATAGCTTGCGTTTGAGCCCTGGAGCCAGCCTCTGCCGGTCATTTCGAATACGGAACCCTTGAGAGCGTCACGGATGCTGTCGTTGAAGAAGCCTATGCGCTCGCTCATATAAGAAGCGCTCTTCTGGTTAGCAAGACGTAATGTTTCGCCTGTGCAGGTTGTGGACGGTGTTGTGGTGCTCATTGACCAGCCCTCGCCCCAGATTGTGAGACGCGGGTCAACCTTATCCATTTCCTCGCGGATGAGGTTCATTGTCTCAACATCGTGGAGACCCATAAGGTCAAAACGGAAGCCGTCAACGTGGTACTCGTTAACCCAGTACATACAGGACTGAATCATAAAGTTACGGAACATAAGACGCTCGGAAGCAGTATCGTTGCCGCAACCGGAGCCGCTCGAAAAACCGCCTGTTTTTGTCATTCTGTAGTAATAGTTAGGAACACAAGCCTCGAAGGAGGTCTCTGTGTTATAGGTGTGGTTATAAACAACGTCCATTACAACGGATAAACCTGCGTTATGGAGAGCCTGAATCATCTGCTTGCACTCTTTAATACGAACCTTACCGTCGTAGGGATTAGTTGAATAGGAACCCTCGGGAACATTATAGTTCATAGGATCGTAACCCCAGTTAAACTGAGAGTCGGAGCCGGACTCGTCTACAGAACCGAAATCGTAGAACGGGTTAATCTGAACAGTAGTTACGCCGAGCTCCTTGAGGTAGTCGATCATTGTCGGAATCTTACCCTCGCCGTTAAGGGTGGTGCCTGTCTCGGTGAACGCTAAGTACTTTCCGCGATGTTCATCGGAAACGCCTGAGTTAGGCGCATAGGAGAAGTCCTTAACGTGAACTTCCCAAACGAAGGAATCTGTTGACTTATCGAGTACAACGTGAGTATCCTTATCCCAGCCCTCGGGATCTGTTTCGTCGAGGTCGATAATCTGGGAACGTCTGCCGTTTACACCTGTAGCGACGGAGTAAACGTCAGTGGTCTCTTTCTCGGTTGTCTTTTTACCTGTTACGTTCTTTGCCTTTACAGTGTAGGTGTAGAACTCGTTCTTATGGTCGCCGTCGAGAGTAACGGACCATACGCCTGTTTCCTCGTCGAAAACAAGAGGTGTGGAGCCGAGATTCTCAGCGCCCTCTTCTCTGTCGCTGCCGGTGGCGTAAAGGTTAACCTTTACACTGGTAGCCGTCGGAGCCCATACCTTGAAGGTAGTGGAATCCTCAGAATATGTTGCACCAAGGTCATCGCCGTTATAGCCATACTTGTCGTCAAGTTCCTGAGCGGCGATTGCGTAATCCGTATCGGCGCCTGTTGCCTTCGGAGCAGCAGCCGCGTTAGCAATTACGACGGAAGACGCCATAAGCACAACACAAAGTAATGTTGACAAAATTTTCTTTGCCATATATATTTCCTCCTTTAAATTAAAACCTGTTTCACAGGTGAATTTACATCTTGGATTTCGGATAGTTTATCCGATGTCAATTTTCTTTTTCAGCCTGTTTTTCTGACTTTTATAGTAGAAAAAGGCCATTGCGGACAAAACAGCCGCAACACCGATTATAACAAAAACAACGGAAAGCTTTGACGCTAACGAAACGGGAGTATAAATATAGAGGATATTCTCCTCGATATCGGTGTAGGTTCCTTTACTGTTATCGGTGACGGAGACAAAGTCGTAGCCCTCGAACTCAATCTGAGAGGTTGAGTACTCAGTGCCGCTGTCGCCGTTTTTGGTGTCTGTACTGAGAATTTTTCCGTCAGTGGTCATATACACAATATTGACCCTGCAGATAGAATCGTCAGCCGAACGCTTTGTGTAACTGTATTTGACGGTTTTGTCTTTTTTCGAGAAGGTACCGCAGCCATTCTTCGGTAGCTTTTCGAGGTTTAATGAGTAACCGTCTATAGACGGAATACTCAGGGTCGTGTAGGGCTGTCCCTGACGGTTAGTCATATAAACTATGTCATAAATCACCTTATCGGTGGCGTCGTCAACGCACTCAAAGGCAACTGTGGAAAAATCACCGTCGTATTTCTCACATTCATAATCGCAGTAATGAACAGTATCACTGAACGTGCCCAACTCGCCGCTCCTGTTCGTTATGTTGTAATCCATTAAAACAGTGTGCAGAGGAGAAATTTGGAAGCTGTCCCCTATCTTACCGTTTATTACATAGCTTTTGAACACCTCGTCATTCGCCTTGTATCTGACTACAACCTTTCCCGTGTCGGAGTCGGTCTTTGCCGAATCGAAGGAGTTTTTATCCACAAGCACGGCAGCAGATTTTTCGGATATCTTTACTTTATCTTTAATCGTACCTAAGCTTTGCATACCAGCTGTTGTACCGTCGGCAAGCTGGACGTAGGTGCCGTCTACCTTAACTGTCGCGGTCTCGTCGCTGCTGTTGAAAATCACGACAACAGCGCCGTACACGGGGTCGTCTATCGAATAAGCAAGTACGCCGTCGGGCATATTCTCAAGGTAATTTATCGAGTTAGCTGTCGCAGAAGTCGGGTCAGAAAAGACGGAAATATTCTTGCGAAGCTCGATAAGGCCCTTATAGTAATCTACAACATCGCCATAAGTCTCGAGAGACGTCCAGTCGATCTGATTGAGCGATTTGCCGGAGTTATAGCTGTTTTCGTCGCCGTTTTTAGTACGGCAGAATTCCTCGCCCGCAAGAATAAAGCTAAGACCCTGCGATGTGAATGTGATTGCGCCTGTCAGCTTGTTCATAGCGACAAGGTCGTTGTAGCGAGTGTTATACTTGCCGTCTGCGCCCTTTACGGACTTTACAAGCTTATCCCACAAGGTGAGATTGTCGTGGCAGGAGGAGTATGTGACAGTCTGTGTAGGAGCTTTTGCCCAACCGGTGGTTTCGCTAGCCTGGCCTGAGATTCCTGTCTTGAGGTTACTTCTATTAGAACCCGACTGCACAAAGCCTTGGTCGGCGCCTGCCGTGCTGCCCTTTACGGCGTCGCGGTAAATATCGTCGAAGGCGGCTATGCGGGTGTCAAGCTTTGCGATATTATTCGTGTTAGCAAGTATTGTGCCGTCGTCGGCAGCGGTCGTGAGGTTCCACGGCTCGCCATACATCAGAAGCTTTTCGCCGTTCGGAAGCTTGTCGAGAGCCTTGCGGATACTGTTCATAGTATCCACGTCGTGTAGTCCCATAAGGTCAAAACGAAAGCCGTCGATATGGTACTCACTCGCCCAGTACGTCACGGAATCTATCATATATTTGCGGAACATTTTATGCTCGGACGCGGTATCATTGCCGCAGCCTGAGCCGTTGGAGTACGTTCCGTCAACGTTCATTCTGTAATAATAGTTAGGTACAGTGAGGTTGAACGCGGACTTTTTCCAATCATAGGTGTGGTTATACACAACGTCCATAATAACGCCGATTCCCGCGTTATGGAGAGCCTGAATCATTTGCTTACATTCCTTAATTCTCACAGCGCCCTTTGTAGGGTCGGAGCTGTAAGAGCCCTCGGGAACATTGTAATTTACAGGGTCGTAACCCCAGTTATAATTATCGTCGCTATCGGACACATCGGTCTCGTCAATCGAGCCGAAGTCGTAGAAAGGATTGATGTGGACATAGTTTACACCGAGCTCCTTAAGATAATCGACGCAGGTCGAGGCGGCGCCCGCGATACTGTTTACCGTCGTGCCCGTCTCGGTGAACGCTAAGTATTTTCCGCGGTTTTCTAAGGAAACGCCGCTTGTTTCGGAGGAAGAAAAGTCAGAAATCTGAACTTCCCATATTCTCGCCTTTGTCGGAGAGTCGACGGTAACGTGAGAATCCTTTTCCCAACCCTTCGGGTCGGTGGAGTCGAGGTCAACGACCATACTCTTCTCGCCGTTTACTCCGCTTGCCTTGGCGTAAATGTCGTAGGTTTCGTAGGTCTTACCCTTGCGCTCAAATTGGTAGGTGTAATACATATTTTTGAGATTGCCCTTTACGGTAGTGTACCACACGCCTTTGGACTTGCTATACTTCATAGCAATCTGCTTGTAATACTTCTTTGCCGAGCCGGACTTATAGAGCACAACCTTTACGTCGTCGGACGTAGGCGCCCAGACGCGAAATTTTGTGTATTTTTTTGTATAAATCGCGCCGAGCTGACCGTTATATGTCCTGCGGTCAAGCTTAGCGGCGTACGTCTCGTATTTCGTCGCCGCCTGAACAGGTATGGCAAGAGGAAAAGCGAGAGTCAGAATGAGCGTTATAAGAACAAATGAAAGTATGCGTTTCGGGTGCATATATCCTCCATTTACAGTGCATAATTTTCTCCTTAAATTTTACCAAATTACTATCAAAATATATTTCTGATTTAGAATTATAAGTATTTGTGAAGTATTTGATATGTAGAAAATCCACGCCGTTTTATGTGCATTTTAACTATAGCAAGAAAGTGTAACAAATCCCGCGAAAATGTATATCATAATAACGAACGAAGGGATAGCGTGAAAAATCACACTGTCACAATTTGTATTACCCACTCAGTTTGCCGCAAGCGGTAACGAGCGATGGTTAAATTTCCATACACGCCTTATCCGCCCACGATAAGGTTGTGAGGAATTTTCAAGTTCTATTTGTGGGCGGAAAGGCTATGGAAAAATGTGTTTCACATTTTTCCTCTTTCGATTTATATTACCCGCTCAGTTTGCCACAAGCGGCAACGAGCGATGGCTTAATTTCCATTTACGCCTTATCCGCCCACGGTAAGGTTGTAGGAAATATAAACTTATATTTTTGTGGGCGGAAAGGCTATGGAAATTATTATGGAAACTGTAACATACACAGTAAGAAAAGGCGATACATTATTCGGTATTGCTAACTTTTTCGGAACAACCGTAGATAAAATATTAACTGTCAATACCATTCAGGATCCTTCTGTGATTTATGTGGGTCAGACAATCAGCGTTCCTGTTGATACAGAGAAACCTAAGGGATATATTTACGTTACAAGACCGGGTGACACACTCTGGTCAATTGCGCAGAAATTCGGAACTACCGTTGACGAAATCGCAAAGAAGAACGGAATGTTAAATCCCAATATTATTTATCCGGGTACAAGATTATATATTTAGTTTGCAAAAATTTCGCCCGAGGTTTTTTCGAAACCTCGGGCGAATTCTATTTTTTAATCAAGATAGTCCTTGAGCTTTTTGCTCCTTGAAGGGTGGCGGAGCTTTCGAAGAGCTTTCGCCTCAATCTGACGGATACGCTCACGAGTTACCTTAAACTCGCTGCCTACCTCCTCGAGGGTGCGGCTCTTGCCGTCCTCAAGGCCGAAGCGCAGGCGTAAAACCTTCGCCTCACGCGGTGTGAGAGTTGCTAAAACCTCGTCAAGCTGCTCCTTTAACAAAGCGTGAGATGCTTCATCAGCAGGAGCAGGAGTGTCGCTGTCAGGGATAAAGTCGCCGAGGTGGCTGTCCTCCTCCTCGCCTATCGGTGTTTCGAGAGAAACGGGCTCCTGTGCCACTCGGACGATTTCGCGAACCTTCTCGACAGAAATATCGAGCTTTTCAGCGATTTCCTCGGAGGTCGGCTCGTGACCCTTTTCGTGGAGAATCTGGGTGGAAACCTTCTTTACTTTATTGATTGTTTCTACCATATGTACCGGGATACGGATTGTGCGTGCCTGGTCGGCTATTGCGCGGGTGATAGCCTGACGAATCCACCAGGTCGCGTATGTGGAGAACTTAAAACCCTTGGTGTAGTCGAACTTCTCGACTGCCTTGATAAGACCGAGATTACCCTCCTGAATAAGGTCAAGGAACTGCATACCGCGACCGAGGTAACGCTTTGCGATACTTACAACGAGACGGAGGTTCGCTTCAGAAAGACGTTTTTTTGCCTGAATATCGCCCTCGGCAATCTTGATAGCGAGCTCAATCTCTTCCTCAGGAGTTAAAAGCGGAACGCGGCCTATTTCCTTAAGATAAACCTTGACCGGATCGTCGATAGACAGAGTCTCGCCGGAGTCAGAACCGGGATCCTTCTTATCGTCATCGGAAGTTGCGAAGGACTCGAGGTCGATGTTTTCGATATTTTCGATATCATCCTCAATAATTTCGATTCCGAGCTGCTCGAGGCTGTCGTAGAGCTTTTCTAACTCTTCGGGCTTGAACTCAACCTCGCCGAGAGCCTCCATAATTTCGTCATTAGTGAGGTTGCCCTTAGATTTACCGAGATCGGTTAATTCCTTGAAAATTCCTTTTTTGTCTAACTGTGCCATACGCAATTCCTTTCTTTTAGCTGTGACTGTTACGAAGCCGCCTGAGCTGCTCGTTTATATCGTCCATTGACGCGTTCGCAATATCCTTTGTTTTAAGCTTTACAAACTCGTCGTTTAAAACTGTTATGTATTCCATGACCGTTTCTTCTGTCGCAAACTTTGTGGTGTGGGAGTTTGCGAGCCTGAAAATCTTTGCCGTTTCCTCCTGCGTAAAGTCGCCGGAGACGGAAGCAAGCGGGTCACATCCGTTTTTTATTCTTTCAGAAAAATATAAGAATAGTTTTCTGTTAAATTCTGACTGGAACTTATCCGCATCAACCTGAGAGAGGATGAAGTTCAGTTTATCGGGGTTTTTGACAAGATAGGAAATCAACGCTTCCTCTGCCGAGGTTACTCTCGGTTTTGAGAATCGGTCGGTGTTTACCTTGTCGTTCCTGCCATTTAGGTTTTTCTGAATCTCCCTGAATTCAGTTCTTCTGCGTTCGTAGCGGTTTCGCTGAGAAATCTTTTTAATCTGTTGTCGAAGGGCGTCGGGAGTAACGCTCATTTCTTTACTGATTTTCGATATATAAATATCCTGTTCGATAGAATTGTCGAGAGTTGCGAGGATTTTTACGACCTCGTTGAGAAAAGCAACGCGGCTGTCGGTCTGTTCTAAGTCGTAGCTGTTTTTCAGCTTTGAGATACGGTAATCGACGTCGTTACCACTGCCCTCGATAACATTTTTAAAGGCGTCGTGACCGGACTCGCCGCGGTTTCGGAGAAATTCGTCGGGATCCTTACCCTCGGGAATAGTTATGACGCGAACTAAAACACCTGCGTTTCTGAGAAGGCTTATCGCACGGGCGGTCGCCTTCTGCCCCGCTTCGTCGGAGTCGTAGCAGATAATGACTTCGTCGGCATAGCGTTTCATCAAAAGCGCCTGCTCGGGAGTCAGAGCCGTACCGAGCGTTGCGACAGCGTTTTTAAAGCCCGCTTGATTTACCGCGATTACGTCCATATACCCCTCACAGAGTATGAGGGATTTTTCGCCGCTGTCCTTGGCGTTATTGAGTGAGAAAAGATTGGAGCTCTTTTTGAAAACGGGTGTGTCGGAAGTGTTAAGATACTTCGGCTTTTCGTCGGTCATAATCCTGCCGCCAAAAGCGATAACGTTGCCGCGAAGGTCGATTATCGGAAACATAACGCGATTATTAAAGCGGTCTGATATGCCGTAGCTGTTCTGATAAGCTAAATTTGCGGCGACAATCTCAGTGTTCTTAAAGCCGAGCGACTTTAGGTGGTTGCACAAAGAATGGCGTTCCGAATCAGCAAAACCAAGCCCGAAACGGCGGATAGTGCTGTCGGAGAGGGCTCGTCCGCGCAGATACGCAAGTCCCTCGGCACCCGCAGGAGAGCATAGCGTTTTGAAATAGAAGCGCGCAGCCTCGCGGTTAGCCTCGAAAATCCGCTTTCTAAGCTGCGACATACTGTCGTCGTAGGAGTCCTCGGGCATATTCATTCCCGCACGCTGAGCGAGGAACTTCACGGCGTCGATATAGTCGAGGTTTTCCGCCTTCATTATGAAGGTAATAACATCGCCGCCTACGCCGCAGCCGAAGCAGTAAAACGAACCGTTTTCCGTATAAATATTGAATGAGGGAGTTTTTTCGCCGTGGAACGGACATAAACCGACCATATTCCTGCCGCGGCGTTTGAGATTTATGTACGTTGACGCAATCTCGGTTATGTCGCTGCGCTGCTTCAGCTCCTCAAGAAAGCCTTCGGGTAACGGCATCCTACTCCCTCCTTTTACTTTATACATTCATAAATACGACAAAATTTGAAAAAATCCTAAAATTCCGAAAAAATAATGTTATAAGATTTGATAATACTTTTCTTCGATTATTTCCACGGAAATTTTGCCTGCGGTCGCATCGGCGAACTCCTTGTTTAGAGCAGGAATAAGCTCGGTCGGTATATGGAACCGTAGCGTTACATCATCTGCAAAGTCGGTGTCGTCGACATATCCTCCGCCTGCGATTATAAGCGTGTTAAGCTTGCCGTACTGCGTGTATGAGCAGGTAACCGAACAATCGGAGCACAGCTGCATTGTGACAATCTTAGCCGAATCAAGGGCGATTTTACACCCTGCGGAATAAGCGCGTACAAGTCCGCCGGTGCCGAGCAAAATTCCGCCGAAGTAGCGGGTAACGACAACGACCGCGTCGGTAACTTCGTTTTTAAGCATAACGTCGAGTACGGGCATACCTGCCGTTCCCTGAGGCTCGCCGTCGTCGCTATAGCGCTTAATCTGCCCTTCGCGCAGACAATATGCATAGACGTTGTGTCGGGCGTCCCAATGCTCTTTTTTTATTTTATTTATGAAGTCTATAGCGTCCTGTTCGGTTGTTACAGGCTTACAGTAGCCGATAAAGCGCGAGCGCTTTTCCGTAAGCTCGTCACAGCCAAAGTCGCGGACGGTTTTATAGGAGGTAGACATAGGTATCACCTGCTTTAAACGTAAAAAGGCGGCTTTACGCCGCCTTTAGGTTTCTTTTAGTCGATGTTGAAACGCTTTTTAAATCTGTCAACACGTCCGCCGGTGTCAACTAACTTCTGCTTACCTGTAAAGAAAGGATGGCACTTTGAACAAACTTCAACGCGGATATCCTTCTTTGTTGAGCCGGTCTCGATAACGTTACCGCAAGCGCAGGTAATAGTTGTCTTTTCGTAATTAGGATGGATTCCATTTTTCATTTTATTCACCTCATTCGGACTATATTCTAAGATAACAGTAGAATTATACTATAGTTTTTTACAAAAAGCAAGCATTTTTTGAAATTTTTTAAAAATTATCTTGACGCAATGTAATAGCTATATTCGTTGAACGTTTTGCCGAGGCTGCGCATTACATAAGCGTTGTCCTCGCCCACATAGCGGTACGAAGCAAAATCTGGCGACATAGAGGTCTGGGCGGTTTTGCCCTCGGGATAGCGCAGAACGAAACCATAGTCAACTGAATTGCGTTCGAGCCAGCGTGACGCGGTGGTATCTTTAAAGTTCTTGTTTTCATCGGTTTTGAAACGAATAAGCAAACCGGTCTGGAACTCGCTTCTACCTGCCTGCGGCACCTTTGTTTCGGTTTTTGCCTGAGCCTTTACCTGCGAGAGTCCGCTTGATTTCCTGTACTTATTGTAGGTTTTCTTATATAGCTTGTCCTGCTCCTCGAAAGACACATATGCACAGTCAACGGAGAGGTTAATACCGTTTTCCCCAGCCGCACGAAGCAAGTTGTTAAGCGGTTTTTCCGCAAGAATATTAACGGAGTAGTCGGTATGCTCTACAAGTTCGGGGACATAATTCCCGTCGAGAGGAGTAGACTTGTTAACAACTCTCAGAAGCAATTCGTTTTGCTCTGTCTCGGATTTATACTGAGAAGAATTTGTGAGGTTGGTTTCATTTTTAAAGGACTTTACACCGATTGTTACGGTCGCGACAACCACACCGAGCATCAAAAGCAACACAACCACTCTTACTATGTTCAAGGCTGCCGTGGATTCCATACCCATGCTCGTCGAAGAGCGGTGAACCGAGTATTTATTTCTCTTCTTTTTGAAGCCTTTGTTGTAAACTCCGCGCATAAAGTTATCTTATCTCCTTGGACTCGATTTCCTTTACTGCGGACGAGATGAAGTCGTCAAGCGGCATTGAACCGAGGTCGCCGTCCTTTCTGTGGCGCACGGATACGGAATTGTTTTCGATATCTTTGTCGCCGAGGACGAACATATAAGGCACCTTCTGGAGCTGAGCCTCGCGGATTTTGTAGCCGATTTTCTCACTTCTGTCGTCAATTTCAACACGCATACCGTAAGTTTCAAGCTTATTCTTTATATCGTAAGCGTAGTCAACGTGGCGATCGGCAATCGGAAGCAGCTTAACCTGAACAGGAGCAAGCCACATCGGGAACGCGCCCGCGTACTTCTCTATAAGCAGAGCGAGAGTACGCTCGTAGCAGCCGATTGACGTACGGTGGATGATATACGGATTCTTTTTCTTTCCGTCCGTATCCACATACTCCATACCGAATTTCTCGGCAATAAGTCCGTCAATCTGAATCGTGATGAGGGTATCCTCCTTGCCGTAAACGTTCTTAATCTGAATATCAAGCTTAGGTCCGTAGAACGCAGCCTCGCCTACGCCGATTTCGTAAGGGATTTCGAGATGGTCGAGGATTCTCTTCATCATACCCTGAACATTGTTCCACTCCTCGTCGGTTCCAATGTACTTCTCACGGTTATCGGGATCCCACTGCGAGAAACGATAGCTTACATCCTCGTAGAGACCTACTGTTTTCAGCATAAATATTGCAAGCTCTAAGCAGCCGCGGAACTCGTCCTCAAGCTGCTCGGGGGTACACATAAGGTGACCCTCGGAGATTGTGAACTGGCGCACGCGGATAAGTCCGTGCATTTCGCCCGACGCCTCGTTACGGAAGAGTGTGGAGGTCTCGTTATATCTGAGAGGAAGGTCGCGGTAGGAACGCTGACGATTGAGGTACGCCTGATACTGGAACGGACAGGTCATCGGACGGAGGGCAAACACTTCGTCGTCCTTTTCCTCGTCACCGAGGACAAACATTCCGTCCTTGTAGTGATCCCAGTGACCGCTGATTTTGTAGAGGTCGGATTTTGCCATAAACGGCGTCTTGGTAAGCTGCCAGCCCCTTTTCTGCTCCTCGTCCTCGACGAAACGCTGGAGAAGCTGGATGATGCGCGCACCCTTCGGAAGGAGTACGGGAAGTCCCTGACCGATAACGTCAGCGGTAGTAAAAAGCTCAAGCTCGCGGCCAAGCTTATTGTGGTCGCGCTTTTTAGCCTCTTCCATAGCGATTAAGTGCTCCTCAAGCATTGACGCCTTCGGGAAGGCTACGCCGTAAACTCGACACAGCTGAGCGTTCTTGGCATCTCCGCGCCAATATGCACCCGTGCAGTTCGTGAGAGCGATGGCTTTGATTGCGGAAACGTCCATAAGGTGAGGTCCTGCACAGAGGTCAACGAACTCGTCCTGCTTATAGAATGTGATTTTTTCGCCCTTATCGGAGTGCTCCTTACAAAGTTCAACCTTATACGGCTCGCCCATATCCTCGAGCATTTTAACAGCCTCATCGGGCTCAAGTTCGAAACGTTCGAGAGCGATTTTTGACTTAACAATCTTTTTCATCTCGGCAGTAATTTTGTCGAGATCCTCGCGTGTAAATGGCTTTTCAACGTCAAAGTCATAGTAAAAACCATTGTCAACAGCAGGACCGATTGCGAATTTTGCGCTTGGATAGAGGCGCTTTACAGCCTGCGCGAGAACGTGAGAGGCTGTGTGCCAGAACGCCTTCTTGCCGTTTACGTCGTCGAACGTAAGAAGTTCAAGCTTGCAGTCCCCTGTTATAGGTGTGCGTAGGTCGCAAACCTCGCCGTCAATTTTAGCGGCACAGACCGATTTGTACAGTCCCATACCGATTGATTTTGCGATTTCAGCGGGCGTGATATTCTCCTCGTACTGATTTACTACTCCGCCTTTTAACTCAACATTTAACATAATTTGTTACTCCTCTTTCTTAAAATGAAAAGCCGCTCCAACATTCCCTCAGGAATATTGGGGCGACTGAATTTACACATCGCGGTTCCACCCAACTTCGGTTTTGTAAAACCCTCGAAGGCTGTTAACGGAGCCAACCGCCGCGCCATTTCCTGCGCGGTGCTCAAAGGTGGTAACACAAAGCGGCTCTGCATACTTGCACCGTCCGTATGCTCTCTGTAAGGGCTTCGCTCTGTATCGTGTCCTTATCAACGCTGAAAATATTATACTATCGTGATTTTAAGATGTCAATAGTGAATTAATTGTTCATATCGGCGATAAGACGGTCGATTTTCGCCATTGTTTCCTCGTCCTCAGAGACTTCGCGGGTAACGATTATAGGCTCCTGAGGCGTTACAACACGCTTTTCGGCTATCACGGGCTCGCTCGGCACATCGGCAATTTCCATATCGAGTACAGGCTCGCTTGGCTCGGCGACAGGATTTTCGGGTATTTCAGGGAATACGGGCTCGTTATTTATGGAAATGCCACCTTCGAAGGATTCAGCATCTTCCTTTTTAATATAGATTGCTCCGTCGTCAACCTCATCGGGAGCAACTACAAAATCATCAATCGGGTAGTCTTCGACATCGCGGCCGTAAACGAGAGAGTCAGTGTCGATAATTTCCGGCGCTTTGACGAATGTCTCAACCTCAGCACCGGCAAAGGAATAGTCATAGTCGTCTGTAATATTATCGGACTTTACAACAAAGTCGTCTCCGTTTGTGCCGTAGCCGCCGTAGAGACTTTCCGACTCGCCGTACTCATCAAGGTCAAATTTTATAATCTGCTCTTCTTTTGTTCTCATAAAACGCGTGAGCTCAATATTAACAAAAATAACGTAGAGCGCAATCGCAAGGAACAAAAGCTGCGTAATATTCTCTGAATAATCGAAACCGTTAATAATTATTGAGCATATTCCTTTTGCTCCGATAGTAAGGCCGAGGCCCGCAAGCGGAAAACCATAGAGAAACAACGACTTGACGGGATTCTTGCCGTCAACGGTGGTGATGACCATTGAAAGCTTGAATAAATAAATCATCATAAACGAACATACGAAAATCATAAGCGGATCAATCGAATTAACCGATACAATGCGGTTGCCGAGGAATTCGCTTATGAGCATAAGTCCTCCCCATACCGGCATTACAAGGAAGAAATACGACATATTCGGAAGGAAATTTCTACCTTGAATGTGCGAGAGCGCAATTACAACAAGGCTGACAGCAGTCAACATTCCGAATAGTGAAACAACCAAAACGAAAAAATCGACAGCGCCGCTTTGTAAGTTCAAAATTGCGTTAAGAGACGACTTAGACGCCGCGAGAGCTGCAGCGAGCATAGAAAACACCGCCGCAGGAATATTATGCGAAATCAGATATATAGGCGAAGTTTTTCTGTCAATTGCAACGAAAATGATGTTTATAATAAACATAGCAATAACTGAAGCAAGCGCAAAATATGAGATTTCGTTATTCTTTAAATTTATGATAGAAAAGGTTCCGAGAATCAAAATTGCAATCGCTGCCAGCGAAAATAATATGAAGGGAATCCAGCAAAGTTTTGATTTCATAATATGTTATACGTTCCTTTCAATATATGTAATATTAGCATTAATTTCAAACATATAATATTTTAAGCCAAAGAGACACTTATGTCAAGAGAGGACAATATGAAAAAGAAATTAATCGGAATTTTATTGCTCATAGCGGCTATGATGAGTATACCGCTGGTTACGGTGCGAAACGGCGTATTTTCTGACGTCAAAGAAGTTTTTCGTGACAACAATACGAATAAATCTGAAAAATTAACTGAGCTTGTATGCGCAAGCTACAGGGATGAATACTGTAATGAAGCTATTAACGCACTCGCTATTATTCTAAATTCGAATTATAAAGCAGAAAAGAAAAAATTTACCGATAAAGATTTTATGAACAAGGAGGAGTTTATAAAGAAATACGGAGAAGATAAATATTCTTTTATAGAAAAAACAGTAGCAGAATTTAAAGATAAAACGATTAAGTACATGAAAAAAACAGTTTATACTCCCCTGTTCTATTTATCTGACGGATATACGATGAAAAGCGAAAAATATCCGCAGCTCAGAGACTGCGCCTGTCCGTGGGATAAGCTTAGCGACGAATTTGAGGAATGTGGAAATATAAACGGGATTAGTATGAACACGGTAAACGAGCTTTGTAAAAAAGGAGCAAGCTACAAAGAGGCACTCAGGTGGTTTATAAACGCTAAAGTATAAGAAGAGCAGTTCCGTGGCGGAACTGCTCTTGTTAGTTTAGAAAAGTATTATCCCTTAACTGCGCCTGCAACAACACCTTCGATAATATACTTCTGACACGCGAAGTAGAAGATAATAATCGGAACGATACTGAGCACGATAAGCGCCATAATAGCACTTGTGTCCGTGTGACCGTAGCTACCGTTGAGGTACTGAATATGAATCGGTATCGTCTTGTAGAGGCTCTTATCAAGGATAAGATACGGAAGAAGATAGTCGTTCCATATCCACATTGTCTCAAGAATACCGACAGAGATAAAGGTAGGCTTCATAATCGGAAGAACTATGCCGAAGAAGGTCTTAATCGGACCGGCACCGTCAACGTTAGCCGCCTCTTCAATCTCAATCGGAATGGACTTTACAAAGCCCGAGAACATAAATACAGCGAGACCTGCGCCGAATCCAAGGTAAACGACGAGGATACCTAAGGGGTTCGTAAGCTTCAGGGTGTCGGCTGTTTTAGCAAGCGTGAACATAACCATCTGGAAAGGAACTACCATAGAGAAAATACAGAAATAGTAGATGATCTTGCAGATGAGAGAGTTCGAGCGCATAAGATACCACGCGCACATTGAGGTGCACACGAGGATAAGCGCAACGCCGAAAACAGTGATGAAAAAGCTGCACAGAATGGTCTGCCAGAACGGGAAATCTCCGAAGAACATACCTGTTATGTAGCTTTGGAACCCTTGGAAGGTCTCTGCGTTTGGAAGGTTAAACACGCCGCGGCTTATGCCGGCGTTTGATTTAAAGGAGTTCATCAAAACGAAGAACACGGGAGCGACGTAGAATATGGAGATTATCGACAGGACAATCGTCATAATCTTCATACCGAGGGTCTGCTTTTTGTGCTGCTTCGGCTCCTTAGCTTTCATCATAGCCATTACTGCTGCACCTCCCTCTTCCTTGTGAAATAGAGCTGAGCGAGAGCAATTACGACTACAATTACGAAGAAGATAACTGCCTCAGCCTGACCTACACCGCGCGAGTTTTGGTTCGCGTAGAAGGTCTTGTAAATATTGAGCGCAATCATCTCGGTTTTGTAGATTGTTGTACCGCCTGTACCGACAACACCCGGCAGACCGTTCGTGAGAGCTAAGTTCTGGTCGAAAAGCTTAAAGGAGTTTGTGAGTGTAAGGAAGGTACAGATTGTGATTGACGGAGCCATCATCGGGATAGTGACCTTAGTCAGAATTTGCTTTTTGGTTGCGCCGTCAATACGCGCGGCTTCATAAAGGTCGTGAGGAACACTCTGGAAGCCCGCGATGTAAATAATCATCATATATCCGGCCTGCTGCCAGCACATAAGAATTATAAGTCCCCAAAAGCCGAACTTCTCGTTAAGTACGAGGTTCGTGCCGTAGTTTGTGAGGATTCCGTTGAAAATCTGCTGCCATATATATCCGAGGATAATTCCGCCGATAAGGTTCGGCATAAAGAACACCGTACGGAACACATTAGACCCACGGATTCCGAGGGTGAGGATATAAGCGACAGCAAACGCTATCACGTTGATAAGCACTACGGAAACTACAACAAAAACGCAGGTAAACCAGAACGACTGCAGAAAGCCTTCATTCTGAAAAGCCTTTATGTAGTTGCCGATTCCGATAAACTGAGCGTTGCTTACTGTGCGGAATTTACAAAACGAGAGGTAAATGCCGCTGAAAAACGGATAAATAAATCCTATGATAAAAGCGGCAAAGGTCGGAAGGACGAAGATTAAGAAGAATAATTTATTACGTTTTTTAAACATAATTACCCTTTCCGTTTCTTAAACTTGTTTCTATTGTCTAATGAAAAGTGGGAGCGATACCGCCCCCACCGAAAAAACCTGGTCAGTGACGATTAGCCGTTAGCCTTTGCGTACTCTGTTGCCCAACCGTCAACGAATGCTGAAACAACTGCGTCCCATTCGCCCTTGCCAGCAGCGTACTGAGTAAGAGCAGTACCTACACCGTTCTTCCAGTCTTCGCTCGGCATTGTTGTGAAGTTCCATGTTACAGGAGTTTTGCCTGCTTCAACCATCTCTGTGTCACACTTAACGAGCTGGTTTGTAGCTTCCTTAGCGTTCTTGAAAGGAATTACAAAGCCCATATCGTCAGCGAGAGCAGCTGTACCTGTCTCGGAGGTTACACACCAGTTGATGAAAGCGAGTGTAGCAGCCTTATCATCTGCAGAAGCCTCGTTGTTTACGCACCAGTAGTTCTCAGAACCTGTGCAGAGACCCTGCTCCTCTTCGCCCTCTACGCCGATGTAAATCGGGAGCATTCCGAGGTCGTCGTCTGTGAGACCGCCCTCTGTGAGTGTGCCGTACTCCCAAGTACCGTTCTGGAAGAATACAGCGTCGCCGTCGATGAACTCTGTCTCAGCGTCTGTACCTGTCTTGGAAGCGAGGTCAGTCGGAGCGCATGTGGAATCTGTGATGTAGAGATCCCAGATTTTCTTGTAGTTGTCGAGGTATGTGCCCTTGATAGCGTCTGTTGTGGAAATGCCGTCAGCCTTGTACTCATAGTAGATAGGCATATTAGCAAGGTGAGTCTTGAATCTCCAGTCAGAGGAGCCGTCCATACCTGCGGATGTGAACGCACCCTTAACGCCGAGAGCGTCCTTGTTAGCCTGAATTTCGTCAGCAACTGTCTTAAGCTGATTGAAGTTGTTAAGCTCGTCAATGCTCTTTACGGTAGCAAAGTCGGAGTCAAAATACTTCTGGAGAAGCGTTTTGTTGTAGATGATACCATAGGTCTCGATAACGTAAGCGATACCGTAGGTAGCGTCGCCGTCCTTGAGAGCAAACTCGTCGTTTGTAAGCTCGCCGAGAACGTCAGAGCCTGTGAGGTCCATACAGTAGTCCTTCCAGTTAGCAAGACCTACAGGGCCGTTAACCTGGAAGAGTGTCGGAGCGTTGTCCTTGTCCATAGCAGCGGTGAGCGTGGACTCATAAGTACCCTCAGCAGCGGTCTCAACCTTAACCTCGATACCGGTCTCCTCGGTGTACTTTGCAGCTAAATCCTTCCACGCCTGATCCTGCTCGGGCTTAAAGTTAAGATAGTAAACCTTGCCGTTTGCTGCATCGCCTGTGGATGGGCCGTTGTTTGAGCAGCCCGCTAACACGCCTGCTGTCATAAGACCCGCAAGACCGAGAGCAGCTAATCTCTTGATTGTTGTTTTCATACTTATCACCTTTCTGTGAAAAATTTTCGGTCCGTATCAGACGTCGGACCTCCGTCCTTGGGAGTTGCATCAGTTTCTTCAAAAAGTTTTTGAGAAAACCGATAAAATCAAAACTTCCTCATTGATTAGAATATTAGCACAAAGAAATTTAAAAAGCAATACTTTTTTTGTTTTATTTTTCTTAATTTTTAGTTAATTTTTTTAAAATATGGATATTGTTTCCATATATGATTAGTATTTATCACGTTTCTATGATTGTCGACAAAATCATCAGTTAAAGCTTACAGTTTTGTAACTATATTTCTGTGGAAAAATTAGTCCTGTTATGATAGAATTAACTGATTAAATATCAGAGGAGTTTGTTATGAAATTTAACAATTCTGCATTTGCAAGATTTTTCAGATACTTCCCGAAGCTTTTTTCCGCGGGATTGCTATACTCCGTACCGTTGGCGGTATTTGTAGGAATTTTCATACTTATCGGATATCTTACGGGGCTTAACAACATAATACTGTGGGGACTCGGTATAATTCCAGCTGCGCCGATGCTTGCGGGGCTCGTGATGGTTATACGCAAGATTGCTATTGAAAAAACGGACGTAAGGCTTTTTGACATTTTCCTTACGGCTGTTAAGGAGAATTTAAAAGCGTTTCTTCTGCACGGCGTGGTAATGTACCTGATTATATCGTGCACATTCTTCTCGCTTTTGTATTACGGGTCGCTTGCGAGGACGGATATTGTGTATGGATATATCCTTACTATATATGTACTGTTTACGGCGATACTGTTAATTATGATGTTCTACATACCGATTATGTCGGTGACGTACGAGTTGAGAATGTGGGATATTTACAAAAACTCGTTTCTGCTCGTGTTCGGTAAAATACTGAGGAATTTAAGCGCACTCGCGCTCGTGCTGATTGTATCGCTTGCGGCGTTTTCAGCGATTGTTTTCTTAAGCGGCGTGTGGCTGTGGGTAGTTGTTGCGGTTATCGTTCTGCTCTATCCCCTTCTGTTCTTTTACATTACGATTTCCGTGATTTCAAAAGGCCTGCAGGACGCCGTGGGCTCGTTTACAAACCCGCTGCCAAGTGATTCAGACGACAGCGAAGAGGTTAAAGAAGCTATCTGCAACGCAGCAAGCGACAGCGACTATGTTTACGTCAACGGAAAAATGATTAAGGTGGACAAAAATAAATAATATAGGGTATATAAAAAGAGCAGTTCCAATCACTGGAACTGCTCGTATTTTTTAATTAAAAATTGCGGTATCTGCGCACGTTTCTGCGGCGTTTGCGGTTACGGCTACGGATAATTGAACTTACAATTATGTAGATAATCAGCAGAAGTATAATCGCAGCTATTACAACGATAAACCAATTTGAGAAAACTATGCTCTTTATTACAGAGAGGACATAGAGAATTCCACTGCGCTCGACGGTCTCTGAGGAAACGAGGTTTACTGTCGCAAGCTCCTGCTTTCCTTTAGCGCCCTTGCCCTCATAATAAACGGTAGCCTTTCCGATAACGTCGCCTTCCTTAATCGGAGCGTCCACGCTCTCGGGGAT
Source organism: Ruminococcus sp. (assembly GCA_022510945.1). Taxonomy (GTDB): domain Bacteria; phylum Bacillota; class Clostridia; order Oscillospirales; family Acutalibacteraceae; genus Ruminococcoides. Next base: position 38,623 of record JAFLSK010000005.1, read on the forward strand.
TTTCTTTTCTATAATTATATTCTTTTCCTCATAATCCTTAGGGACGATTGAGTTGATGTTCGTCTCGGGAACGAGCTGAACGCTGCTCTTGCCCCACGCGAGGTTGATTTTCTGCTCGCAAATCGGGGTGTTTGAGGACGCAACCTGATTGAGTTCGAGCTCAGTAAGCGCCCAACGGAACAGCTCCTTGGCATCAATCATTGTGCCGTACTCGTCTGGCTCCTTGATTGGATTCATAAGGAATACGCCGAGGTAGGAATAGCCGTCGGCAGAGCCTATTGAAACGAGGCAGTGGCCTGCTTCGTCGGTGGTACCTGTCTTAACGCCCTGAGCGTACTGGTAGTAGTAACTGCCACCTCGGTTGGGGTCAATCATATAGTTGGTGGTTACGAGCGGATAACTCTCACCTTCAACGTAATAAGTCGCTGTGTTCGTAATCTCAGAAAACTCAGGGAGCGTTAATGCATACTGGGTCATTATCGCGAGGTCATTTGCGGTGGTGTAGTGGTTGTCGTCGTGGAGTCCGTCGGGGTTTGTAAAATGAGTGTTTTTACAACCGAGTTCCTTAGCCTTTTCGTTCATCATATCGACAAACTTCTGTGTGTCTCCGCCGCCGATATAATCAGCAAGAACTACCGCCGCATCGTTACCGGACGGAACCATCATCGAATAGAGAAGGTCGAGGACGGTCATAGTTTCTCCAACGTGCGAGAACACATGGGCAACCGAGCTCCCTGTACCGTTAAGGACGTCAAGCACGGACTGTTTTATCTCAACCTTTGTGCGTTTAAAGTCGCTGACGTGCTCGGCGACAACTATGTAGGTCATAATCTTCGTGGTTGAGGCGGGATAGCGCTTCTCGTCAGCCTTTACGCTGTAGACGGTCTGTCCCGTGTCCAGATTTATAAGCAGAGCCGACTTGGACTTAAGCTTTACTTTATTCTTATAGTTAGCCGCAGATACCGGCACGAGCGACGTCGTGAAAACTGTGCATACAACTATCAGAACCGATAAAAGGAGTGATAGCTTTTTCTTCATATATATACCTCCGATTTTTAGTGTTTAGCGTTACTTAGTATAACATAAACTAAGTGTATTTACAATATATAACGTTAATTAAGTGTTTCGTCGCCTGTAGACTTAAAAAGTCTGGTTATCTCTGCCTTTAAGCCGCGGTAGCGGTCATCAAGGAGATTGTTCGAGTCTTTAATCACATACTCGGCGATTTGCTGAGATAGCTCAAGGTTGCGGGTGTCAGCAAGACTGCTGATACTCAGCGGCGGTAAGCCGTGCTGGCGCGAGCCGAAGAAGTCGCCCGGACCTCTCAGTTTATAGTCGGCATCCGCGATTTTAAAACCGTCGCGCGTAGCGCACATTGTTTTCAGGCGCTCCTGAGCGGTATCAGATGTGTTGTCGGAAACGAGAATGCAGTAGCTTTTCTCATCTCCGCGTCCTACACGACCGCGTAACTGATGAAGCTGAGAAAGTCCGAAACGCTCGGCGTTTTCTATCATAATAATGGTGGCGTTCGGGACGTCGATTCCGACCTCGATAACGGTGGTCGCGACGAGCAGCTGCAACTTATTTTCGGAAAAGTCGCGCATAACGCTCTCTTTTTCGGCGGCTTTCAGCTTGCCGTGAAGAATCCCGACAGGAATATCGCTGAAATAATTGAGCATAAGCTCGGCGGCGTAGTCCTCGGCTGAGGCGAGGTCGCTCTCCCCTTCGTCGACGAGAGGACATACGATATACGCTTGACGTCCGCGCTCGATTTCCCTGCGAATAAATCCGAGGGCTCGTGTGCGAACAGAAGAATCTATGAGCAGTGTGTCTATCTCTTGCCTTCCGGGCGGTAGTTCGTCGATAACAGAAATGTCGAGGTCGCCGAAGATAATCAGCCCGAGCGTTCGCGGAATCGGGGTTGCGCTCATTACGAGCAGGTGCGGGCTGTTGCCCTTTGAGAGCAGCTTTGCGCGCTGAGCAACGCCGAATCGGTGCTGTTCGTCGGTTACAACGAGGGCCAAATTGTTGAACAGAGTTTTGTCGGTAATTAATGCGTGAGTGCCGATTACGAGGTCAATTTCGCCTGACTCGAGTTTTGCTCGTACTCTGTCCTTTTCGCTCGGCTTAAGCGAGCCTGTGAGAAGGGCAATGTTTATATCTGTATTTTTAAATAGTTCTTTTAGAGAATTATAATGCTGTTCTGCAAGAATTTCGGTGGGAACCATAAACGCCGCCTGCATACCGTTTTTTATAACTGTGTAGCAGAGAGACGCGGCGACCATAGTTTTGCCCGAGCCCACGTCGCCCTGAACGAGGCGGTTCAAAGAGGTTTCGGGGTTAGTTATATCACCGATACAATCAGCAATCGCTCTGCGCTGTCCGTTGGTTAGAGTAAAGCTTAAAAGTTTTTCAAACTCCGCAGAATAGTCGGTTTTTACAATATTTTTATTCGCAGCGCGCTTATGGGTTTTAAGACTACTTAGTCCGAGGTTCAAAACAAGCAGTTCCTCGACAACTAACCTTTTGCGAGCGGTCGCGAGAGCCTTTGTACTTTCGGGGAAATGGGCGTTTTTTATAGCATATTTAAGGTCACAAAGCTGATATTTTTTACGAATATGCTTGGGCAGAGGGTCATTAACCTCGTCGGGCAAAAGACAAAGCGCCTGCTCGACAGCGCGTATTACGGCGGTGTTGTTGAGCCCAGCGGTGAGGTTATAAATCGGCTTGATGTCGGTGGTTTTATCTGGGTCGGAAAACATCGGTGAAACCATCTGTATGCCGTCAAGTCTGCGGTCGACCTTGCCGCGGAAAATGTACGTCTTGCCGTAATTCAGCATATTAGTGATATACGGATTGTTGAAAAAAACAAGCTCCATACCGCCGCTCTCGTCGTAGACGGCGGTTTTGGCGATAAGCTTTCCGCTTTTGGTGTAACCCTTCTGAAACGGCGCGCCGACCTCCGCTTTTATGCAAACGGTCTCGCCGTCGGACGCGTCGAGAATTTCGGTTATGTCCGACCAATCCTCATATGCGCGCGGATAGAAATTAAGAAGCTCGCCGACAGAGCGCACTCCGAGCTTTTGGAACTGCTCAGCGCGCTTTTTTCCGACACCGCGAAGTTTTTCAATTGGCATTGCATATAGTGATGACATAATGTGCTCCGAAAATATAACTAAACAAAAAAGGCTGCCCGAGGGCAGCCTTTATATTATTCTACGCTCATAACGAAGTAGTAGATTGGCTGACCGCCGTTTACAAGTGAAATATCTACCTTTGCGCCGAATTTATCCTGAAGAGCCTCGAACGCCTCCTGCGCCTCCTCTTCGGAAGTGTCCTTACCGTAGATTAGAGTTACGAAGGAAGTGTCGTGGTCTATCATACTCTTTGCAAGCTTTACGAGAGCCTTAACGGGAGTTTTCTCGGTGATAGTGAGCTTTCCGTTCTCGAGGGCGATAATCTCGCCTTCCTTAATCTTCTGCTTGCCGAACTCGCTGTTTCTTGCGGCAAAGGTTACCTGACCGGTGCCGACGTGCTTTACAGCATCCATCATCATTTCCTTGTTGCTCTCGGGTGAAAGCTCAGGGTCGTAGCTTAGGATAGCTGTCATACCCTGCGGAATTGTGCGGGTCGGAACGATTATTACCTTTCTGTCCTCTACCATAGGAACGGTCTGCTGAGCAGCCATAATGATATTTTTATTATTAGGAAGCACCATAACAGTCTTTGCGGGAGTTGCCATAACAGCCTCGTAGATGTCGTCCGTGCTCGGGTTCATTGACTGCCCGCCGCTTACAACGTTAGTGCAGCCTAAGTCCTTGAAGAGATTTATAAGTCCATCTCCTGCGGCAACAGCTACAAAGCCGATTTCCTCGGTCGGAGCCTGTGGCTCAAGCTTTTCGGGGGTCTTTCCCTCGGCAGCGCTGTTTTTCTTGGCGTTTTTATGCTGTTCGCGCATATTCTCAACCTTAACGGTGAGGAGCTGGCCAAACTCAAGACCCTTCTTTAAAGCGTCGCCTGGCTGCTCGGTGTGAACATGAACCTTGATGATATCCTCGTCGTTTACTACAACAACGCAGTCGCCGATTGTCTCTAAGAATAAACGGAGCTCGTTGGGGTCTGTAGCAATTTCAGGATCGCGGCCTACGATGAACTCAGTGCAATATGTGAAGTTGATAACCTCGTCAAATTCTGCGACGGTGTTCTTAAAGGCGTCAATCTCTTCCTGAGAATTGCCTGCCTGATACTCGATAACCTCGCCGTCTCTGAAATACGAAAGCATACCCTCGAAGATAGTGAGCAAGCCCTGTCCGCCTGCATCAACGACGCCGGCCTTCTTGAGCACGGGTAAAAGTTCGGGAGTCTGTTGTAAAGCGTTGTACGCGGAATCGCACACAGCCTGCCATACCTTAACTACGTCGGTCTCCTTTTCGATTATCTTGAGACCGCCCTCGTAGCCTACGCGAGCTACAGTGAGGATAGTACCCTCAGTGGGCTTTGTAACAGCTCTGTACGCCTCATCGACGCCCTTGCCGAGCGCATTAACGAGGTCTTTACCGTTGATATCGGTCTTGTCGCTGAGTCCCTGCGAAAAGCCGCGGAAGATAAGCGAGAGGATAACGCCCGAGTTGCCGCGAGCGCCTCTGAGCATTGCGGAGGCTATCGCCTTGGCAACCACGCCTGCTTTATCGCTGTCGACATCCTTAAGAGCCTCTACGGCTGCAGTGGTGGTCATAGACATATTTGTGCCTGTGTCGCCGTCGGGAACAGGGAAAATATTGAGGTCGTTGATATAAAGCTTTCGGCTGCAAATATTATTTGAGCCGGAAATTACAGCTTGTTTCAAATCAAGTCCGTTAATCATATTAGCACTTCCTCACCATAAAGATAATCATACAAAGTCATTATACAGTGTATTTCCTTTTTTTGCAAGTGTTTTTATATAATCCTTAAACGTTCACAAAAAACTGTCTTTCCGGTTTTTTCGTCAACATCAAAAATTACGCACTCCATCTTGCACTCACCCTTCATTAAATCGAAGCGGACAGGCATACGCGTTTTGAATTTTTCTATAACGATTTCGGGCTTTACGCCGAGTACGGAATTCATCGGTCCGGTCATACCGACGTCGGTTATATAACCCGTACCGTTTGGGAAAATATGCTCGTCAGAGGTCTGGACGTGGGTATGCGTTCCGAAAATAGCGGAAACCTTACCGTCGAGGTAGTGCGCGAGGGCAAGCTTTTCGGAAGTTGTCTCGGCGTGGAAGTCGATTACGGTAATTTTGCTCTCGTTGTCTTTAAGGAGCTTGTCCACCTTGTCAAACGGACTGTCGAGGGAGCTGTCCATATACATAGTTCCCATAAGATTAATGACAGTCACCTGTACCCTACCCATATCAACAACATAGGAGCCGACACCGGGCGTAGTCGAGTCGGGAAAATTGGCGGGTCGGATAATAGCGGGAGTGTTGTCGAGATATTCATAGACCTCACGACGGCGAAACGAGTGGTTACCGAGCGTGATAACGTCAACTCCGCTATCGAAGAGGAACTTAGCCGAGGTCGGCGTGATACCGTTGCCGTCGGAGGAGTTCTCACCGTTACAGATAGCAAGGTCGATGTTTTTTATTTTCTTCAGCGACGGAAGCTTTGAGCGCAGGAACTCGCAGCCGCACTTGCCAACGACGTCGCCGATACAGAGTATTTTCATAAAATACCTCTTTCTATACCATATATTAATTATTATACAATATAAAGGGATAAATTGGCAATAGTCTATTTAACTACGAGTTCCTGCTCAACGCCTATATCCTTATTGAGGACATAGTTCACCTTCAGCGTAACGCTATCATCGGAAATTTTATATTTTAAATCGCGGGATTTAACACGGCTTTTCGGCTCAGAGAAACATTCATATAGAGCCGACTGCTTTCTGAGCAGTTCTTTTGCCTCGTTATCTGTTAAAACGTTTTTATCCTGCGTAAGATAAAAACTGTGCATAACCGACCTGCCTAATGGAAGGTTTATTTCTCCGCCCGAGAGCGCGTAGGTGTAGAAATTATTGACCTCTACCCCATTTTCGGGAACGGCAAGCTTCCACGGAAAGTTAAACCATAAAAAATTGGCTATGGATTTTTCGATAAATTCCTCTGTATTCACTATGTTATAATTCTTTATAGGAATATTAAACTCTTTGTTTACTCGAACGTCTGCAAAAATCTCCGCATCGGAATGGACGAAGGTCAAGTCCTCGTTAGTTCCCTCTATTACTGCGCTGACGAGAAGCTGATTTTTGGATACGGCCGATCCCTTCTGTGTTTCAAGCCTGCCGTTATAGACGGTAGTTTTGGTGATAACACCGTCAAACGCAGCTTTTATATTGCACGGCTTATTCTTGTCGGCAGGCGCGGGGGCTTTGTGTTTTTCGCGTATTTCGACGGTAGCGACATTGTTCATAGTGTTCACCGAAAGCCAACGTATCTCAGGAAAACTTAAAAGCATATTTCTTTCAAGGCTGTCGAAGTCAACGGAGCTTTTCAGCACGCCGACGTGAAATCCGTTGTCGCTGAGCACATTTCTGAGTTCGGATTCACTGAGGCTCTCGGCTCCGTCAAAGCGCACTACCCATATAAACTGACTCAGGAAAGCAATCAGCAACGCCGCTGCGACAGCGCCTATAAACAACCCCTTGCGGCGGCGGTATTTTTTGAGAAAAAACACAAGTCCCGTGCGCTGTTTTACCCTGAGGCGAACACCTGCGCGCCTTGCGAGCGGACGAATTGAGCGGTAATCGGAGAGGAGCATAGTACCGCGATAGCCGCCTTTTTCGGGCAGCAGATTCCAATAAATAATACCGTTAATATTCAAAAGATTAATAAACCGCTCGGGAAATCTTCCCGATACGGCGAAAACAACATATCCTCTGAACCATCGTATAAATCTAAGTATCATAAGCCTATCCTTAATTAATAAATTCTGTTTCTGTTATAAAGCCGCCTATTATTACCGCTGTGGGAGAAATACACTTAAGCGTCAGGCCTCTGCCGTGAAAGCTGATTACCATTGAGCGGGTGTTTATGCTGACAATTTCGTCCTCGTAGCGGAGTACGCCTGTCGAGCCCTCGACGAGCACACTGCGGTTGCCTGTGAACTCGATTATGGGCTGACTGCCCAAAAGCTCAATATTCAAATCAGGTTTTCCTTTTTCGCGTTTAGTTTTTTTCATTATCTATCACCCTTCTACATATATATTAGCGGTGATATGAAATAATGAATGTAAGAAAAAAAATATCGACAGCGCTTAAGGTGCTATTCATATTAATAATGATAATCTGCGCAACGGGTTTTACGAAAGAGTGCACGAAAGGCGCGCTGAACGGAATTTATTTTTGCGCCGAGGTGCTTGTACCGTCGATATTTCCGTTTATGGTGATTTCGGTTTTTGTTGTAAAAAGCGGGATTTCAGCTATGCTCGGTAAGTATCTCGACAAAATAACGACGGCGTTGTTCGGGCTGTCTGGAAAGTGCGGGATGGTAATATTGCTCAGCGTTATAGGCGGGTACCCCGTCGGTGCGCGAGGTCTTACACAGCTTTACGAGCAAGGAGAGTTAGACAAGAACAGCGCAAAAAAAGCGGCGTACTTCGCGGTTGGCGCGGGTCCGGGGTTTCTATTAAGCTTCGTCGGAGTACGGCTTCTGAACAGCTTTGAAGTCGGGGCGTGTATACTTACATCTCAGGTTATTTCTGTCATAATTTTAGGTATGGCGAATAAGTATATATTCAGAGAAAAGCGTACATATAATTCTAAAAACGAATTAAAAAACAAATACTCCTCCCTCACTGACGCAGTGGTCGAGAGCACGGTAAGCGCTACCTACGGCATTTTGGAAATGTGCGGTATGGTTGTAGCGTTTTCGGCTGTCGGGAATGTTATCAGATCGCTCATTGAGAACGATGTTATCGGGAAATATGTTGACGTACTGCTCGAGGTTACGACGGCGTGCAGTACGCTTGCAAAAGGCAGAAACATCCTGATGATTGCGTTCTCGGTTGGGTTTGCGGGGATTTGCGTGCATTTTCAGATTTTTCAAGCGTTAAAGAATATTCGTATAAATAAAGCGGTATTTTTCTTATACAGAATTATACAGGGCTTAATTACGGCATTGTTTACATATATTTTTATACGCGCGTTCGGGGTTACTCTGCCCGTATTCTCAAGCGTACAGGACACCGAGCTGTCGCTGAGTTCGTCGGTTTTAGGGAGCGGACTGCTCGTTTTGTGCGGCGTTTGCTTTTTATACAGTATTAAAAAGAATAAGTATGGAGGTAACTGATATGTGTGGAATTGCAGGTTTATTTGATAAATATGAGGATTTATCACAGAACATCAAAATGTTATCGGATATGTCGAAAACGCTCGTCAGACGCGGGCCCGACGAGAACGGAATTTACATTGACCATAACGTTGCGTTGATTCACAGACGGCTTGTGGTTATCGACAAGGATAACGGAAAACAGCCTATGCTGTGCGGTATGAACAACGAAAAGTATGTTATCGTGTATAACGGCGAGCTCTACAACACACGCGAGCTGCGCGACGAGCTGAAGCAAAAGGGATATAAATTCAAGGGTCACAGTGACACCGAGGTCGTGCTCAAATGCTACATAGAGTACGGCAGAGAGTGCGCAAATAAGCTGAATGGAATTTTTGCGTTCGCTGTGTATGAAATGCACGCCAAAAAGCTGTTTTTGTGTAGAGATAAGGTCGGCGTAAAGCCGCTGTTCTACAGTGAGTTTGAAAACGGTATTGTGTTCGGCTCGGAGATTAAATCCTTGCTCGCAAGCGGTAAGGTCAAGCCGACTGTGACCGAGGAAGGACTTACGGAAATCTTCTTCCTCGGACCTGCGAGAACACCTGGCAACGGGATTTTTAAAAACGTGTGTGAGCTTTTGCCGGGTGAGTACGCCGTTTACTGCGACGGAAAGCTCCAGAAAACAAGATATTTTAAGCTGACGGCTAAGGAGCATACCGACACGGCGGAACAGACCGTAGAAAAACTAAGATATCTTCTCACCGACGCTATCGAAAAACAACTTGTCAGCGATGTTCCGATGTGCTTTTTCCTCTCGGGAGGACTCGACAGCAGCATTATCGTGCAGACAGCCGCGAACTTCTACAAACGAAACAGCGAGGACAAAGCTGTTACCTACTCGGTAGAATATCAGGACAATATGAAATATTTCGAGAAAAGTCTCTTTCAGCCGACGGCGGACGTCGAGTTCATAAGGCTTATGGTTGAGAACGCGGATACATTCCACAACGAGGTTATTCTTGACAACGCAGATCTTGCGGAGGCGCTGTACCCGAGTGTTGAGGCGAGAGATTTACCCGGTTATGTGGACGTGGATTCGTCGCTTTTGTTATTTTGCAAGGAAATCAAAAAGAACTACACGGTCGCGCTTTCGGGCGAGTGCGCCGACGAGCTTTTCGGCGGTTATCCGTGGTATCACAACCGCGACATACTCTTCGAGGACTGCTTTCCGTGGTCGAGGTCGCAGGACATAAGGCGGAGCATACTCAGAGACGGTGTGCTTACAAAGGGCGAGGAATATGTGCGTGAGAAATATCTCGACACCTGCCGTCACAGCGACAAGCTGTCGACAGACACTGAGTTGAGTTCAAGAATGAGAGAGATGTTTAACCTCAACTACTACTGGTTTATGCAGTGCCTGCTTGAGAGAAAGGACAGGTGCAGTATGTACAGCGGACTCGAGGTAAGGGTGCCGTTTTGTGACTATCGTCTCGTGGAATACGCATACAATATGCCGTGGGAAATCAAGGCGTATGACGGCAGGGAAAAAGGAATTGTTCGCAAAGCGTTCGAGGAGATTCTGCCGTTCGACATCGCGTGGCGCAAAAAGAGTCCGTATCCGAAAACTCATAACCCCGTTTATATGAATAAATGCCGCGAAAAGGTGGAGAAAATACTTAAAAAGAAAACTCTGTTAAGTGAATTGCTTTCAGAAAGCGGTATCAGAAATATAATGGAAAATCCCGACGGAATAACCTCGCCGTGGTACGGACAGCTGATGAAGGCTCCGCAAATACTCGCATATATCGTGGAACTCGATTATTGGTTCGAAAAGTACAACGTAAACATTGAGTGACGCTTTGACATAAGCACACGGCTGTGGTACAATTGAATCGGTGAATAGTGTGAAAATTCACACTATCCCGATTTGTATTGCCCGCTCAGTTTGTCGCAAGCGGCAACGAGCGATGGCTAAATTTCCATACACGCCTTATCCGCCCACGATAAGGTTGTGAAAAAATTTAAATATTTATTTGTGGGCGGAAAGACTATGGAAATTAAAGTGACAGAAAACGGCTACAAAAGGATAGGCGAATTTTTCGGGCGGCATAGCTTTATGCTCGCTGTGCTTAAGCTCGTCTATAAGTACCTGCCCTACCCTGTTTTTGTCGCTTACCCGTCATTGCTTGTGTATTTATTTTTCCATTACGGAATTATAAGCGAAGAATTTTTGAAGGTCCTCTTCGTTCCCGCGGTTGTGTTCGTTGCGGTTACGCTGTTTCGAAAAATATGTAACAGACAGAGGCCGTACGAAAAGTACGACATCAAGCCAATCGTACACAAAGAAAAAAAGGGACAGAGCTTCCCGAGCCGTCATGCCGCGAGCGAGTTCATCATCGCTATGGCATTTCTGTATGTAAGCCCCGCACTCGGGATAGTACTGCTCTTTGTAGGCGCGGTGATGTGCGTATCGAGGGTACTGTGCGGCGTGCATTTTATCAAGGACGTTTTAGTCGGAGCGGCTCTATCCGTTCTTATCGGATATATTGGATTTTTCCTGTTGTAAACTTTAAAGGTTATCTCCTGTAGATAACCTTTTTCTTTACATATTTCTTGTGTTTTTGCGTGAATTTATGTATAATATTTATGAATTTGAAAAGTTTGATAATTTTTTAACAATATCTTCTTTAAAAAGATTGACAAAAATTTAACAATATGCTACTATGACATTGTAGTCACGAAAGGACTGTATAAAAATGAAGAAAATTGTCGCAGCTTTAATGCTCTCCGCTCTTGCCGCCGCACCGATGTGCGCGTGCTCATCAAACAACACTCAGACTGTATCAATACAGGAGGCTACCGAGCCCGAGTACAGAGACGAGCAGGGCGTCGGCTACAACACGCTTGAGGACGGCTCGCTGACCACTGTAGTGGCTAAGAAAACTATCCTTAACGCGAAAATCAGCTCCGAGTACGAGGGCAAAAAAGTAACCACTATCGGCAGAAGCACATTCAAAATGGCGGATATTGTTTCTGTTGAGATTGAAGAAGGCATCACGAAAATCGACGACTACGCTTTTGCGTTCTGTAGAAATCTTACGGGAATTGAAATTCCCGACGGCGTAACAGTAATCGGCACTAACGCGTTCTCGGGCTGTACAAAGCTTGAGAAAATCGCTCTGCCCTCTACGCTCGAGGAAATCGGAATGTTCTCTTTCGACGCAGTTGCCGCAGAGAAAATCGACATACCCGAAAGCGTAAAGAAAATTGATGAATACGCATTTGCTCAGTGCGGCAATCTCGCTGAAATCACTATTCACTCGAAGGATATTGAAATCGCTGAGACAGCGTTTGAACAATGCACAAACCTCAAAATAATTGCGCCGAAAAATTCGACGTCAATAAAACTTGCTCAAAATAAGGGCATAGATTTTGAGGAAGCTAAATAAAAGATTGCTTACTAACCAATCATATATAAAGGTATTTTTACGGAGGTCTTATTTATGAGTAACAAGGTGTACCCTGTTGTGGACGGCGTTGCTGCTCTTGAGAAGGCTCTCAAAAGAGTGAGAGCGGCTCAAAAGGAGTTTGCGACCTACACGCAGGAGCAGGTAGACAAAATTTTTCTCGCCGCCGCAACGGCAGCTAACCAGCAGAGAATTCCGCTCGCGAAGTTAGCCGTTGAGGAGACGGGTATGGGTATTGTGGAGGATAAGGTTATTAAAAACCACTATGCTTCCGAATACATCTACAACAAGTACAGAGACGCCAAAACATGCGGCGTTATCGAGGAAAACCCCGCTATGGGCACAAAGCGCGTAGCAGAGCCTATCGGCGTTATCGCTGCCGTTATCCCGACGACTAACCCAACGTCTACGGCTATCTTCAAGTGCTTAATCGCGCTTAAGACGAGAAACGGTATCGTCATCAGCCCTCACCCGCGCGCTAAAAAAAGCACGATTGAGGCGGCTAAGGTAGTGCTTGAGGCGGCTGTAGCTGCCGGCGCACCTGAGGACATCATCAGCTGGATTGATGTTCCGTCGCTCGAGATGACCAACCTCGTTATGTCCGAGGCTGACACTATCCTCGCGACCGGCGGTCCGGGAATGGTTAAGGCGGCTTACTCCTCCGGAAAGCCCGCACTGGGCGTTGGCGCCGGAAATACTCCCGCGATTATCGACGAGACCGCTGATATTCTTGTTGCGGTCAACTCGGTTATCCACTCAAAAACATTTGACAACGGTATGATTTGCGCGTCAGAGCAGAGCGTTATCGTAGACAAGAAGATTTACGATAAGGTTAAAAAGGAATTTATCAACAGAGGTTGCCATATCCTTGCTGACGACGAAATCGACAAGGTGAGAAAAACTATCATAATTAACGGTGCGCTCAACGCTAAGATTGTCGGCCAGCCTGCGTATAAGATTGCAGAACTCGCGGGTGTTGAGGTACCTAAGAGCACAAAAATCCTCATCGGCGAGGTTGAATCCGTCGATATCAACGAGGAGTTTGCTCACGAGAAGCTCTCCCCTGTTTTGGCTATGTATAAGTCCAAAAACTTTGAGGACGCTTTACAGAAAGCAGAGCAGCTTGTAGCAGACGGCGGCTTCGGTCACACATCTTCAATTTATCTCAATGCTGTCACTGAGAAGGAAAAGCTTGACGAGTTCGCGGCAAGGATGAAAACCTGCCGAATTCTCGTAAACACACCTTCTTCACACGGCGGTATCGGCGACCTTTACAACTTTGACCTTAACCCGTCTCTCACGCTCGGCTGCGGCTCGTGGGGCGGTAACTCGGTTTCCGAGAATGTCGGAGTTAAGCACTTACTCAACATCAAGACAGTCGCTGAGAGGAGAGAAAATATGCTTTGGTTCAGAGCACCTGAGAAGGTATATATAAAGAAGGGTTGTCTGCCTGTTGCGCTCAGAGAGCTCGGTGACGTTATGGCAAAGAAAAAGGCGTTTATCGTAACCGACGAGTTCCTGTACAGCAACGGCTACACGAAGTGCGTGACAGACGAGCTCGACAAAATGGGTATCACTCACACGACATTCTTCAACGTTCAGCCCGACCCGACACTTGCGTCAGCAAAGGAAGGCGCAGCAGCTATGGCAGCGTTTAATCCCGACGTAATCATTGCCCTCGGCGGCGGCTCGGCTATGGATGCGGGCAAGATTATGTGGGTGCTTTACGAGCACCCGGAGGTTGACTTCTCCGATATGGCTATGCGTTTCAGCGATATCAGAAAAAGAATCTACACGTTCCCGAAAATGGGCGAAAAGGCTTCCTTCGTCGCAATTCCGACTTCATCGGGTACGGGCTCGGAGGTTACTCCGTTCGCCGTTATCACGGACGAAAAGGACGGCACAAAATATCCTCTCGCTGACTACGAGCTTATGCCGGATATGGCTATAGTGGACGCTGACCTTATGATGAGCGGTCCTAAGGGACTTACCGCCGCTTCCGGTATTGACGCAGTTTCTCATGCACTTGAGGCTTATGCCGCAATGCTCGCGACTGACTTCACGGACGGTCTTGCGCTCAGAGCGCTCAAGGTCATCTTCGAATATCTCCCCGCTTGCTACGACAACGGTCAGAACGAACCCGTTGCACGCGAGAAGGTTGCTCACGCGGCTACAATGGCAGGTATGGCGTTTGCAAACGCTTTCTTAGGCATATGCCACTCTATGGCGCACAAATTAGGTGCATATCACCACCTTGCACACGGCGTTGCTAACGCGCTTATGCTCGAGCACGTTATCCGATTCAACTCAGCCGAGGTTCCCACAAAAATGGGTACATTCCCGCAGTACGCATATCCGCACACAAAGCAGAGATATGCTGAGGTTGCAGATTATCTCGGACTTAAGGGTAAAAACGACGACGAAAAAGTCGAGGCTCTTATCAAGGCGGTTAATGACCTCAAAGCCCGCGTAGGCATTAAGGACACAATCCGCGACTACGGGGTTGACGAAAAATACTTCCTCGAGACTCTCGACGATATGGTAGAGCAGGCGTTCGACGACCAGTGCACCGGTGCTAACCCGAGATATCCGCTTATGAGCGAAATCAAGGAAATGTACCTCAAGGCATACTACGGCAAGGACTACAAGGCAGAATAAGGGAGGAATAGGCGTGAAACTTGACAACATTATTTACGAGACACAAGGCAAGAAAATTTACCACGACGGCGACAAGGCTATAAAGGTATTCGACGAGAATTTCTCCAAGGCTGCCGTCCTCAACGAAGCTCTCAATCAAGCTAGAGTTGAGGAAATCGGCATAAATATTCCGAAAATCCGTGAGGTCACCAAGGTTGACGGCAAGTGGGCTATCGTAAGCGACTTTATTGAGGGTAAAACTCTCGCGCAGTTGATGGAGGAAAACCCTGATAAACTTGACGAATTTATCAACAAATTTGTTGATATTCAGATTGATATTCTCTCACAGCGCTCTCCCCTGCTTACTGACCTACGCGATAAAATGCAGAAGAAAATCAGCAGCACAAAGCTTGACGCGACAGTGAGATTTGAGCTTCACAACCGTGTAAACGGTATGAAAAAGCACAACAAGGTCTGCCACGGCGACTTCGTTCCGAGCAATGTGATTATCACTCCCGTCGGGGACGCTTACGTTATCGACTGGGCTCATGTTACGCAGGGCAACGGCGCTGCTGACGCGGCGAGAACCTACCTTATGTTCACGCTTAAAGGCAAGAGCGAGCTTGCTGACAAGTATCTGAATATATACTGCAAAAAGACTGACACGGCTAAACAGCTTGTGCAGTTCTGGATGCCGATTGTTGCGGCTTCGCAGTCCGTTAAAAACATCTCCGAGGAGCAGGAACTCCTTATGAGATGGGCTAACATTGCCGATTACGAATAAAACAAACCAATAAATTGGTCGGGCAGAGATTTCTGTCCGACCTTTTTAGAATAATTTGGGTTTTTTAAACATAAAATAAAACAGTATTTACGAGAAAGGTTTGGAATCAATATGCAAACTGTACACAACATAGATTTCAGAAAGCTCTCTATAAGCTGCGGGATAAGTCTCGGCGTCGGCGCGGTTTCGGCACTCGTTTCGATGCCGTCTATGGGCGCATATCAAAGGGCTTCAAAGCCGCCGCTTACTCCGCCCGGCTGGTTGTTTCCGATTGTGTGGACTATACTTTTTCTGCTTATGGGAATTTCATCCTACCTCGTGTTTGTATCGAAAGGCGAAAGGCGCGAGGTTAAAAATGCCGCGCTTACGGTGTACGCGTCTCAGCTTGTGGTAAACTTCTTCTACCCTATTATATTCTTTAATCTTTCGGCGTATCTGCTCGCGTTCATATGGATACTGATTCTGCTCGCTATGGTGGCGGTTATGGTCAGACTTTTTCTGAGAGTTAACAGGCTTTCGGGCGCGCTGCAAATACCGTATTTATTATGGGTGGTGTTTGCGACGTATCTGACGCTCGGCGTTTTTATACTAAATTAAAAATCGGGTATACAGTCCTAACTGTATACCCGATTTATTCTTTTGTATCAGGCGACGGGTGTGTAGTAAACATCCAAAATAAGCCTGAACAGCTTATCCTCGTCGGGATAGAACTCGGCGTATGGCTTACCCTTCTTCATTTCACCCTCGATAGTTTTGATATCAAACTCGTGGAAATTTCCGCGCATAGCGTTGACGGAAAGATACGCGACCTTCGGTGCGTCAATATTGGTGCACAGATAAGGAGTGGCCTCGTTGAATATCGTAACGGGAGTTGTTATATCCGACTTAGTCTGAGTAAAAACAGTGTTAGCAAAGCTTTCGAGGTACGTTTTCTGTCTCTGCATACGCAGGCTGTTGCCTTCGATTGTCGCGTGGCTACGCGAACGCACAAAGGAGTCTGCCTCGTCGCCGTGGAGAGTGTAGGTTTCGCCCGCGTTAAAGTTGCCTATAGTTTCGGGAGAAGTGACCGTAACGCCGCCTACCGCGTCGTTAATTGCACTTATACCGTTTATATCGAGAGCAAGATAGGAATTTATCGGAACATTAAAGAGCAGCTGGCGAACAGCGGCAAGCTGATTATCACAGCTTGTCTCTTTTCCGTCGCCGTAGGCGTACGCAAGACATATCTGGGTTTCTCGGGTGCCCACATATGCGCCCTCGTCGGAATATATACCGATTTCAGCCATTGTATCACGAGATATATTTATGATGGTTGTTCTGCCTGTTTCGAGGTCGAGGGTAAGAACAAAAATCGTGTCGGCGTCGCCGCCTGTGCCCTCATACTCGTCAACGTCGTCTATAGAATCCCTGTCGATACCCATACAGAGCACGCTCGTGATATTCTCGTTGAACTTATACTGCACACCGTCGTAAAGGACGTACATACCGTTGTCGGTGGTCTCGGCGTCAACGGGTGCGGCTATGTTTACTTCGCTGCCAACAAGAGCGTTTCTTCCCATATTAAACATCAATAAAAAGGTACCGGCACTTCCGATTAACAAGACTAAAATGATTGAGACAATCGTTATCAGAACTTTTTTCCACGTTTTCATCTTTCCTCGGCGGTGATGATGGTGCCTATGGTGGGAGAGTTCGATACCGAATTGGGATGCAATTCGCGAAAAAATAGTATCGCGGCGTCTTCTGTGACGGTGATGACTATATCTGAAAACATAGTCGTCGAGGTCGTCGTAAGCGGATGAATTCTCTTTATCCATAGCTTCCTGAAGCTTTGCGGCACGGTTCGCTGCGTTGATAATGTCCTCCGGACTGTCGGGAGCGTCGCCCTTTATCTCGGCTATTCGCTCATATTCATCGCTTTGGATGAAATTGCTCAGAGCGTCGTCTCCGCCGTTAAGCTTAGGACCGCGGTTATGGTTGTTACCGTTATCTTGTAAGTTCATCTTTGGTTAAAACCCCCTGTAAAAGATACCTTCCGTCTCCTGAATTAAGGCAGGTGCTCAGCGTTACAACTCTGTCGTCGGTGGTGAGGTTATGGTCGAGCTTTTCACGCGTGTTGCGGGTTGCAGAGCGCGGGTTCTGGATAAAGTTCAGATACTCCTCAAACACATCGTTATCGGCAAAATTGAACGAATTCATAATATGCCTGCTGTCGTACACATAGCTCGACACAATCTGATATGTGAGTTTTCTTTTGTCGGTATAGATATAAAACTTCTTATGCTTTTTGAAAAAGTCCGAATTTCCGAACTTATGAAGGTGTGCAAACATCGAGCCGTTTGCCATATTGTGGCCGTAGAGCACGGTAACACGATCCGAAAAATCGTCACGGTTGCAATACTCCATATAAATAGAGCCGGCGTACTTGTAGTCGCCGTTTATGTCGCGGTGCAGGTAGTAGTCGTCGGACGTTAAACTCTGCATAATCGGGTAGTCGATGTTTGTACCCGGAACATAAATCCAAGCGACAGCCTCGGAGTTAGTTTTGCGCAGGGTTTTGAAATCTATGGGATTTTTTACCGTGTTTACATCAACGTTCTTTGCAGAGATTTCGGTCGGAGCAGTATCCGAAGCGTCCGTACTTGCGGGCAATAATTCGACGTTATCCCCGAAAACACCGAGAATATTCACCGCAAGGAATCCAAGCAGTATTAAGATAATAATTATAATGATTGGAATTAAAATTTTTCTTCCTTTATTTGAACTCATAATTACACCATATTTATGAAAAATTACTTATACTAATTATAATATTATCCCTTTACCGTGTCAATATTATTTTAGGCACGATTCGACGCAATTCGCAATAAATCAGGAAAAGAAAAGCCGCCCTAAGGCGGCTTTAAAATCGGAAATATTATCTCTTCGAAACAGCTAACTTAACGCCTACAGCGCCGAGTGCCAATACAGATAAGGAGATAAGAGTCACAACAAGCGGAGTGCTGTCACCGGTCTTAGGAGACTCGGAGGAAGTGTTCTGGCTTACTGAAACCGAACCGCCCTCACCCTTAAACTGGGGAGTAACATCAATGTCGCTCTTGAGGAGAACAACGATTTCGTCATCTGTAAGAGAACCCTTTGTAATCTCATAGTCACCTTCGATTACCCATTTTGTGAATGTGTAGCCGTTCTTCGGGTGAGCTGTGAGGGTAACGTGCTGGCCGTCCTTATCCTTCTTCTCTGTGTAAGAACCTGCGCCGCCGTTCTGATTGTGCATAGTAACCTTATATTGGCCGCTGCTCTTCGTCGGACTCGGAACCGCAAAAGCAGGAACCGCAGCAAATACAACAATCATAGCAGCAACAAGCACTGCAAATATTTTTTTCATATTAATCATTCCTTTCGAACATACATAGTGCCAAAACGGCATACTTACTCATACTTAAACTGATACATTCGAATTATAGCATAAGATTTGTGAAATGTAAATAGTAAATTTACTAAAATTTTAAAATTTTTTAGACTTGCAAAGCCTATCAAATCACTGTATAATATGTTTGGAATAAAGATATTGAAATCTGAGGTGTGACAAATGACGATTGCTGAAATCCAGAAGGAAATCATCAGACTCAAAAAAGAAAAGGATATATGCATCCTCGCCCACAGCTATCAGGCTCGTGAGATTTTAGAGGTTGCGGATTTTACCGGAGATTCGTACAAGCTCAGCGTCGACGCAAGCAAGGCTGTGAACAAAAATATTGTTATGAGCGGAGTACGATTTATGGCGGAGACGTGCAAAATCCTCTCGCCCGAAAAACATATTTACCTACCGAATCCGGACGCGGGCTGTTCTATGGCTGACCAGATGGACAAGCAGCTCATTTCACAGGTAAAGAAGATGTATCCCGATCACACCGTTGTAGCCTACATAAACACCACAGCGGACTTAAAGACAATCTGCGACGTGTGCGTTACGTCGTCGTCGGCTGTTGAAATCTGCAAAAAGATTGAAAACGACAAAATCCTCTTTATTCCCGACTGTAATCTCGGCGACTACGTTGCAAAGCAGGTACCCGAGAAGGAAATCAAGCTGCTCTCGGGTGGCTGTCCGATTCACGCGTGCGTAAACACCGATGATGTGAAGAAGGCTAAGGCGCTCTATCCCAACGCCGAGGTACTCGTTCACCCCGAGTGCACTCCCGACGTTGTTGCGCTCGCAGACTATGTGGGCTCGACCTCGGGTATTATGGACTATGCAATTAAATCCGACAAAAAAGAATTTATCATCGGCACTGAGATAAGCATAGCAGAACACCTGCAGTATATGTGTCCTGACAAGAATTTCCACTATCTTACACTAAAACTCATATGCCCGAATATGAAGTCGACTACTCTCGTCGACCTCTATAACTGCGTAAACGGCACCGCCGGAGAGGAAATTATCCTTGACGACGAGACAATCAGAGACGCTAAAAAGTGCATTGACGAAATGATAAGGTTAGGCTAAGACAAGATGAAAAAAGCATTAATTGCTATGAGCGGCGGCGTTGACAGTTCGGTTGCCGCTCTTCTTATAAAAGAAATGGGCTACGAGAGCATTGGTATCACGATGAAGCTCTACGACAACGAGGACATCGGAGAAAAGAAAGAAAACACCTGCTGCTCTCTTGACGATATTGCAGACGCTAAAGCCGTGTGCTACAGGCTTGGTATCCCCCACTATGTCTTCAACTTCCGCGACAGCTTTAACGAGCAGGTTATCGAGCGGTTTATCAGAGCGTATGAGACGGGCGCAACACCTAATCCGTGCATAGACTGCAACAGATACATAAAGTTTGACAGACTTTTACGACGCATGTACGAATTAGAGATGGACTATGTTGTCACCGGACACTACGCGCGCATTGAATTCGACGAAAGGCTCGGACGTTATGTGCTCAAGAAGGCCGTGGACGATAGTAAAGACCAAAGCTATGTGCTGTATTCGCTAACGCAGGAGCAGCTTGCGCATACTCTCTTCCCTCTCGGTTTTATGAATAAAACCGAGGTACGCAAGACAGCAGAGGAAAACAAATTTATCAACGCAAAAAAACACGACAGTCAGGACATATGCTTTGTTCCCGACGGAAAGTATGCCGAGTTCATTGAGCAATATCGTGGCAAAAGCTACTCGAAAGGCGAATTTGTTGATAAAAACGGAAACGTCCTCGGCGAACACAAGGGAATCATTCGCTACACAATCGGTCAGCGTAAAGGACTCGGACTCGCACTGCCCGCGCCGATGTATGTATGTGAGAAGGATTTAGAAAACAACAAGGTTGTGCTGTGCAGCAACGAGGAGCTGTTCTCAAAGGAGCTCTACGCTAACGAACTGAATCTCATAACGTGTGACAGAATATCTGAGCCTATGAAAATTAAGGCAAAGGTAAGATATAATCAAAAGGAACAGAGTGCGACCGTCGAGCAAGTCGGCGACGACCTTATTCACATTGTTTTCGACGAGCCTCAGCGGGCAATCTGTAAGGGTCAGGCTGTGGTTATGTACGACGGCGATACAGTTGTAGGCGGCGGAACGATAATATAATTTTATAATAAAAAGTTCAGCTTATGCAGAAATTGCATAAGCTGATTTATTTTGGCGAGTTTTTGCATTGTGTGCAGTATTGTAAAGCAACTGATATATGGTTATAATGTACTCAAAGGACATATTCCTCATCATCAGCAAAGGAAATGCGGTTTTTGACTGTGCTTAAAAAGAGGTGCGCCGCGGGATTTGAATTACTCTTGCGCCACGCGAGCACATATGTCAAGTCGGTTTCTATTCCGTTAAAGTCTACGACCTTTACGGACGGCTGACCGTAGTTTTTCACAAGCTGAGTCGGCAGGATAGAAACGCCCATTCCCGCTCCTACCGCCATATAAATTGAACGAACGTCGTTATACTCTGTGACGGAGTCGGGTGAGAAATGGAAGGTACGGAAGATGTCCATAATCTCCATATACAGTATCGGGCTTTCGGACTCCGAGAGCAGAACGAACTTCTGATTTTTGAGGCTCGTTCCGTCTATGCCCTTTCCGTCGGTGGTGTAATCCTTCGGCACAAGCAGGCTGAGGCTGTCCTTGTGGGTGACTACGGATTCGATGTCGTCGCTGTCAGGCAGCATATCGCGCAGAAGAAAGTAGAAGTCGTAGTCCGCGCTACCGAGGGCGGAAAACCTGTCGGTGCCCGACATCTGGAGCATATCGACCGCTATGTTCGGGTACTTCTCGGCAAAGCACTTCAGACATTTCGTAGGATAATCAACAGATGTCGCGTCGTAGGCGAAACGAAGCCTTCCGCCGCTGCCGCTGTTAAGCTGACTTACGACAGAGGTCGCCTTGTTTAGAGTGTCGATTATCTCCTGAGCGTAAGGCAGGAGTAGCTTACCCTCGTTGGTAAGAGCAACGTCGCGACGTGTACGTTCAAACAGCTTTACGCCGAACTCCTTCTCGAGGTCGCGGATATAGCGGCTGACGGTGGATTGGCTGACGTAATTGCGACGTGCAGCCTCAGAAAAGCTCAGTGTGCGCGCTACCGAGATAAAGCATTTAAGCTGAATGTGATCCATAAAGCACCTCCTATGCACAAAGCAAATCAAAACCGCGCTATAGACAGCTTTATTTGCATTAATAAACGATTGAAAAAATTTACCATCTTTGTTATAATTCAATTATAGCATAAGAATATGCAAAATTCAAATAAAGATTGATTTGCGGAGGTAAATTATGAGCAAAATCGTAATCACAGGTATGGGAGCCGTAACGCCAATCGGCATCGGCGTAGATACATATTGGAACAACCTTATCGCGGGAAAGTCGGGAATCGAGAAGATTCAGAGTTTTGATGTGTCCGACCTTGCGGTACAGATTGCGGGCGAAGTAAAAGACTTCAACCCTGCTGACTATCTCCCGAAGGACGTTGTCAGAAAGACTGACGCGTTTATGCAGTACGCGTATATCGCGGCTGAAGAGGCGCTAAAGCAAGCCGACCTTGAAATCGACCCCGAGAGAACGGGTATCATTATGGGTACGGCGATGAGCGGTATTTCGACTATCGCGTTCACGCAGGAAGCGCTCACAGGCGCATCTCATAAAAAAGTAGGTCCGCGCTTTATTCCGAAAATTCTCGGCAATATCGCGGCTGCTAATATAGCAATTGCTCACAATATCCAAGGACCGAGCTACACTGTATCGACCGCATGCTCGTCAGGCGGCGACGCTATCAATCAGGCGGCTATGCTCATCAAAGCGGGTAAAGCTGACGTTATGCTCGCTGTGGGCGCTGAGTCTGCTCACTGCCCTATCTTCATATACAGCCTTGCTAACGCAAAGGCACTCTCGAGAAACAACGACGAACCGCAGAAGGCGTCACGTCCGTTTGACGAAGCAAGAGACGGCTTCGTTGCAGGCGAAGGCGGCGGCGCAATCGTCCTCGAGACAGAAGAACACGCTAAGGCGCGAGGCGCTAAAATCATAGGCGAGCTTATTGCGTGCGGAAACACCTGCGACGCTTACCACGTTACAGCACCGCACCCCGAAGGACGAGGCGCGATTGCATGTATGAAACAGGCACTCGCCGAGGGTAACCTTAAGCCAGAAGATATCGGCTACATAAACGCTCACGGCACCTCAACCCCGAAGGGTGATGAGGTTGAGACACACTCTGTTCTTGAGGTGTTCGGCGACAATCCGCCGCTCGTAAGCTCCACAAAGGGCGCTACGGGTCATATGATGGGCGCCGGCGGCGTTACCGAGGTAATTGCCTGCATTAAATCAATAGAAACGGGCATTGTCCCGCCGACTATAAACCTCGACAATCCTATCTCCGACACGGGTATTGATTTTGTCCCCAACGTTGCAAGACACACCGAAATCAAGTACGCGATGTCGAACGCGTTCGGTTTTGGCGGACAGAATTCAAGCGTTATCGTAGGTAGGTATGAAGAGGACTAATACCTAAAAAGGAGTAATCAACTATGTCTTACACATACGATATTACAATGTTCAAGGAAACATTCGAGTCCGAGTACACCTGGCTCAACGGTTTTTTAAGAAACGTAGCAAGATTTGGTAACCGAACTGCTGTGTTTGACCCGTTAAGCGGTCAGAAGTGGACCTACACCGAACTCAACCGCGACTGCAACAAGTTTGCTAACGCTATGAAGGCAAGCGGCATAAAGAAAAGCGATATTGTATTCAATCAGCTATACAACTCGCCTTACTTCGTGTTCTGCTATGTTGCCCCGCAGAAGCTTGGAGCTATCTCGAATCCCGCTAACTTCAACCTCTCACCGGGTGAGACAGCGGAGATAATCGACCACAACAAGCCAGCGGTATATGTGTATGACAGCGCTATAACCGAGACGGCTGTCAAGGCGCTCAAAATCGCTAAGCATCAGCCAAAAATCGTCATTATGGCGGATTACTTAAAGAAATACGAAAGTGCCCCAGAGGGTCACATTAAATACGAAGATTTCGTAAACGGTCAGAGCGAGGAGAACCCTCCCGTGGACTTTGCGCCGCATATCTACGACGAAGTGCTCAGACTCCAGACCTCGGGTACAACGGGCACACCGAAGGGCGTTCCCCTCAACAACATTAACGAGGTACTCTCGGCGCACGACGTTATGATGCATTTCCCGCTTTCGCCGTACGACAAGACAATGAATATGACCCCGTGGTTCCACCGCGGAGGTATTCACTCAGGCGGTCTCACCCCTACCCTTTACGCAGGCGCTGAGCTTGTTGTGCTGAGGGATTTCCAGCCTAAGACCTGTCTTGATTATGTTGAAAAATACGGCATTACATTCCTTATCGGCGTTCCGTCGGTACTCGGACTGCTCGCGACGCGTCAGGAAAAGCACCCGAAGGACATAAGCTCGCTTAAAGGTATCGTTACTATGGGAAGTCCGCTCGAAAAGCTCGACTGCATACGCTTTCAGGAAGTGCTCACACCGAACATTTTTAACGGCTACGGCACAACCGAGTCGTTCTGGAACACCTTCCTTCGCCCGCAGAATCTTCCCGAAATGTCGGGCACAGCGGGCAAAAGCTGTACCGACGACGAGGTTCGCATCGTAAAGGTATACGAGGACAGGAAGGCTGAGCCCGACGACGTTGTTCCAAACGACGGCGTGACCGAGGGAGAAATCATTATAAAATCACCCGCAAAGACGACGTACTGCTACGTCGGCAACGAAAAGACGACCAAGGAGAAGTTCTACAAGGGTTGGATGTACACCGCCGACATCGGCACATGGGACGAAGAGCATTTTGTTACCATTGCGGGTCGTAAGGACGATATGATTATCAGCAAAGGCGAAAACATTTACCCCGCTCGAATCGAAGAGGCAATTAACGCGTTCGACAGAGTTCAGGAATGTATTGTAACCGCTGTTCCCGACAAGACGCGCGGCGAGGCTGTTGTGGCGTATGTTATCCCTGCTGACGATAAGCTTACGGTGGCGGAAGTTCTGGAATTCTGCAAGAACTCGCCTAACCTCTCGAAGTATCAGGTGCCGAGATATTTCAGAATGGTCGATGATTTCCCGCGCACTGCAACCGGTAAAAAACAGCACTTCAAGGTGAAAA
The DNA here is from genome assembly GCA_022510945.1 of Ruminococcus sp. GTDB lineage: Bacteria > Bacillota > Clostridia > Oscillospirales > Acutalibacteraceae > Ruminococcoides. Next base: position 63,456 of record JAFLSK010000005.1, read on the forward strand.
TCCAAGCTAAGGAAGACCTTGCAAACGGGCTGTTACTCAGAAAATAATATATAAATATAACGAAAGAGCCGTTTCAAAACGAAACGGCTCTTGATGTTTTTATAAGCTTACTTTAAATCTTCATATATAAATGTCTGTATATCGGATTTAAGCTGCGGGAAATTGTTGAGGCTGATAATCCACGCACCGCCGGAGGAGTAGCCGGACTGCCACTCGCCGTCAGTAGGAACGCAACGCTCGGCGAACTTGTAGCCGAAGAACTTTGTGCAGCGCTGAGCGTACCACTTAAAATCCTTCGATGTGAGGTCGGTCTTGACACTGCCTTTCAGTGTATTAATTACAGATAGGATTTTTGACGGTGTGTAGTTGCTGTAGGTAGAAACTATGCTTTGGATTACGCGGCGCTGTCTTGCTGTACGGATAAAGTCGTTGCCGCTGTAGCCGTTGCCGCCGCGGTCACGACAGAGCCAGAGCGCCTGCTGGCCATTGAGTCTTACGTTACCACCCGAGTACGGAACTAAGCCGACTCCTGTCTGTCCGTTCTTTCCAAGCTGCCAGTTGATGTAGCCTGCCTCGTCAGCGGAGATGTTGACAGTTACGCCGCCGAGCGCGTTAACAACCTCCTTGAAGGTCGAAAAGCTTGTGGCAACGTAGTTATCAATTTTTATACCGAAAGTCTGCTCAATCGTGCTTTTTGTGAGCTCAGCTCCGCCGAAAGCGTAGGCGGCGTTAAGCTTATTCTGTCCGTAACCCGGAATGTTGAACCAGTTGTCGCGCATAAACGAGGTCTGCTTGATTTTGCCGGTGTTGCTATCGACAGAAATGAGCATCATACAGTCGCTGCGACCAACGCCCGAATCGCTGTCAATGCCGAGGAAAAGGATATTCTTGACGTTTGAGTTAGTGTAGAGTCCGTCCTCCTTGTGGGTTACACCCTTCTTAAAAGACACGTTTTTATCGTTTATTTTATAAAATTTCCAGCCTTCGAATTCGTCGAACTTGTATGCGACGGTGAGACTACCCTCGTATTCGTCGTCCTCAACGGTGAATATAAGCTTGTCCACGCCTTTTTCGAGGTCGGTTTTCTGCTCGGTGAACTTAGCAGCTTTGTAGGCTTTGGTTGCCTTCTTTGTTGCCTTTTCGACCTCGACGCCCTTTAAAGCGATAAGCTTTATTTCATCATTAGATGTGGCATCCCTGTACTTGTACTCAAAGCCTTCGCGGACGTAGTTAACCGAAAACAGGCACGGTCCGATTCCGTATATTTCGGACGTTCTCTCGATGGTGATATCGCACTTATATACATCATCTTCCACCACATCGTTATTGATACCCGGCGACGTTACGTTGAAGTCGTAATATGTACCGCCTATCTTGAGTTTGGAGACGCTTTCGTCGGCGTTAAGGTCGGCAATTATCTGCTCCGGCTCAGGGTGAGGGGGCTCACGGAACACGAACTGATAAATCAGAAATCCCGCTACTGCACCGAAAACGACAACAGCTGCCGCGATGATTGGTAGAATTATTTTCTTTTTATTAGTGGGTTTTTTCTCTTTTTTTGCATAATGCTTACTCATAACTATCCTCCGTTATGCTTTTATACACTATAGTATAGCACAAAAAACGACGTAAAAACAAAAATTACGACATTGTAAGAAATATTCCTGAGTATGGTAATCGGTTGACAAAAAAGAGTCAATTGTGTATAATAACTCGCAGGTCGATATAATTGAAAATTAAAAACGAGAAATTATATTATGGAAATTTTTAATTGTAAAAAATCCGCAAAGATTTTTTTCCTTGCACTTACTATACTTTTTATTTATTTATTTGTCTCATCCATCCGCGACATTATATTAGAAGACTTTGACATTTTAGCATTCATTATATCTTCTGTTTTTTCCATATTTCTTTCTATAGCAACTTTAATCACATTCAGCAGTAAAACTATTCTGCAAGAAAACGGAGTAATTTATAAAACTATTTTCAAGAGTAGTTTTCATAGTTGGAATGACATCAAATTTGTAGCAGAGTATGAAATAAATTTCCGTTATAGTCAAGTTAACGGAATAATTTGTTCTTTTGATTTGGAAAAAGACAAAATCAAATTCCATTATCTTGCAGGTGGCTCTACTAGCAACAAGCATTACTTCTGCTTTCCGTATTCAGAGGAAGCTATTAATTTCTTACTCGCTAATCTTCCGAATGGTAAATATCTGGGCTTAGCATTTACAGACGAGAGCTTTAATAAAAAATAACTTTTCAATTAAATATCCGCGGGCGTGGTGGAATTGGCAGACACGCAAGATTTCGGTAACGCCACCTTGGTGGAAAAATTAAATATATGGTAAATATCGGGTTTTACAACCTGATTTTATAGAAACGCGGGTGTGGCGGAATTGGCAGACGCGCTAGATTTAGGTTCTAGTGTCAACCGATGTGCAGGTTCAAGTCCTGTCGCCCGCACCAAACTCAAAAGCCAGATTTTTTCTGGCTTTTTTCCGTTTTATGAGCACAAAAAATGATGGCAGACGCATAACCTGTAGTTGACTTCTTTAGTTTGTTTTACACAAATACAGATAATTTGATTTGTGAGTGGTAAACAAATATTTTCAACCAAGGTAACGTGTCTGCCATTTGGTTTTTACGCGGTTAATATCCGCTCAATCAGATTTCCTTCCTCATCATAGTAATCCCTATGCCGTTGGAATTTAGCATTGAGATTAATTTTGATATTAAGTTTTTTATCCTGTTCGGAAATGATGATACTGTCTACGAGCAGGCGGAGGTTTGCATCGTTGATAGCACCTTCGTTTATTATTTGCTCGATAATGTCTACACTCTCTTTCATTTCTGCCTTGCGCTTTTTAATCGTTGCGTTGTAGTCGGTAATTGAGCTGATTTCGTTTTCAAGCCGAGCAATATCATCTTCGCAGATTTTCAGCATTTTGGTGTAGATTTCGGCATGTACCTTATCCCTGATACGTTCCAACAAAATTTCTTGTTGGTCGGATTTCCGCTGTTCCAAGGCTCTGTTGAGCTCTTTCAACTTGTTGCTAACATTGCCCTTTTGCATCATCCACTTTTTGACGTCGTTCTCAATTGACCTGTAGTTGATGAGCGCTTTATCCTTGATTGACATCAGTTCATTGTAAATCAGCTTATCGAGAACATCTTCATCAATCCTGTGTGCGGTACAATGCTCTGTGCCGTAGCGGTGATAGCCGTTGCAGTTATACTCAAATCTGTCGGGATTTCCTTTCCATTTTCTAATCTTGCACACAAAGCTGCAACCGCATTCAGCGCAAGTCAACAAGCCGGTGTAGCGGTGGCACGGTTTTGAAGAGCCTGCCCTGACATTCTTTTTGACTTTAGATTGCAATAAAAATTGTACCTGCTCCCATTTCTCTTTTGAAATGATAGCAGGTACAAAGTTTTCGTGTACGAATTGTTCTTCTTTCGGAAGTTCTTTTCGTATATGATAGATTTTACTTGTATAGGTTTTGTGGCATATGACTGTACCGATATAAAATTCGTTTTGCAAAATTCTCTTTACGGTGGTGTTCACCCAAAGATAACGGCTTGTGATTTCGGGTTTGTTGCAAGGCGTTCGCTTTTTGAATCGTTTGTTTTGATAATATAACGGCGACTTAATCCCCTCGGCGTTTAGCATGTGTGCGATGTTCTTCAATCCGTATCCCGACAGATAGAGATCAAATATTTTTCGTACTATTTCCGCTTCTTCCTCAATGATAACGATTTCATCAGTGTTTTTGTCCTTAAAATATCCGAGCGGAGGGATAATTACAATACCTTCCTTCTGTTTCTGCTTGTAGCCCGCACGGACTTTCTTGGCAATATCCTTGGCATACATATCGTTCATGATGCCTTTGAAACCAATGAGTAAGTCATCTTCTTCGTTTGAGGAGTCGATATTTTCGGTGACGGACAGTACCCTGACATCATTCTCTCGCAGATAATCTATAAACATTGCTGTCTGTGTTCTGTGTCTTCCGAGACGGGATAAGTCTTTGACAACCACCGCATCAATAGTTTTCTGCTCCACTTGTTCATAGATTTGATTAATACCTTCACGGTTAAAATGCATTCCGCTGACGTTGTCGTCGAACGATTCTCCGACGATATCGTAGCCTTTGGAGTTGGCGTATTCAACAAGAATATTTTTTTGATTTGTTAGCGAATTCAACTCCGCATCCTCATCGCGCGAGAGTCTGTAGTATAGCCATACTTTCATTTTACATTTCCTTTCTGTTCAGTAATCGAATGTTGCGGTCGCACTACCTCAGTGCAACCACAACATATCACAAAAAATATATAATATCCAGACCTTATGCTGACTTTTTCAAATTAGTTCCTTCATCGGGAGCGAGTCTGTTCTCGGACAAATAATCTTTGATAACGCTCTGCAAAAACACTTTGAACTGATTATCTGTTCCGATGTAATCATACTCAACCGATTCAATAATGATAGGCTCTGCTTTTCTTGCCATAGAACTCCTTTCCTCGCCGTAGTAGGTTAGGCGATTAAATTTTAAGATTTTATTTAAGCTGTGGGTTACTTTTAACCAAATCATATAGTGACATCTGTCCTTTCATTTAAAATTAATAGAGAGAAATACCTTGTTCCCTCTCGTAATCCTCTCGGGTACAGTAGGTAATAAAGGCTTCGTTTGTAATTTTTCTGCCGAGGATTTTTTCTAACCTCAACTTTTCCATTGTGTTCATTTCTTTGATATAGCGTGGTCGGTAATAGAAGTCCTCGGGAACGGCTGATAGAATATCTCCAAGCAAATCAAGCAGTCCATCGGAGCTTGTCATGGTAAAATTGTCGTCATGATACGGTGTGACGTAGTCGCAGTAGGTATCGAGCATCGCACCGTCGCAGCCACCCATTGCAAAATATAATTCGAGATTGTCTTTGAGGAATCTCTCATCAAACAATTTATTGTCACGCACCTTGTAGCCCTCCGGTGTGGTGAAAGTTATATATTTGTACTTGTCCTCCCACTTGACATCGTATCCGTGCTCACGCATATACTCAATGAAATCTTCTTTAGTTGCCGACCAACCAATAGCGTATGATGCAGTTTCAATCAGCTGCCGTTTCCATAACGAGTTGCGGGTATTATTTGTTTTCGATTCAGTAACCGATAAACCATATTCACGACAAAGTTGGTTTGAATATTCTTTTACTTGCAACATCTCATCACGGCTCTGGTGAAACTTCCTTCCGTTTTCAAAATTAACGCTGTTCATAATAAGGTGATTATGAATCGCCTTGGTGTTAACGTGCGTAGCGACTAATATTTGAAATCCGGGAAAGTATTCCGCAAGTTTAATGCCAATCTCATTAGCTGTTTCGGGCGTAAGATTATCGTCTGGAGAGAATGACTGAATGATATGATAATAAGTTCTGCCGTCCTCTTTGCCGAAATGCTTTTTGACAAACTTAAATTCATCTAACGCACTGTCAGGCGAGCAGTTCACACCGCTGATAAGCTTGCTCTCTGTTGCTTCACTGCGAGTGACATAATTAAAAATATTGTTCATCGGACTTCCTGAGTTAACGAATTTAACGATTGCCAAATCTTTTTCATCTCCTCTCGTGTTTCAGCAAGGTTGATCTCGTACAGATAACCTGAGTTAACCTCTCTTGCTATTTGATTGAGATTGTTTCCGATTTTTCTCAACTCAGTAGCCACCTCATCCACTCCTTTGATGACAATAATCTTTTTATCAAGAGCACAGTCACGCAGATACATACTCACCGTTCGGTACGAAGATAAGGACTTATACTCAATTTCTTCTTTCTGTTCGGGAGTCACTCGACAGGATAGAATTACAGTTTTAGGTTCTTTCTTCATAAATTATCACTCCATTTCTAATAAAATATAGGGGTGTGGGCCTAGCCCGCATCTGCCTTTGTATTACGGTCGCCATTGAGGGCGACCGTAATACAAAGGCGAAACTGGCAATACGAAAAGCCGAGGCTCGGAGCCCTCAATTAACGACTGGCGAGGACTAAGCTGTGTAGAATACAGAGTATTCGTAACAGGTTAGGCGAGTGGGAGTTAATTGAGGAACAGCGCAGAGCAACGAGGCTAGACATCCCCCTCAGACAATCCCCGCTTTTTATAAAGTTTGATATTTTACAATCTTGTTCGACAAAATCTGCTTGTTTTCAAACTTCCGATTTCATAAAATGGTTTAGCCGCTCTCATATACAGGGACGACAGGAACTAGATTGACGGCATTTTTGACACCGCTAAATTCAGCGTCACTAACGTCACTCTCGTCACTATCGGGCTTGTATCGGATATTAAGAAAGCGTTTACCATTACTTCTGCTTGACCTGAAGTATACTTCGTTCTCCTCGAGTTCAAAGCGATATTTGTTCATCAGCCGTTTGAGTGCACTTGGATTGATTTCATTACCGCAGAAAGAAGAAAAATCTTTTGCGAACTCAGAGTTAGAACCAACATATAAATAAATCTGTTTCATATACGCAATTAGCTGCGAAATTTCTTCGGGCAATAAACTTTCGGGATTTTCAATGCTGTCGGAAACTAAATCCCAAGTGTGCGTATCTTTTGAAAAGTTTAATTCCAACTCTCTGTCCTCGATATCTCTGCCTGTACATATCAGTTTGGCGTTCTTTTGATTGCGGTTACTTCTATCTAAAATCAGAGTTGTATCAAGCGCACCGCTGATACCTGTTGTGCCTGAGATTTTATTCAGCGGATCGCTGTCGCCCTGCTTTCTCAAATGATGGACAAGCAGAATCGTGATTTGTAGCTTGTCCGCTAACACTTTCAGCTTCTCAATCTCCTGATAGTCGTTTGAGTAGCTGGTGTCCTTATCAGCATTGCGAATCATTTGAAAAGTATCAATCGTGACGAGGACGGTATCGGGATATAGTGAAACAAATCCTTCAATCTGTTCCAACAGCCCATCCGCAATGGAACAAGATGAAATTGCAAAGAAAGCGTTGCTCGGTGCCTCGTCTGTAACATCGAACAGTCGGTTCTGTACTCTGTTCCAGTTATCTTCAAGACAAAGATAGAGTGTCGTTCCTTTGGTAGTTTTGAAATTCCACACCTCCTCTCCTTTGGCAATACGAATTGTCCAATCCAACATCAACCATGACTTACCTACTTTCGGAGCGCCGCTAATCATAGCGACACCTTGCGGTAGGATTTGGTCAATACAAAACTTGGTCGGTGGCAACCGCATGTCCATTAATGTTTCGCCGTCAATGACGGCAAGTTTGGTTTTGTTCATAGGTGAACCTCCTGAAAAATATTAAAAGCGTATTTACGCTTCCGATATATAAATGTCAAAGATTTTAAAAAGTCTACTTTTTTATATGACATACAAAAAATCGTTCCGAGGCTCTTGTGACAAGCGAACATTTGTGCTATAATATATTTTATATGGAGGTGAAACGATGAAGTTCATAGAAAAAATCGAGGATGGTATTCATAACTACAACCGCTTTTCAGCTGACTTTTCAGACAACAGCGTAAGACTAAACAATAAAGATTATCCTTTAGGAGCCGTCAGCCGTATGGTTGCAAACATAGATGCAGACACGATGACCGAGCTTTTAACATACGGAGCGAAAACGAAGTATTATTATGAGGCAATCTATTTTCAAGGATACAGTAAAGAACTTTTCATTAAGCAAAAGGAATCTATCTTGGAAATGCTTGACTTCATGAAAACCTTAGAACCGTTCGGCTGCTTTGATTTTGAAAAATCCAAACAATTAGTTGAGTCGTTATATTCCGAGGATGAAATGAAGCTTTATGATGAGCTTATGGATATCGATCAACCTTTATCAGAAGAGGAATATTTACACTACAAAGACATTGACAAGCGGTTTCAGTACGCACAGGCACTCGGCTTGGTATATTCTTACATCGCAATTGATACCGCGAATTTTGCTACTGCCGTACAGAATTTCACGATGCGTCTGATGGAAAAGAATTCTCGCAAAAAGAGTGATTTGGCACAGGCGGCTAATGAATTCTTCAATGACGATTTAACAATGTTTTATTTAATGAAATCCAATCCTGCCGAAAATCTCATGCGCGGTTTTTCGGTTAATTCCATACAGACCACTGTTCCTGTGATTGATACCACCAACGACAATTTCAAAATTCTACGAAGAATTTATTTCAGCCGAATGATGGATTTTTATGTTACGGATTTCTTCGAGGGACTTAGGCACGGTCATTATCTGTGGCAATGCCAAATTTGCGGAAGATACTTTTTGATGACAAGCGCTCACCGACAGTTGTATTGTGATGAAGTCAATCCCGAGTACAATGTGCCTTGCAAGTATGTAGCAAAGCACCCCGAGATTACAAAACAGAAAATGGATTTTCAGAACAAAACCGTAACACCAAATCACCTACTATGGAAACGAAGAGATAACGCAATCAGAAAAAGAAAAAGCCGCGGCAAATACAGTGATTCTGAATTTGCCATGGCAAGAGACTATATTAACCGCTGCTATGAGCGGTCGCAAATTGATTTTGATTATGCGAAAAATCAATACAAAAAGGATATGGAGTTAGAGGTAATTGATAAGGAGGTATTCGGATTATCCGATGTATGAGTTGGATTACACACCTGTGCGGTATGAAAATCTCAATGATTATTTTATACGTTATAAAGAAACACGCGATGTAAAATACTTCGATGAATTCCTATATTTTTATGAGCCGACTTTGGAAAGGAATATCTGCAATTTCTGTCGGCAGTATGGACTTGAAAATAATAAAAAAGAGGATTTGAAACAGATTTTTGCCGCCTTGCTTTGGGAAGAACTACAAGACTATGATTCTGATATACCGCTTTTGCAAATAATAAAATTCAAGGTGCTTAAGGCTTGGCATGAATATGTAAGAACGAACTGCGGTAATGTGATTATTGAAAATTCCAATCAATATGCCACACTTAGAAAAGTCGCGGCGTTATACTATCAACAGCCAAAGGATAAACCGCTTGATGATATGGTAAAAGAAATTGCTGCCGAGCTTAATATCTCGGAGAATAATGTACGCAGGTGTATCATCACTTCTTCCCGATTTAAGCAGGAGTTCAATCTTGACATTCATAATCAAGCAAACGAGTGTGAAATTCATTCCTTAATTACTGACAAAGATACATCTACGCTGTCACCTGAAACAATCTATTTTATCAACCGGCAGAGAGAAAAATTGCACTCTGCTCTTAATGAACTCAGCGATAAAGATAAAATGCTGATTGAGCTTATTTACGGCATTTGTCCTGATTGCTTGGGTAACAAGGAAAGAAAAACTTTGCGAGAGGCATCGTTGCTTGTGGGTTTGACAGAAAGCGGCGCAGAGCAAAAAGTCAAAAATATACTGAAAAAGCTAAAGAAAGCATTGCTAGAATAAAGGCTATGGAAACCGTTCGCTTAGTTTCCATAGCCTTTAATTCTGCCGCACAAACTGCGACAAATCGCCTGTGTCGGCTTTATTTTGTTTTGTCGGATAACATTGTTTGTTTTTTCTCTTTACGCCAAATTCGGCGAAATCGGCGTTTGTAATTATTATTGCTATATTGCCTGTTTCGTGGTATAATCTATTTATACTAGAATCGCTAATACTATATAGGTGGAATTAATTGAATGATGAAAGCAATTAGAAAGAAATAATTATTTATTTAGTTGTTGCACTATCAAATCATTCGGTAATTTAAATTCGTAAGGAAGGTTATATTATGATATTAGAGATAAGGCAGACAACTGCAAACGGCACTAATAATTTTGAAATAACTGAACAGGGAAGGCTCATTTATAAGGCGTTGACAAATTTCTTAAAACCTAATTCCCCTCTCGGCGGAGATTCACTTCGCAAACTTTTGTTGACGGATGCTGATGATAACATGATTCTGCATACGCATTATGATGTTCGAGAAAATTTAGTTGAATCTTCAATTCCGCTTGGCTATCTATTTAGAGATTCAAAGAAAGTAAGGCGTTACAATATACTTGACAGCTCAAATAGACTATTGGGCAATTTTTATTACGAACTGACCGGTATCGCCGATTCAAAAATGGTTATTGAATACGAAAATAAATATATATCTTGCTTCAAGCGTTGTGTCGGTAACAAAGAGGTTATAACCTTTTATGACGGAGAAACTCAGATAGGACAACTCACAAAACCGAACTGTGTTGTAAATAATCATGATTTCTACTTTGTACATTTCTCTGACAGTTACCGTTTTATGCAAAACATAATTTCTTTGTTTGTCATTTACTTCGATTATATTTTCCATAATCACAGCGGTGAAATTGCTCAGGGCTACAGCTGGAACAAAACGTATACCTACGATAGGAACAGTAAAAAGTACAATAAAAACTATATCAGAGATAATTTCGGTATAGAGGAAAATCATAGAGTAGAAAATTTTATTAAGAATACATATGATTCACGTGCACAGAAAAGCGGTTTTAATCTAAAAAAGTTTTGGCTGATTTTTGGTTGCGGTTGGACAGCGGCATTTATATTAGCCTTAATTGCCCTGCTGATTATACTGAACAATAGGTAAATATTAGGAGGAGAAAAATGTTTGAAAAGAAAAAATATCAAGGGAAAACGATAGGTCATTACACAGGCGAGGGCGTCATTGATGGAATACGTTTTAATGAACGCGGAGGCGTAATGAACGGTGATGAAAATGTTCAAAAAGAGGTTTATTTCGGCTTTAATAACGTTCATACAGGCGGTAATATGAGATACCCTGTCTATGTATATGAAGTAAACGGCATAACTTATCGAAGGGCCAAAACTCATGTTTCCTACAACAGCAAGGCTGTTGAAAAAATGAAGAATAAACCTTGTAAAGTGCTGTATGATGTAAATAATCCGGGTGAATCGAAAGCAAAATAGCCACTACCTTCGTTTCTGGTTTTTCGTCAATCTCATAAAAATTTGCGACGGGTCTTAAATAAATAACAGTAAGGCAAACCAAAATAATATAGTTTTGTTGACATAAATAATTTACAAAATAAATTCAGGAGTGGTTAGAATGAATTCTAAAAAAACAATATCTGCAGTACTTTTAGCTCTTTTATTTGCATTAATGCTTACCTCTTGTACAACACATTCCACTATGTCTTTTACCTTTAATGTGGAAACAGGCGACTGCATCAAGGTAGATTTAGATACATCAAATGGTTTAACACTTTCTCAGGAAAACGGAGAATTTCATGTAAAAAACGGCGATCAGAAAATACTTGACGGCATTTTTACAACAAAAGAGAATTATGATTCATATATGGGATTAAAGGACACCGATGCTATGAATGTTATAGAGGAAGGTAAAACCGGTAACAATAACGATTACCTTTTCTATGAATGTGAAAGCGATTTAGGTACGGAATATGATTTTATTGTTTGGGTTGAGGGCTCAAACACAGGTGTTCTTGTGGGAAGCTTAACAGATCAGGAAACTGCAAAAAATGCATTTGATTCTCTGACAATTTCACTTGAATAAAAGTAATTTTATAAATTGGCTCGATGTCAATGGTTAGGATAAATCCGAATAAAACAGAGTTAGGATAATAGTGCAAGCGATAGCGTCAAGCTGTCGCTTGTTTTTGTAGTTAAGAAATTTGGATGAAAACATATGTAAAATACTATTAAGGAATATGAATAATACAGAAAAAGTTAAAATATTGAATGAAGTATTATCAAAAGTTCAAGGTTTTGATTATGTAAAAGAGAATGAGCGTTCAAGAAAATTCATCTCTGTTGCTCGCAATTTACAGGACATACATTTTACTATGAATAATTTTTATAACGAGATAAATGCAATCAAGGAATTAGAAAGTTTAGGTACAAAATTTCCTCGTCCTGCTTTAAAAGCATGTATAACTTCTATTTTATATGTAAAATTAGGCAATTCATACGGAAGAAGTTGGGATGCTCAGGATACAGCAGATCAATTACTTAATAGATTAACCAAAGAAGAGTGGCTTATATATTTAAATAATTATGTAAAAGAAGAGGAATCATTAATTAATTAATTGCTTGATTGCACCGAATTGGGTTCCACTGATGCGAAGCAATTGGATAAATATAGTAAAACAATACAAACTAAAAGAACTCAATGTTACTGACGATGTTGCAAGAAAGTTATTACAGTAAATCGAATTATAAAAGAACGTATTATATTCCACCAAGGTGACGTTACCATTAGGTTCTTGCGGAAGACTCCGTGCAGGTTCAAGTCCTGTCGCCCGCACCAAAAATAAAAGGTACCCACTCGGGTACCTTTTATTTTTGATATTAGAAATGGTGACAGAACTTGAAGCCGACCGTTAAGAAAATCGTCCGGTGGACGATTTTTAGGGAGGAGTGTTGATGAATGTCTTCCCATATCACACGCCCCAACAAGCGAGGACTAAGTTATATAAAGATGACGGTATGTCGCCCGCACCAAAAATAAAGGGTACCCACTCGGGTACCTTTTATTTTTGATATTAGAAATGGTGACAGGACTTGAAGCCGACCGTTAAGAAAATCGTCCGGTGGACGATTTTTAGGGAG
>JAFLSK010000050.1 GCA_022510945.1 Ruminococcus sp.
TGCAAAAACTTCAAAATTGATTGCCTATATGGAATTTATCAACAATGTAAACAAGACTCTTAAAGACGATTTGCTCGTTACTTTGCGCTCCGGCTCAAAGGTCGCTATCGCTGCGTCTTGTTTTTCCATATATGCTTTTCAGGAACTTAAAGACCAGTTAAGCGATATTTCGGAATTACGTTTTATTTTCACTTCGCCCTCGTTCACTACCGAGAAACAGGAGAAGCAAAAACGCGAGTTTTATATTCCACGGCTTAACCGTGAACGCGACCTCTACGGCTCGGAGTTTGAAATCAAACTCCGCAACGAACTTTCTCTGAAAGCCGTTGCCAAAGAGTGCGCCGAATGGATTAAACGTAAGGTATGTTTCAAATCCAACCGAACCACTGCCGGTATGCCGCCTATGATTGCGGTTGATGATACTGCCTACGCTTTAAGCAACCCGACAGGCTTCACAACCGTTGAACTGGGTTGTGAACGTGGAAATAATATCGCAACAGCCATTACGAAAACCGATGCGCCTTTCTCGCTTCAATATATTCAGATGTTTAACGACATTTGGAACGACAGCGAGAAACTGCAAGTTGTTACAGACCAAGTCCTCGACAACATCACCAACGCTTACAAAGAAAATTCGCCCGAATTTATATACTTTGTTACGCTTTACAATATCTTCAATGAATTTCTCGAAGATATTTCAGAAGATGTGTTGCCAAACGAAGCCACCGGCTTTAAGGACTCCGTTATATGGAACAAGCTCTACAATTTCCAACGCGACGCGTCTCTCGCCATTATCAACAAGTTGGAAAAATATAACGGCTGTATTCTTGCCGACAGCGTAGGTCTCGGAAAGACGTTTACCGCTCTTTCGGTTATCAAATACTATCAGAACCGAAACCGCTCTATCCTCGTTCTTTGTCCTAAAAAACTTTATGACAACTGGGTTACGTTCAGAAGCAACTACCTGAACAATCCACTCGTGCAAGACCGACTGCGTTATGATATTTTCTATCATACCGACCTTTCCCGTAAATCGGGATTCAGCAACGGTCTTGACCTCGAACATATCAACTGGGGGAACTACGACCTCGTTGTTATCGACGAAAGCCACAACTTCCGTAACGGCGGCAAGATTACCACCGACGAGAACGACGAGAACCCACGCGAGAACCGCTACCTCCAACTGCTTAACCGTGTCATTAAAGCCGGAGTCAAAACTAAAGTCCTGATGTTGTCGGCTACGCCTGTAAACAACCGCTTTAACGACCTTAAAAACCAACTTGCTCTCGCTTACGAGGGCGAAAGCGATAAGCTCGACCGTCTGCTGAACACCGACAGGAATATAGATGATATTTTCCGACAGGCTCAAGCCGCATTTAATAGATGGTCGGAACTGCCCGAAACCGAGCGAACCACAAAAGCATTGCTCGACTCGTTGAGCTTCGATTTCTTTGAAGTCCTCGACAGCGTTACGATTGCTCGCTCACGCAAACACATCGAGCAATATTACGACACTACCGACATCGGCAAATTCCCGACGCGGCTTGCTCCTATCTCTCGTCGCCCCGACTTGACAGATCTTGAAAAGACTGTCAATTACAACGAAATTTATCAGACCGTTTCCGAACTTAACCTCGCTATTTACACTCCGTCAGATTTCATTCTGCCGAGTAAACTTGACAAATATACGAAAGGCGACGGCGAAACTTTCTCTAACCTCTCTCGCGCAGGACGTGAGCGAGGTATTCGCCGCCTTATGAGTATAAATCTACTCAAACGCCTTGAAAGCTCGGTTAATTCATTCCGTCTAACGCTTGAACGCATTAAGTCGCTTTTGTCGAAAACCATTGAGGCTATCGACAATATCTCTGACGGCGGCAATACACTTGTCGATGATTACGATTTCAGCGACAACCTCGATTTTGACGAGCAAAACGAGGGGCTGTTCATCGGCGGCAAGAAAACCAAAATCGACCTCCGGGATATGGATTATATCCAATGGCGCGAGTATCTTGCCAAAGACCTGTACGACCTTGACGTTCTGCTTTTCTTGCTTAAAGACATTACGCCCGAACACGACACAAAACTTCAACAGCTCGTTGAAGATTTGCGATATAAGTTTGCCAACCCGATTAACGGCGACAATAAAAAGGTTATCATTTTTACGGCGTTCTCGGACACCGCCCTCTACTTGTATGATAACCTTGCACCGCTCATTAAGGAGCGGCACGGACTCAACACGGCTCTCGTTACTGGCGATGTCGAGGCTCGCTCGACTCTAAAGCTCCGCGAGAAATTGGACTTTAACAAAGTGCTGACTTTGTTTTCGCCCATATCAAAGGAAAAGGAAACGCTTTATCCCAACATTCACGAAGACATCGACGTTCTGATAGCCACCGACTGCATTTCCGAAGGTCAGAACCTTCAGGACTGCGACTATTTAATAAATTACGATATTCATTGGAACCCGGTACGCATTATCCAACGCTTCGGACGTATCGACCGCATAGGCTCTCGAAACGAATGTATTCAGCTTGTAAACTACTGGCCGAATATGGACCTTGACGATTATATAAATCTCAAGGGTCGTGTCGAAGCC
This sequence comes from Ruminococcus sp., assembly GCA_022510945.1. Lineage (GTDB taxonomy): Bacteria > Bacillota > Clostridia > Oscillospirales > Acutalibacteraceae > Ruminococcoides. The sequence goes on from JAFLSK010000050.1 coordinate 2,600, forward strand.
CGTATGAAAGTTTCGGTTATGACCGCCACCGGCGACGATAACCCTCTAACGACCGAAGAAAAAGGCGACCTCGAATATAGACGCAAACAGCTTGAACGACTACAAAATGAAGTCGTGGACCTCGAAGAAATGAACACCGGCGTTTCCATTATGGACTTGGGGCTTAATGAATTCCGCCTTGACCTTTTGGAATATATGCGTCAGGGACACGACATCGAGCATACGCCTTTCGGTCTCCACGCCATTGTCCCGGCTACGCCCGACACCCCTCCGGGAGTCGTTTATGTCCTTAAAAACCGTAACAATTCCGTGAACATCGACCGTAAGAACAGGTTACACCCGTTCTATATGGTCTATATAAAGCAAGATTCTTCCGTTCTCGTGAACCACCTCGAACCGAAAGACTTGCTCGACCGACTGCGTAAGCTCTGCAAAGGCAAGTCGGAGCCGATTATGGAGCTGTGTCGCAAGTTCAATGCCGAAACACGCGACGGTCAGCACATGGGAACCTATTCACGACTGCTCGGCGAAGCCATTTCGTCAGTCGTAAAAGTTAAAGAGACAAGCGACCTTTTCTCTTTCCTGGAGGGAGACCCCAACGCCCTTAACAACAAGGTTAAGGGGCTTGATGATTTTGAACTTATCTGTTTCCTCGTAATCAAATAAATTATGTTAGGTC
>JAFLSK010000051.1 GCA_022510945.1 Ruminococcus sp.
AGCATAAAAAAGAAAGTAGACACTTTTTTGTGTCCACTTTCATTTTACACCTTCATAATTTACGCACGCTTTATTGTTACAGAATAATACAAATAAGACCGTTGCAGCCGTTATTGATGATTTTTTCGATAGTCTCCCCTATCTTTGCCCTTGCGTCTGACGGCATACGATAAAGCTTGTTGTGAAGCCCTTCGTTAACGAGCTCGTGGACACTCTTGCCGAAGATATTGGACTCCCAAATCTTAATCGGATTTTCCTCAAACTCCTTGAGCATATACGACACAAGTTCCTGACTCTGCTGCTCCGAGCCGACAATCGGGGTAACCTCGGTTTTTGTGTTTATCTTCATCATATGAATTGACGGAGCGGACGCGCTGAGTCGTATTCCGTACTTGCCGGATTGTTTGAGAATCTGCGGTTCCTCAAGGCTCAGTTCCTCCATAGTCGGCATAACTATGCCGTAGCCTGTATCCTGTACCTGCTGATATGCGGCCGCGATTTTGTCGAACTCGCGCTGTTTCTGAGACAGGTCGGAGATACAGTCGAGCAGCGAACATTCGTCGCTTATATCAAGACCCGTGCGCTCGGAGAGCACCTGATAGAACAGGTTGGTCGGAATTGCGACGGAGATAGTCGCCTCCCCTTTTCCGAGGTTTAGGTCTGTAAGGCGGCTATGGTCGATATAGTCGCAGCCGGCGATTTCGTTTAGCGTTTCCTGAATCTGGCGAATTTTTTCGACTTTGGATGCGGAATCCTTAATTGCGGAGAATATCCCCGACTTTATCGGGTGCTCTGTCGGCAGAGATACAACCCACTTCGGTATATTTACGTCAATCTCGCGGATTGGGAACTCGAAGAGAAGCTGCGCTAAAATGCGTTTTATCTCGATTTCGTCAAGTTCCATACAGCTCACCGGAACTACGGGAACCTGATACTGCGCGGAAAGTTCATTTGAGAGAGATACTGCTGAATCTGACTGTGGATTAGTTGAATTTAAGAGCACGATAAACGGCTTATTAATACTCTTGAGTTCATTTATTACACGTTGCTCCGCGGCAGCGTACTCCTCGCGCGGAAGGTCGGTGATTGAGCCGTCGGTTGTGATTACAAGGCCGATGGTGCTGTGGTCGGTGATTACCTTCTGCGTGCCGAGTTCCGCCGCCTGTTCGAACGGGATTTCCTCTGTAAACCACGGAGTTTTTACCATTCGCGGAGTATCGTCCTCGATATATCCGAGAGCGCTGTCGACTATATATCCCACGCAATCAACCATACGAACGTTTAAATTTGCCTTATCGTCCAGAGTGATTGAAACAGACTCCTCGGGGATAAACTTCGGCTCGGTAGTCATAATCGTCCTGCCTCCCGAGGACTGCGGAAGCTCGTCGACAGTGCGCCTGTACACGCCCTCGTCCTTGATATTCGGGAGAACGATTGTGTCCATAAACCGTTTTATGAATGTACTCTTGCCCGTTCTTACAGGACCGACTACGCCTATGTATACGTCGCCGTTGGTGCGGCGTGAAATATCCTTATATACTGATCTTTCTTCCATTTTTATCCTCCTATATTGTCGGTATTAAGAGCATCGTTGGTCCAATAAGCTCTTCGCATTCTAAGCCATTCTCGTCACAAATCATCTTTCGACGTGTGCTGTAGCACTTCGCAATATCCCACAGCTTCTCGCCTGCCTCGGCGTAGTAGAGAGTGAGCGCACAGGATTTTTTATTGACCTTGTTTTCCTCATTTGCACAAATTGTTGTCACCATAGCGCAGTTGGTCGTTTTGCTTGCGGTCACGCAGTACTTTATCTCGGCGCGCAACTCAATAGTATTGTTTTCGCCCAGACGATAGCTGAGACTCGCAACGCAGGAATTAACGCTGAGGATATTATTGCAAGGGGTATCAGTTTCAAGCAACTTTCCGAATTCGACGGAGCGTTCGATATACAGCGGCTGATTCTCCCCATCTTTAGCGAGGATACAGATATTAAGCTTTGAATTGAGCGTTATCTCAGAGCCGTTTATAATCGGATTCAGAGAAGTGTGCTCACAGCTGAAGTCGATAATCTCAGCAATCGGAGCGTCGTCAAAGCTGAGCGTCTCCTTTTGCATAAACGAGTCGCTTAAAACACATATTTTCTCGGGCAAGGTTAGCTGGCTGTTCTCAAGGTCGACTATATACTCGGTGCTGTACGCATCAAGAACAATCGGAATTGTGACGGAAGAATATCCGACAACTGTAACGCACAGACGGCTGTCGACGTCTACGACAGGATCCTCAGAAAGAATATCCGACTTCAGACGAATATCGAAAGACATAAGCGAAACGTCAACGCATACAGTCGAATCATCGCTCAGACCCTCACACTCAAGAATTTTATTAAACGGAATAAGGCAATCAATCTGCTGCGGCGCCTGAGCATCGGGCGAACTGAGGTAAAGTATTCGCACGTTGAGCTCTCCGTTAAGCATAAGGCGGTCGGGAATTACTTTATAGTCGGTAATGCAGGCGCGCACGTCAGAGTCGAGGATAATCTCCACAGGCGGTTTACCGGTGATTTTTAACTCGTCACCTGCCGAAAACTGCTCCTGACCGAGGGACGTAAGTGACGCACACGTTATATCCTTTGTATTATACTCAAGAATGTCTTCATCCTCGGGAGAGCATAGTTCTATGGAACTCTTTGCCCTGACCCTTGCGTAGAGTGAAAATGCTCCGTGAACGGTCAGACGACGCTTTGATAATGCGCGGCAGTTGACATATTCGCACTTTGTAAACGCGTCGACTATGTACTGCCCGGGCAAATCTTTAAGCTGAAATGACGCGGAAAACGGAAGCGACTGCTCGCAGGCACGGATTGTGTTGTTCTGGGCGTCCACATAAAGAACGGTTATAACAGTTGTGCCGTCAAGCTGAAGCTGGCCGCCGCTCAGGTTTTTGTTGTAGATTTTCGGCGTAATCTTGCAGCGAAGAATCTTCTCGATATCCGGACAGTAGTCGGGCAAGGTAAAATCAATATCCACGGGCTGCTCAGATACTGTATCGAGTACTGTTGAAAGCTCGCCTACGGAGGTTTTCTTTAGACTAAATTCCATAAATTTATCTCTCCTTTTTGTTGCTGTTAAATGTATATGCAAAGGAGAGATATTTATGACTAATTTAATCCGCAATACACAATTTGGTGTGCACAATGCGTATTTAGACAAAAGGAAAGTGCGGAAGGCTTTCGCCTTCCGCACGG
>JAFLSK010000052.1 GCA_022510945.1 Ruminococcus sp.
TTGAGCGTTTTAGCTTTAACCTTTTTGTCCTTGACTGTAACTTTCATTTTGTTAGTCTTTTTAGCCTTGACCTCGGTGGGTGTCACGGACTCTGAAGGCTCTGTAGCAGATGTAGTCGGCTGTACGGCTTCCGTTGTCGGCTCTGTAGAAGATGTAGTCGGCTGTGAGGGCTCTGTTGTTGGCTCAGTTGCTTCAGTGGTAGACTCGGTTGGTTCTGTTGTCGGCTCTTCGGGTCTGGTTGGTCGCTCGGGAGCATTGCCTAAGCTGATAAAATTAATTCGGTAATTGGTAGCATAAATATAAGCCACAGTATTTTCGTATCCGCTTATAGTTATGATATTGGACTTATCAAAGGCACCGGCTCTAATTTTATTAATTCCTGTGCCGATTTTAACATTAGCAAGCTTAGAACAGTTTCTAAATGCCCTCTCTCCGATAGTTTCCACACTATCCGGAATTATTACATTAGTAATGTTTTGGCACATATAGAAAGCATACTTGTCAATTTCGGTTATGCCCTCGGAAATTATAACCTCTTTTACTTTGCTGTTGCAGATAAATGCAGCGAAACCTATCTTGACTATCTTGTATCCGTCAATCTCAGAAGGGATTGTAACCTTCTCTTCGTTGCCGATGTACTCGGCGATTGCGGCTGTGTCCTCGCTGAGAGGAAGATAGATATAGTCACCGCTAATTACCTCATTAGGGTCAACGGTTTCTATAACTCTTTCGGTCGGCGAAGTGGGTTCGGTGGATTCCGCCGATACGCTGAATACCGAAAACAGTGATAATAACATTGTCGTTGCAATTAGAATTGCAATTAATTTTTTCATAGTTCTTTCCTCCTAAAATAAAAAAAGTAGTATACAAGATTGCTTTTTTGCAATCTCATATACTACAATCCTTTTTAGGACGAATTTGGGACAAAATTTCCAAAAAATTTTTATTCTGATTTCACTTTCAGCGAAGTGCACAAATCAACAATAGTCTCTTTTGGTAAATATGACGTCAACGCAAATATGTACTCTCCATTATCCCAAATAAAAGTGTAACTGCCGTCTTTATGCTCATTTACATAATAATCCTGCCCGTTGTAAACTTCGGTTGTTTGTATTGTATATTCATTGTCTATACTAGTGCGATATATATCTTTAGTAGTTTGATCAAATAGCAATGGTTCTTCCTCTCTAAAATACAGATATGTTGCATCCTTATCGGTTACACTTTCGTCAGCTAACTCGTACCCCTCTGGAATGTAGGGAAGCTCATATAATGTTTCCAACTCTGTCGGATAAGTTCCTTCCTCTTTGTTAGCGGTTAATTTATCGTGGTCGCTGTAATGCTTGACGAATAAATTTGCGACAATTTCCCTCACTGCTCCCACGCTAAGCGAGGACAACAGCAGAGCAACGATTATTGCGGCTACACAAAGCACTTTTCTTGCTCTCGTTAAGGTGAGTTTATGGTAAACATTATGCTGTGACTTTATCATCTTAGTCATTTTCTTTTCGAATGATTCTGACGTTTCGAACTCTTCTTCTCTGTAGATATCGCTCTCAAGCCTTTCATCCATATACTCACAAAAAGCCTGCCTTAAAATATCATCATACATATTCGTTTCAGCCATTGTACTCACCGTCCTTTATTCCAGCCAACAGCATCTTCCTGCCGCGCATTATCCTTTTACGGACTGTAGCAACAGAAATAGCTAAAGCGGACGCAATTTCTTTGTCATCTAAACCGTTAAAAAACTTCAGAATCATAACCCCTATGTAGATTTCGGGAAGTGACTCTATCTGCTTTTTTACGGTTTGGACTGCGTTTTTCTTCTCGAACTTTTCTTCGGCGCTTATATCTGATTCATCGCCTTTGAAATCGCCTGTAATAACCTTATGCTCCTGATTATATATCTTCTTCGCGGCGTTCTCCGTAATAACAAGAACATATCCCTTAGTTTCTTTGGATTCCACGTCCTTGATTTTGGAAAGGTTTTTTAAGATGCTTAAAAAGGCGTTATGTACCGCGTCCTCGGCAAGCCCCGAGTCCTTAAGAATATCATAAGCCCGATTAAGCATAAGACTCTTGTATTTCAAATAAACAGATTCAAATTTACTTTTATCCTCTTCGTTATCTATCATCGACAGATATATCGCAAGCATACTTACCCCTCCGATACTATGAGACTATATCTTAACTATATCGATGATAGCACTATATCAACATAATGTCAAACAGAAAAAAGCCGCCTTAAAAAGACAGCTTTTTCTTACTGAAACGATAGCTTCTTAACGTTTTAATGCTGTTACGGTGAAGGTAACCTCGTCGTCCTCTGTCGGCACGGTTCCGTCCATATTAAAGACTTCGAACTCAATATTTGACTCGGTGCTGTTTACATTAACAATGTAATGTTTTTTGCCGTTTCGAGCTGAACCGACGCCGATAGCGCACGAGTCGCAAATAGGAGCATAATTTTCGGGAAGGTTTATCTTATCAGAATTGTAGGTCTCTGAAACAGCAATCTTTCCGTAAATTATATACTTGTTCTTTGACGACTCATATTTTCCTGAAAAATTATCAGGACGGTCTGTTCCCGTAAAGGAAATTGTTGCGCTTTCGAAGGAGATTGTTGCGCTTCCGTATGGTGCAATCTCAGGGACGGAATTGTTGGCGTATATAACTGCCTTTAACTCGTCGGAGAGCTTTTCCTCCGTGACCGCGCCGTTTGCAATTCTGCTGGTTGTGACAGCGCCGTCGCCCATTTTTGCCGACGAAATTGCGCCGTCGGCTATTTTCGCCCAAGTAACTGATCTGTCCGCGAGTTTTGCGGTTGTGATTCCGTTGTCGGCGATTTTGTCGGAATTAACGATGAAGTCGGGAGTTCTCTCCTCCCACGCC
>JAFLSK010000053.1 GCA_022510945.1 Ruminococcus sp.
GCTCTGTTACTACAGGCTCAGAAGATTCGTCGGGTTCGGAACTCTCGGATTCCGAAGGCTCTGTTACTACAGACTCAGAAGATTCATCGGGTTCGGAACTCTCAGACTCCGAAGGCTCTGTTACTACAGGCTCAGAAGATTCATCGGGTTCGGAACTCTCGGATTCCAAAGGCTCTGTAGGCTCGGTGGTCTCCTCCGACTCAGAGGAAGGCTCCGAAGAAGAGCTCTCCGTAACTGTTTCGTTTTTTTCAAGGGAGTCCAAAGCGTTCTGCAACGCTTCAATCTGTGCTTTAACCTCTTCGACGGTTACTTCACCGGAGCCAAATAAAATCTCCTCGGCATCGGAAAGTGCGTCAAACACTCTCTGTATAGATTCCTCTGTGTAATCGTCCGAGAAAATTGTATTTATGGCCTCTTCGTATATACGAGAAAGCTCATTTTTCGCATCAATAAGCTCCTGACTCACCGTGGGGTCGGTGTTGTTGTTTTCGGGATTGTCAATATCGACATAACCGCTCTCGAAAACCTCGTCATCAAACACATGCGCGTATTTATATGGGATATTTTCTTTTCCTTTCGCTTGGTCGGTACTGTAAAAATCATAAAGAACAGTGTCGACGTCGCTCTTATTGTAGTCGCCCTTCACGGTGAACACAACGGTGATAACCGCCAGTCCCTCGCTGAAATCTATGTCATCCGACGATGTAAAGTTGAAGATAATCTTACCGTCTGAGACAGAAAACGTACCCGTCGCGTTATAAACGGTAACGTTGCTGCGGTCGACCTCGAGCGCGTCGGCGGGATATGTAAGCGTTCCCTCGTACGCCGCCGCATTACCACTCGTCACAACGTATTTATAGGTTACTTTCCCGTCAGCCGCCGCTGCTCCGACCGTACCGCAAACCGCACAGGACATAAGCAGTGAAAGCGCGATGACAAACGAAAGAAGTTTTTTTATTTTAAACTTTTTCATAGGTATTCCTCCTATTACACACTATTACACGGTATATTTATAATATTATACCGCAAGAGACTAAAAAACGCAATATTTTATTCAAAAAGTTCGGGGTGCATACGGCTGTAGTGGAAAATGTACTGCTGCGCAATTCCGGCGTACTCGCCGAAGTCCTCGGCGGTCATATCGGGAAACAGTCTCTCCATAGCGCGCTTCATCCACACGTCAACGGGAAAAGCCTCCACCCTGTGCAGCCCGAACAGCAGAGCGCAGTCGGCAACCTTCACGCCTACGCCCTTGATTTTCATCAGCTCTGCGCGCGCCTGCTCGTAGGGCAGAGTGCGGCAGCTTTCGAGGTTTACCTCGCCCGACGCGACCTTCCTCGCGCCGTCTATTATGTACTTGTTGCGAAAGCCCGCCCTGATTTCTGCGAGGTCGTCGGGCTCGAGTGAAGCTAAACGCTCAGCCGTCGGGAATCCGTAGCCCGAGCCGACAGGCTCACCGAAGCCCTCGCACAGACGGCTGACTATCCCTTTGATTCGCTTTATGTTGTTGTTCTGCGAGATTATAAAGGTGCACAGCGCCTCCCACGGCTCCTGTCGCAGAATCCGTATTCCGGGAGCGTACTGCGCCGCCTCGCTGAGTACGGGGTGCAGCGCGCTTATGCTCTGTCGCACTGCGCCGTAGTCGAGATCGAGGTCGAGGTACGGCTTCCATATTTTTTCGAAGTCCTCTTCACTGCAGTTGTCTATGCTCAGCACGTCGCCGTCAAGGCGCATAGTCACCTCGCGCCCGAACGCAATGCCGCGAAAGCCCTCGCCGCACTCAATCCAGCGGAAGCTCTGTCCGCAGTCGAGGGTCTGCGCAAGGTCGAGGTCACGAACTCCCGTTATCTTAACGCCTGTTTCGGTTTTTGTACACTTCATATGTTTCTCCTGTTAAACGACATATTTTTAAAATAAGTATACCATATTTTTTTAAAATATGATACAATTAAATTATCAAATCTCACGAGGTAAATTATGAAGGAAAACATCTGCACAATACCGATAAACGACCTTTTTAAGCCGAAGGACGGCTGTCCAATCTGCCGAATGGAGGAAATGCTCGAGGAGACATACGTCGACTTCGTGGTGGGTGACGCGATGATGGAGCCGAGCATCCGAATAGAAACCAACCGCAAAGGCTTTTGCCACCGCCACTTTTCGAAAATGTTCTCAGCGGGTCAGAAGCTTCCGAACGCGCTGATTATGGAGTCGCACCTACAGGAAATTATCGACGAGGTTCTGCCGAAGAAGGCGGGCTCAAAGCCCGACAAGAAGGCGCTCGAGAAAATCGAAGAGCTCAACAAAACCTGCTACGTCTGCGACAGGATTGAGTCGGATATTCACCACCTTCTCGCGACGGTATTCGCTGAGTATCAGAAAACGGACGAGTTCCGCTCGCTGTACCGCGAGCAACCGTTTATCTGCCTTAATCACTACGCTCTAATTATGCGCGACGCTATGGGCAAGCGCGGCGTGGGCTCAAAATATATGTCCGATTTCCACGCGGACACCTATGCCCTGACGAAAAATTACCTCACATCTCTCAAGGAGGACACGAGCTACTTTTGCTCGATGTTCGACTACCGCAACCGCGGCGGCGACTTCGGCAAAAGCAAGGACGTAATCGAGCGCAACATAGAATACCTCACGAAGGAAAAGCCGTAATAATCACGAGTCATAACGCAACAACTCCTGCCGTATATAAGGCAGGAGTTGCTTTTTCATCAGGAATATGGAAAGAAGAATTATTGAACTTTAATCTTGATTGTTTTGGTTATG
>JAFLSK010000054.1 GCA_022510945.1 Ruminococcus sp.
TAAAATAAAAAAGTGCGTACAACCGAAGTTATACGCACATAAAACACATAGCTCCGATTGTCGCCAAACAAGTTCACAATATCAGTTCCATAAATAGTTCATATCGAATCCATAAGGTAGCGTGATAGAGTAGAGCCAGCGTTTTTATAGAAATAAAAACACTACCTCAATAATGGACAACATAAACTATAATTATACAGTTAATGAAACTTTTATTTAATTGTGAACAAGTTGGCAACTTTATTGTACCACACGAAAACAAAACATTCAATAAAAAATTTGAATATCCCGACATAAAAAAGAGCCGTTTCGTTTCCGAAACAGCTCCCAATTATTAAATTGCACATTGCGAATTTATTCAAACTCCGCTCTGTTGATTGCGTTGAGCACGCCGAGGATTGAAGCGAAGTTTACGTTTGAGTCAATGCCAACGCCGAAGATGTTCTTGCCGTCGGGCTTTTCAAGCTCAATGTAGGAGACAGCCTTGCTGTCGCTGCCCGCGGAAATCGCGTGCTGGCTGTAGTTTACGAACTTGTATTTGTCCATATTCACCGGAGCAAGCGCCTTGAAGAACGCGTCAATCGGGCCGTTGCCCACGCCGTTGAGAGTCACAACCGCGTCTCCGTCAATCTTCATCTTGCCCTTGAAGTGAACGTAGTGCTTGCCGTCCTCGCTCTCCTCATAGACCTTGTGGTTAACGAGCTCGTACTTCTGCTTAGCGTTTAAGTAATTGTCCTCAAACACTTGCCAAAGCTCCTTTGGAATGAGTTCGCGGCCGAGCTTCTCGCACTCTGCCTGAACGAGGTTGTAGAACTCGCGGTGCATACGCTTCGGAAGGTCATAGCCAAAGTTGCTGTTCATAACGAACGCCGCGCCGCCCTTGCCGCTCTGTGAGTTAATGCGGACAATCGGCTCGTATGCTCTGCCTACGTCGGCAGGGTCAATCGGGAGGTACGGAATCTCCCAGTAAGGCGTTCCGCTTTCTTTCATATATATATGGCCCTTGTTGATTGCGTCCTGGTGCGAGCCCGAGAAGGCAGTGAATACCAACTCGCCGATATACGGCTGACGCGGGTCAATTTTCATATTAGTGCAACGCTCGTAAATCTCCTTGAGCTCCACGAGATTGCTGAAATCGAGTTCGGGGTCAACGCCCTGAGTAAACATATTAAGACCGACCGTAACGATATCGAGGTTGCCTGTGCGTTCGCCGTTGCCGAAGAGCGTGCCCTCAACTCGTTCTGCGCCTGCCATCATAGCAAGTTCAGCCGCCGCTACGCCGCAACCGCGGTCATTGTGCGGATGTATGCTGATGATAGCCGCCTCGCGGTTCTTGAGGTGCTTGATGAAATACTCAACCTGGTCGGCGTAGGTGTTCGGTGTGCACATCTCGACCGTGTTCGGGAGGTTGAGGATAACGGGATTCTCCTTTGTCGAGCCGAGCGCTTCAATAACCTCTTCGCAGATTTTGACCGCATTGTCCATCTCTGTGCCGCTGAAGCTTTCGGGTGAGTACTCAAAGCGGATGTTTGTGTCGCCCTCGAACTGCTCGGTGAGCTCTCTTATAAGCTTTGCGCCTTTTACAGCGATGTCGATAACGCCCTGCATATCGGTCTTGAACACGACTTTTCTCTGTAAGGTCGATGTTGAGTTGTAGAAATGTACAATGACGTTCTTTGCGCCCTTAATAGCCTCAAATGTCTTTTTGATGAGGTGCTCACGCGCCTGAACGAGTACCTGAATAGTAACGTCGTCGGGAATGTGGCCGCCCTCTATAAGTTCGCGGCAGATTTCGTATTCCGTCTCTGATGCGGACGGAAATCCGATTTCGATTTCCTTGATTCCCATATCCACGAGCGCGTGGAAGAACTCGAGCTTTTCCTGGAGATTCATCGGGTCAATCAATGCCTGGTTGCCGTCGCGAAGGTCAACGCTGCACCAAATCGGCGCTTTTGTGATAGTCTTGTTCGGCCATTCTCTGTCCGGCAGGTCAATCTGCTTAAACGGAATGTACTTTTTGTAACCTGTATTCATAATGCTTCCTCCTGATACACAAAAAAACCGCCCCTAAAAATAGGGACGAACGAATTCGTGGTACCACCCAGATTCAAGCGCGCCTCACGACGCACTCCTTACAGACTTCCAACAAAGTCCTGGCTGATAACGTAGCCTTACGTCCTGACCTACATATCAGTCAGGAAACTCAGGGATGAGCTATACATACAAGCTTCGCCGCCGATTCACACCACCCATCGGCTCTCTTTGCGCTACAGCTTATATCTTGTTCCCGTCAATGTTTTTAGGGGAATTTAATTGTCTAAAATAAACTTTAGTATATTATATATACATTTATTAGTTTTGTCAAGAAAAATCGTAATAAAATTTTTTCCAAAAAAGTCTTGACAATTTAGGAGTGATGTAATATAATAACTCTTGTTCGCGAGC
>JAFLSK010000055.1 GCA_022510945.1 Ruminococcus sp.
ATCAAGTGGTACCACCAGTACCACTTTTTCTTTATTTTGCTTTATATGCAGAATTAAAATTTTGAAAGAATATGCTATAAATCACCTATTTACATATTTATTTAATTTTTCGCTGTAAAGCCGATTATAAAAATGTGGTGACAATGTGGTGACAAATCCAGCGAAATGATTACCTTTGCGGTGACATCAAATCCGACATCTTATGGGCAACTATTTTTTGAGAAAAGGCACGGGCAAAGAGGCCACTCTGTTCACCCGAATCCGCAAGCGCGTACCCTATATTGACAAGAATGTCAATACCCGCATCGTTATCAGCCGCGACGTATGGGAACGGGCCAACCGTGACGCCGCCAGTCTGGAAAAATTCTACCGTACCAAAGACGGCCAGATACTCTATCAGAAGATGTGTGCCATCGACCAAGTGTTGGACGAATTGCTCAGTCAGGGCAAGTTCGACGACGAGCATATCGACAAAGCGGTCGAATCGGTCGTCTTTGCCGAAATTCGTGAGCGTCAGCGTCAGGAGGAGGAAGAACAGCAGGCCATTCAGCACGAAGAGGAGGAGAACCGCCGAAAAGATGTCCGCGCATTTCTGCAAAACTTCATAGCCGGCATCAAGGAGGGTACGATTAAGCATAACGGCAACACCTACGGTGCCAACACCTGCAAAGTGTGGACGTCGTTTCAGCGCGTTCTGGAACGGTTTTATAAAAAGCACCCTTTTACGTGGGAGGATATCGACAAGGGTTTGGTCGACAAGTTCCTCTATATGCTCGAAAAGGAGGAGTATATGCCCAAGACGATTAACAAATATCTGGTCTGCTTTCGGACGATGGTCGGATATGCCCACCGCGCCAGACTCCACAACAATCTGTTGGCCGACAAATGCTTTACGAAGATTCGTGTGCGCGAGTGCGACAAAGTAAAGGAAATCTACCTGACGGCAGATGAGTTGCAGGCTCTCTACGAAATGCCGCTTACGGGATTGGAGGCGGAGGTGCGCGATGTATTCCTGATTGGCTGCTATACCTGTCAGCGATTCAGCGACTACTCGGTTTTGCGACCGGATAACTTCACCACCACCTCACGCGGCACGAAAATCGTCCGGCTGATTCAGCAGAAGACCAATACGCCCGTTGTAGTTCCGATATTGAACGACAACCTGCTGCGCATTGCCGAGCGATACGACTTTGAGATACCAACCGTGTCGGACGTTATCCTGAATCGCTATATCAAGATGATTTTGAAACGCCTCTCGGAGTCGGTGCCGTCGCTGGCCGAGACAGAGGTTACGAAGCTGACGATGAAGGAGCGCGAAAAGGAGGCTCGCGGCGAGGCGGAGTTTATGCGCAACGAGTATGGCGATGTGATAAAGTGTCGATACGATTTGGTTACGTCGCACACGGCACGCCGGAGCGGCATCACGAATCTCTACCTGACGGGGTTGTTCGACACGGTGCAGATGATGTCCATCAGCGGCCACAAAGACCAGCGCACCTTCTTCGACTACATCAAACTCTCATCCGACGAAATTGCCGACCGGATAATGGACAAACTCCGCCAGAGCGAACAGGCCAGCAACGAGACGCTGTTCTAATCGGGTGCGTTAGAGAAAATTTTGATAGAAAAGTGTGTTATGCGCCCTTTTTCATTCAAATTTTTACTGTCAGAAGAATTATCATTGAGTTTGCTGTCTACTGAACATTTTGAGAATCGTGTAATTTTTGCCGATATCACAATCAACTAAAAACGCTTGCGATTGATGAATCAATCAAAAACGCTTGTTTTTTGGAAGCATCAAGCTCTGCTTCAAATCAGAAAAATACATCCTAAAAGATGTTATGTCGTAAAAAAAGATTATATTTGCGACATAATTATCTGTTATCGTATATGCAATCTATTGATGATAAGATATATAATAAGGTGCGCAAATGCGGGCGAGGATTGATTTTTTCCGCCAATGATTTTGCGAATATCGGAGAACCTAAATCCGTGCTGAAAGCATTGGAGCGAATGA
>JAFLSK010000056.1 GCA_022510945.1 Ruminococcus sp.
TAATCAGCCATCGCTCTTGCCGCAAAGCGGCAAATCGAGCGGGCAATATAAATCTGTATAATAAACACAAAGCGGAACTTTTCATATTCCAACCCATTTTATAGTGGTTATTATAACATAAATATATAATTCAATCAAGTTTTATTGCAAATTATTTTCTGTCAAAAGCCTGCCACTGCACTTTCAAAATAACGCATATAATATTTAGCTAATTTGACATATTGTCAACGCTTTACAACAATGATATAATCCTTGTGTATAAGGAGTTGAAAACAATGGAGGAAAATATAAAACAAATTAAAAATCCGCCCGCAAAAACCGGACGCATTGAATACATAGATATACTTCGCGTCATTTCTATGCTCTGCATAGTTATGATACACGTTGTTTCCCAAAGCTTCGAAAAAATACCCGTAACAGGATATGAGTGGAGCACGCTGAACGTCTACGACAGTATTTCGCGCTGGTCTGTGCCGATTTTCGTTATGATAAGCGGTGCGCTGTTCCTCGGCAGTAATAAACCGCTCAAGGTGATTTTTCACAAGAATATATCGAGACTTATAACCTCGTTCGTTTTCTGGTCGTTAGTATACGCTACGATTGAGTACATAAGATTCAGAAAAGCTAAATCCGCGGCTACTCAGGCTATAGCAGGCCATTATCATATGTGGTTTGTTATTATGATTATCGGGCTTTACCTCATAGTCCCGATTCTGCGCAAAATCGTCGAGTCGAAGGAGCTTACCAAACTGTTTTTAGTACTCGCGCTGATTTTTACCGCGGTTATCCCGACTATAAATACAGTGCTCGGTTTCTTATCCTTTGAGCCTGTAACAACATTAAAAGGAATCTTTACATCAATTGTCGCCGATTTCAATATGAGACTTCCGCTCGGATACGCGGGATATTTCGTGCTTGGGTACACGCTCAACAAGTACGATATTTCGAAAAAGCTCGAATACATAATCTACGCGCTCGGCACTGCGGGATTGATTTTTACAATTGCCTCAACCTTCTTCATATCCATAAAGTTAGATAAAGCGTACACGGGATTTTACACCTATACCACTCCAAACGTTGCGGCTATGGCAGTTGCGGTGTTCGTTCTCTTCAAGAAACATTATCATATAAAAAACGCGGATTCAGTCTTACAAAAGCTTATACGCGCTCTGTCAAAATACAGCTTTGGCGTATATCTCGTACACTTAGCTGTAATCGAGTTTATTAAATTAAACCTTAACATCACATCCGTAACCTTCAACCCGATTATAGCAACTCCGATTATCTGCATTTCTACGGCATTGATTTCAATTCTGATTTCCGCCGTGCTGAATCATATCCCTGTTTTAAACAAATACATAGTATAAGAAAAGTCGTTTCACTCACTTGGGTGAAACGACTTTTGTATATCTTAATTATTAAAGGTCAATCTTCGGAAGTCCCTCGAAGCCCTTCTCAAGGTCAGCGTCAGTCGGGATATAGTCGGTCATAACGCCGTCGTTGAATTTCTCGTACGCTACCATATCGAAGTAGCCTGTACCCGTAAGACCGAAGAGGATAGTCTTCTCCTCGCCTGTCTCCTTGCACTTGAGCGCCTCGTCGATAGCAACGCGGATAGCGTGGCTGCT
>JAFLSK010000057.1 GCA_022510945.1 Ruminococcus sp.
AAATTTTCGAGGAAGAATACTCACGGATTGTCAATGAGTTTATATCGGTTTTCGACACTCCGTATGATATGTATTTGCGGAAATTCCGCCCATACGAAACTCATAGAGGTTATTTCTCTATCGACAAGAAAGGTCGCTCGGTAAATTCCGAAACCAAACGTGGCTCCGACATTTCCGATGATATTTCAGCCTACGACCTCATTCTGAAGAATAAGGAACGGCTTTTGAGCTTCGAGGAACCGACTCGCTTCATCTTCTCGCACTCGGCTCTCCGTGAGGGTTGGGATAACCCCAACGTGTTCCAAATCTGTACGCTCCGGCACAGCAACTCCGCTACTGCCAAACGTCAGGAAGTGGGTCGTGGTCTGCGTATATGCGTTGATAAAAACGGCATACGCCAAGACCGGGAACTGCTCGGCGACGATGTTCACGAGGTAAATGCGCTCACGGTTATTGCAAACGAGAGCTATTCTGATTTTACCTCGGCTTTGCAGCGTGAAACACGCGAAGCCCTGCGCGACCGTGTTACTGCCGCATCGCAGGACTATTTTCTCGGCAAAATCGTTACTACCGAAACAGGAGAGAAACGAAAAGTATCTCTCCCCGAAGCCTCGCTCATTCTCGGCTATCTGTTCCAAAACGATTATGTCGATGATGAAGGACGGCTCACAACCGCTTACCATAAGGCAAGCGAAGCCGAACAGCTCGCTCCGCTTCCGTCAAAGTTACTGCCTATTGCAACCGACGTACACAAACTGATTGCCGGTATCTTCAATCCTAAAGCTATTGAAGATATGGTCGAGGAAGTTGCACCGACTACGCCGGCAAACGAGCTTAACGACAATTTCTCTGACGAGCGTTTTCAGAAATTGTGGAACGAGATAAACCACAAGTACGTTTATACCGTTCACTACGACAGCGACGAGCTTGTCGAGAAAGCTATCGAGAGCCTGAAAAAGAATCTTACTGTAACCAAGTTGCAATATGTAATCGTTACAGGCGAGCAGGACAGAGAACGTGTTACCGAGTTCGGCAACACTCATTCGACCACCCGTGAGCTTACCGACGTAAGCACATCGTCAGTTCCTTACGACCTGGTGGGCGACATTGCCAAAGGCGCACGGCTCACTCGTCGCACTGTTGCGAAAATTCTTAAAGGCATAGGTCTTAAAGCCTTATTGTTCAAAAACAATC
>JAFLSK010000006.1:0-23587 GCA_022510945.1 Ruminococcus sp.
ATGGCGACCCGGAACGGGCTCGAACCGTCGACCTCTAGCGTGACAGGCTAGCGTTCTAACCAACTGAACTACCGGGCCATATATAAGTCGATATGCAAGCATATGACAAATTTATTAAATTATGGTGGGAACTATAGGGCTCGAACCTATGACCCTCTGCTTGTAAGGCAGATGCTCTCCCAGCTGAGCTAAGCTCCCACGCGTCGCTGTCGAATCGAGAGTTTCTCGCCGACGACTTGTATATAATACTACATTCGAGTATAAATGTCAACACTTTTTTGAAACTTTTTCAAGTTTTTTTACTTATAAAAGGAATATAGATTTAATGCGGTTTTCGGAATATGCGTTATGGAAATCTTTTATTCGTCCTCGCTGTCTGTCTGATTCTGTACTCGCACAGAGATAATTTCCTCGAGGTCGTCGTTTGAGAAGTTGTATTCCTTGTTACAGAACTCGCATTTCACCTGCGCTCCGCCGTTCTCATCCATACACGCGCGAAGTTCTTCCTCCGGAAGACCCGCAAAGTAGCTTTCGATTCTCTCGCGCGAACAGGAGCACACATAATTTACCGGCTCTTCGTCGAGCACCTCTACTTCAAAGCCCTGCAAGGCGGTTTTGCAGATATCAAGGATAGACATACCCTTTGCAAACATTGTGGTAACAGGCTCGAGCACAGAGATATTCTTCTCAAGCTTTTCAATCGTGCTGTCGTCAGCGCCGGGCAAAAGCTGAATCAGAAGTCCCCCTGCGAGCAGAACGCGGCTGTCTTCCTTGTCAATCAGCACGCCGAGCGCGCAGACGGTCGGAATCTGCTCCGAGGTAGCGTAGTAGCCCGCAATGTCCTCGGCAATCTCGCCGCTTGTGAGCGGAACGTTTCCTATGTACGGCTCGCCTGTTCCGTAGTCGCGGATTACGCCGAGCGTACCGTGTTTTCCGACACCCGCGGAGACGTTAATTTTGCCGTTATTATAGTACTCGGTCGGGCAGTCGGGGTTGCCGACATAGCCGCGCACGTTGCCGTTCGAGTCAGCGACAACGATAATGTTACCGAGAGGGCCGTCGCCCTTAATCTGCAAATTAAGCTTAGCCTTCGACTGCTTGAGGCTGACGCCCATAAGCGAGCCTGCCGAGAGTAATCTGCCGAGGGCAGCAGTTGCCACAGGGGTAGTCTTATGAAGTCGTTGCGCGGTGAACACGATATCAGAGGCATCCACTGCCGCCGCCATAACCGCACCGTCACTCGTTATACATCTTATTATCTTATCCATTTTCTTATCATCCTTAAAGTTTCTTTGCAATATAAATTGCGCGCTGCTCGTCCTCTTTTGGACTTTCAAAGCCTAAGTCGCCGTACACTGCCACAATTTCAAAGCCCGATTCCGAGAGCATTTCGGAGAGGTCCTCGTGCGAGTACGCGCGCTCACAGAAGCCTTCGTCTGTTCTGAAATAAGCGTCGCCGTCGCGTTCGAAAAACGTCAACTCTATATCTACAATATTATTTTCTTTTAAAGAATTTTGCCACACACAGAAAACGTCGTCCGTATCGTAGACAAAAGTGTTGTCCGCGAGCACATTTCTATGTTTATACACAGTATTAACGTCGAAAAGAAAGTATCCGCCCTTATTCATAAAGAGCGAAACGCGCTCGAATGTACTCTGCACGTCAGCCTTATCGGTCATATGATTGATGCTGTCTAAGGTGCAGATACAGGTGTCGATAGTGCCGTAGAGGTCGATACTCTGCATCTGCTGACAGAGGAAGAGTATGCCGAGGTTTTCGTCCGCCGACTTTTCCTGCGCGCGGGAGAGCATTTCAGCGGAGCCGTCGATTCCGTAGACGTCCACTCCCCTGCGTTTTAATTCAAGCGTGAGGTTGCCCGTGCCGCAAGCTAAATCGAGCGTGAGCCCCATATCGTGACCCAAACGCTCGAATACCTTCATTATATAGTCCGCACGCTCGCTGTACTGAGCGTTAAGCGTGAGGTCGTCGTAAAAGTCAGCAAAAACGCCGTAGCTGCTCACTTTTTCACCTTTACGCCGAGATTCTCGAAGGCGAGCATATATCCGTCGGTATCCTCGTTTAAGGAACGCTTTACGCGGCTTATTGTGGCGGTTGAGGCGCTCGTCTGCTTTACAATCTCGCTGTATACGACTCCCTGAGTGAGTAGCTTAGCAACTACGATGCGCTGAGACATCGCGTTGAGCTCGGGCTGAGTGCATAAATCTTCGAAAAATCTATAACAATCTTCCTTTGTCTTGAGGGTAAGGATTGCGTCAAAAAGAAAATCCGTCTGGTCGTTTTTTAGCTTTGTGTTCATATTTTGCTCCTGTTTATCACGCATTAAAGCGCTAAATTAATATAAAAGCATTTTAACACAATAAAGCGGATTTGTAAATACACTTTTGAAAATTATACCAAAGTCATATTCCCTTTATCTGATTGAGGGCGGATTTCTCTATACGGCTGACCTGAGCCTGTGAGATTCCGATTTCGCTCGCGACCTCCATTTGCGTTTTGCCCTGAAAAAACCTCAGCGCGATTATCTTCTTTTCGCGGTCGGATAGATTGCGGATAGCGTCCTTCATTGAGATTTCGTCAATCCAGTCCCTGTCGTCACTGAGGTCGCCTATTTGGTCCATAACGTAGATAGTATCGTTTCCGTCGGAGAAAAGCGGCTCGTAGAGCGACACGGGGTCGACAATTGCCTCGAGCGCGAGCACTACGGTGTCCTTCGGGAGTTCAAGCTGCTTTGCAATTTCCTCAACAGTCGGCTCGCGATTCATCTTGCCCGTGAGTTCCTCCTTTACCTGCATAGCGTGGTAGGCGATGTCTCGCATTGAGCGCGAAACGCGCACGGTGTTGTTGTCGCGCAGATAACGCCTGACCTCACCGATAATCATCGGCACTCCGTAGGTGCTGAAGCGCACGTCCATAGTGCAGTCGAAGTGGTCAATCGCCTTTATCAACCCGATTACGCCGACCTGAAAGAGGTCGTCGGGGTTTTCGCCGCGGTTGTTGAATCGCTGAATTACGGAAAGCACAAGGCGCAGGTTGCCCTGTATCATTCTGTCCCGTGCACGCTTGCTCTCGGCGGCAGTACCGTTTCGTATAACACCCAGAAGCTCGCGCTTTTCCGCCTCGGTGAGCACCTCTAACTCTGATGTATTTACACCGCAGATTTCGACCTTATTGTACTGCAAAAAAACAGCCCCTTTAACAATTACTCTGTTAAAAGTATTGCCAAAAGAGCTGTCTTAAATTCAGGTTTATATTTCTTCTTTTAATTCGTTTTTAGAAAAATCATCTGCGCTGATGTTCTGAACATTCGAAAGCCTGCGCTGAATCTGACGAGTACGAACACCGACAAGCTTGTCGAGTTCGGAATTAGCCTGATTTATGCGCTGCTGGGTAGCGACAAGGACATCGTTGAACTTGTCAAACTCGGTTTTAACCTGACCGAGAATGTTCCACACCTCAGCGCTACGCTGCTGTACGGCGAGAGTCTTGAAGCCCATTTGCAGTGAATTAAGGAGCGCAGCCATTGTGCTCGGACCGGCTACGTTAACCTTGTATTGGCGCTGGAGCACCTCGACGAGACCGCGATTTACAACCTCGCTGTAGAGTCCCTCGAACGGCAGGAACATAATCGCAAACTCCGTCGTGTTCGGCGGGTCTATGTACTTATCGTGGATATCCTTCGCCTCGTTCTTTATGGTAGTGATAAGCGCCTTTACCGCAAGGTCAATTTCGTCTTTGTTGCCGTCTTCTATCGCGTCACGGAGACGGGCATAGGTGTCGCCGGGGAACTTCGAGTCAATCGGAAGGTACACGAACCCGTCGTCAGCGGGCAGCTTTACCGCGAACTCGACAACATTCTTAGAGCCCTTCTTGGTGGCAACATTTTCGTCGTACTGCTCGGGAGAGAGGATTTCGGAAAGGATAGCCTTAAGCTGGATTTCGCCGAGGATACCGCGCGTCTTTACGTTGGTGAGTACCTTCTTGAGGTCACCGACTCCGACGGCTAAGTTCTGCATTTCGCCGAGTCCCTTGTAGACCTGCTCGAGTCGCTGGTTGACGAGTTCAAAGCTTTTATTCATCTTTTCTTCTAAAGTGGTCTGTAACTTTTCGTCAACGGTTTTGCGCATTTCCTCAAGCTGGCGGTTGTTGTCCTGCTGAATATAGGTGAGCCTATTCTCGATAGTTTTGCGGATTAAGTCAAGCTTTTGCTCATTCTCAAGCGAGAAGGTGTTGAAACGCGTCTCAAAGGAATTGAGCTTTTCCTGCTGAGACTGCGAGAAAACGCGCTGATTTTCCGCAATCATATCGCCCATACTCTTTACAGACTGCTGAGTTGCGGTAGTGATTTCGCTGCGCAGAAGGCTGTTCTGCCGCTGCGTTTCCTCGATTAGCGCGCGGGAATTGTCGTCGTTTTTCCTGCGCAAAAGCAGAACCACGCTCACCACGGAAAAAATAAGCAATATAAATGAAAGGACAATCAAAATGATTAAGTAGATACTTTCCATACTATTCCTCCTGATATTCACCTTATATATGTATTATAACATAAAAGCTGTCCCAAAAAAAGGACAGCTTTTGATTTTCCTTAAATTTTATGACATTATTTTTACGAACTGCTCCTGCATATAGCTGTAGGTTTCCTCGTCAATGTTGTGGAAGGTGTAGCACTTGTCGAGGTATTCATCAGGAGGATAAACAAGCTCGCTGTTTTTTACATCCTCGTCAATAAATTCCGCTGCACCCTCAACAGGGCTGGCGTAGGTGATATAGTTCATATTAGCCGCGGACATTTCGGGGCTTGTCATAAAGTCGATGAACTTGTGCGCGCCGTCAACGTTCTGTGCGTTTGCAGGAATACACATTGAGTCAACAAAGAGGTTGGAGCCCTCCTTCGGCAGAACGCCGACGAGGTTTTCGTTGTTTGTCGTCATTGTGTAGATATCGCCCGCGTAGTAAGGCGCGATTGCCGCCTGGTCGTTCTCCATCTCGGTGAAGACCTGATCCATAACGTACTTCTTAAGGAGAGGCTTCTGCTCTTTGAGCTTTTCGGTCGCCTTGTCAACCTCAGCGTTTGTGAAGGTGTCGGGCGTAATTCCGCACAACTGCATTGCGATAGCGTAAGCGTCGCGGCTGTTGTTGAACTGGAGGATAGAGCCCTCGAGGCCGCTGTCCCACAGGTATTGCCAGCTGTCGGGAGTTTTGTCGGTCATAGTTTTGTTGTAGATAAGACCTGTCACGTTCCAGGAATAAGGAACAGTGTACTCGCTCTCGGGGTCGAACTGCATATTCTTGAATCTGTCCATAATATTCTCGAAGTTAGGAATCTTTGAGTAATCAAGTTTCTGGATAAGACCCTCTGCGATAAGCTTCTCGACCATATAATCGGACGGGAAGATAACGTCGTAAGCGGAGTTGCTTGAGTTTAAGATACTGTAGAGCTCCTCGTTTGTCTCGAAGGTTGTGTAGTTAACCTTGATGTTATACTGCTCCTCAAAGAGTTCGATAGTATCCTCGTAGTCCTCGCTGCCGTCGGCGATATACTCGCCCCAGTTATAGACGTTAATCTCGCCGTCATAACCGCCCGAGCCGCAGCCCGCGAATACCGCCGCGCAAGACGCGCATAAAATCAAAGAAAGAAAAACACTTAAATATTTTTTCATTATGATACCTCCTATATCCTGACTCTCTGCTCCTGAGCCTTTTCCTCGCGTCTGTCCTTGATGTTGATGATAAGCATAAGGATGATGACAGCAACAAACATAAGAGCCGACAGCGCGTTAATCTTAGGCGAGATACGCTGGTGAGTCATTGTGTAAATCTGTACCGAGAGCGTCTGGAAGGTCGCGCCTCGGGTGAAATAAGTAATAACAAAATCGTCGAGCGAGTAGGTAAAACTCATCAGAAATCCCGTGAAAATACCTGGCATAAGCTCGTGAACTACTACCTTGTAAAACGCCTGCCACTGGTTACAGCCGAGGTCCAAAGCCGCCTCATAGACCGAGTAGTCCATATGTCTCAGTCTCGGCAGAACGCTGAGCACAACGTACGGAGTACAGAATGTGATGTGCGCAAGCAGTACCGTCCAAAAGCCCATTTGGAAGTTGAACGCAACCCCCGCGAGGGTGAACATAAGCATAAGCGAAACACCCGTTACGATGTCGGGGCTTAAAATCTCAATATTGCTCGCGTTCTGAATGAAGATACGTTTTCTGCCCTTGAAGTTGTTGATACCGATTGCCGCCATTGTGCCGATAACCGTCGCGACAATTGAAGCGATTATCGCTATCAGCAGAGTATTCCACAACGCGCCGATAATCTGCTTGTCGTTAAACAAATCCCTGTACCAATCGAGTGTAAAGCCTTTCCAAACGGTGGTTTTGCCGTCGTTAAAGCTGAAGATAATCAGCACGATAATCGGCATATACATAAAGAACATTATGAGAGCCGTGTAAATTTTACTTAGCCTTTTCACGCCGCAATCGCCTCCTCGTCTCCGAAAAAGTTAAGGATAATAAGGAAGATGAAAATTGCCGCCATAAGGATAAGCGCAATTGCGGAGCCTGTATGGTTATCGCTCCAGAAAATCTTGTCAATAACGTCGCCTATCATTATATCGTTCGTGCCGCCGAGGTACTGAGCAACTAAGAAAGTGCTCGCCGAGGGAACAAAAACCATAGTAACGCCCGAAATAATACCCGGCAGGCTGAGCGGGAACACAACCTTGCGCATTACGCCCGCCTTGTTTGCGCCGAGGTCGGACGCCGCCTCGATAAGACGGAAGTCGATTTTTGACATAACCGTGTACAGCGGAAGCACCATAAACGGCAGGTACTCGTAGACCATACCGAGGATTACGGCGTTCTGATTGCCTAAAAGCTGGGTGTGTATACCTAAAAAAGACAGCATTGTATCGATAGGTCCGTTGTTCTGCAAAAGCGTCACCCACGCGTAGATACGCAGAAGAAAGTTCATCCACATCGGTATCATTATAAGCATAGTGAGAAAATTCTGCGTACTCTTCTTCTGTCGGCTCATAAAGAACGCGACAGGATATGCTAACAAAAGGCAGATAAGCGTAGAGATAAACGCTATCCACAGACTGCGTAGAAACACATCCTTGTAGCCTAACGCATTCGAAAACGCCTCCAAGCTGAGCTGACCCGAGCGGTCGGTAAATGAATAGGAGAATATCAGGACAATCGGCACAAGCGTAAACACAAGCATCCACGCAATGTACGGGATTGAAGGTCTCTTAAGCTTCATTTTCGGCCTCCATAACCCTGAACTCCGCCTTAGTAAAGTCGAATTTCATAGGAACATAGGTCGCAACCTGCTCGTCAACGTCGCTCTGCATAAGCCACTTCTGGCGGTCGGACTCGAGGATAATCTCGTTGTGCTCGCCCTTAAAGATAACTGACTCGATATAAACGTCGTCGAGGTGCCCTACTCCGTCACCCGCGATTGAAAGTCCGTTCGGCGGAATCGAAATCGCAAGCTTGGTACCTTCCTCGTAGTAGTGACCCTCAATCTCAAACTCGCTATCCTCCACCCTGACGGTGATGGTATTCTCTTCCTCGTCGGCAGAGATAACGTCGGCGTAAAATGTATTCTTCTCGGCGAGGAACATCTTATTCATAATCTGTATATTAAAAGGTATAATCTTCATACCCACAGTCGAGCCCACGGGACTGCACTCGGTGGAGTGTATGATCCACTCGCAGCCGTTACACATTACGGTCATCTCGTAGTGAACGCCCTTGAACACGACGTCGACAACCTCGCCGACGAGCTTCGCCTGCTCGGGCTTTACAAGTTCGATATCCTCGGGGCGGATAACGATATCTACAGGAGCGTTCTGACCGAAACCCTTATCGACGCACTCTAACTCCTCGCCGAGCACTCTAACGCGGCAATCGTCAATCATAACGCCGTTTAGAATATTCGCCTCGCCGATAAAGTCAGCGACAAAGGCGTTGACAGGCTCGTTGTACACGTCGGTCGGAGAGCCAATCTGCTCGATTACGCCGTTGTTCATAACAACAACAGTGTCGGACATTGTAAGCGCTTCCTCCTGGTCGTGCGTTACATATATAAAGGTTGTGTTTGTTTTCTGCTGAATCTGCTTGAGCTCGGACTGCATAATTTTACGCAGTTTAAGGTCGAGCGCGCCTAAAGGCTCATCTAAAAGCAGAACCTTCGGGTCACATACAAGCGCGCGCGCAATGGCAACCCGCTGCTGCTGACCGCCCGAGAGCTTCGAAACACTTCGTTTCTCGTAGCCCTTGAGGTCAACTATAGCGAGCATCTCCTTTACGCGCTTTTTTATCTCATCCTTCGGCACCTTTTTAATACGCATACCGAAGGCAATATTATCGAATACGTTAAGATGAGGAAAAAGCGAATACTTCTGGAAAACCGTGTTGACGTTTCTCTTGTGCGGCGGAAGTCCGTTTATCTTCTCGCCGTCGAAGTATACATCGCCCGAATCCGGCTCCAAAAAGCCGCCGATGATGCGTAGGGTAGTAGTCTTACCGCAGCCGCTCGGACCGAGTATCGTAACAAATTCCTTATCTTTAATATCAAGGTTAATGTGGTTTAAAATTACTTCACCGTCAAACTCTACAAATATATCCTTTAAGGACACAATCATATCGTTTTTAGTCTGTTTCATTTATCTACCCCCAATATATTTTTTCCAATAATAAATACAAATATTAATTGTATAAAAACATAATATACAATCGCACGAAAAGATTATAAAGATTTTTACCCCAAAAGTCAATGAATATAGCCCTCTAATTTTTAAATTTTTTCCATAAGTTTTTTGTGCAGAATAATCGCTGTGACTCATTTTTAGCAAAATACACAAAATATTTCAAACTTATTGGTGGAAAAAGGATATATACATATTAAAGGTGATTTGTTATAATAAAATGGATAAGACGTGTAATAGCGTTAAATTTAGAAAGGAGTTTTGAAAAATGAGAAAATTCAAAGCTATACTCAGTATTGCCCTCGTTGTTGCAATGCTCTGCACATCGTTCGTTTTTGCTATCTCGGCTCAGGCTGCGGATACAAGCGCAAGCAAGGTTGCTGCAGACGCTAAGCTTCAGAGCAATATCTCAGACGGTGTAATCCTCCACGCACTTTGCTGGGGATACTCCGAAATTGAAAAGAACATTCCTGCTATTGCGGCTGCGGGTTACTCGGCGGTTCAGACCTCCCCTGTTCAGCAGCCCAAGGATATGAACACTTCAACAAACGTATCCGGTCAGTGGTGGAAGCTTTATCAGCCGGTAAGCCTTTCAATCGCTAAAAACAGCTGGGTTGGTACAGCTGCAGAGCTTAAGTCTCTGTGCGAAACAGCTCACAAGTACGGCGTAAAGATTATCTGCGATATCGTTTCGAACCACCTCGGCGCAAGCAACGAGAACAGCTACAACGTACTCGCTGACGAAGTAAAGACATACGAGCCTACTCTCTGGAACAACACAGGTAGAGTATCAGGCAACCCCTACTTCCACGAGCCCAGCGGCACAGCGAACGACAGCGACGCAAGATCAGTAACTCAGCTCGTTTCTTCAGGTTGTCCTGACCTTAATACAGGTAACACAACCGTTCAGGGCAGAGTTGTAAGCCTTCTTAAAGAGTGTATCGACTGCGGAGTTGACGGCTTCCGTTTCGACGCTGCTAAGCACATCGAGACTCCTGCAGACTCAGGCATTTCGCCTAACAACTACTGGCCAAACGTACTTGGTCAGGCTTCCTCTTACGCTTCTCAGACTCAGTCCGGTAAAACTCTCTTCTACTACGGCGAGGTTCTTAACACTGCCGGCGGCGGAAGATCTATGTCAGGTTACACAAACCTCGACGGCGGCAAGTACAGAATCACAGACAACACCACTTCCAACTCTATCCGTAATGCCGTAACAGGCCACAACGCGTCGGGCGCAATCAACGCTTCCTACTCGCTTTCGGGCGGTGCTACTCACGCAGTACTCTGGGCAGAGTCCCACGATACATACCTCAACACAGAGGCAGGCAACACCACATCTGTATCTGATTCCGATATCGTAAAGGCTTGGGCAATGGTTGCTTCAAGAAAGGACGCAACTGCTCTCTACTTTGCTCGTACAAACGGAATGAGCATGGGCGGTATGGGTACAAACACTACCTATAAGAGCGTTGCTGTTGCAGAAATCAACAAGTTCCACAACTACTTCGTAGGACAGAGCGAGAAAACCGGTACAAGCGGCAGCATCGCTTATGTAGCAAGAGGTAATTCAGGTATCGTTCTTGTTAACGTTAACGGCACAACAGCTAACGCAAACGTAAGCGGAACAGGCCTTGCTAACGGCTCCTACAAGGATATGATTACAGGTAACAGCTTCACAGTATCTAACGGTACAGTAAGCGGCCAGATCGGCTCCACAGGCGTTGCAGTTGTAACCACAGGTTCAACAACTCCGACAGTTTTCGCTGACCAGGAGAGCCAGACCTTCAAGAGCGAAACTATTACAATCGGCCTCACTCTTTCAAACGCAACAAGCGGTACATATCAGCTTGATAACTATACTCCTGTTTCTTTCACAGGTTCACCGAAAATCAGAATCGGTTCCGACTACAAAGCAGGTGACACAATCAAACTCACATTAACCGCTACAGACGGAGTTGAAACAAATACAACAACTTATTATTATACTAAGGCGACTGCGGCTTCCTCGGGCGTATACATTATACTCCCGGCGTCAGTTCTCAGCAGTGCAAGCTGGACAGCACCTGTTTACTGCTACCTTTATGACCAGGATTCCGGCAAGGGTACTACAGTAGGCGGTCAGGTTTACAAGAATGCTGCATGGCCCGGCGAGGAAATGCAGTACGACTCTACTCTCAACGCATATTATCTTGAGGTTAGCAACACAACCTGTATCTCCGAGAAAACCACAAAGGTTCAGAACGGCGCAGTAACAGGTTCGGAATCGCCTGTTCAGGCAAACTTCGACTTAGCACACTCAACGAAAACTCACGTTATCGTAAGTGACTCTTCTAAGTCATCCGGCGGTATTTCACAGGGTAAGCAGTTCCCCGGCTCCGGCCAGAAGGCTACTCTCGACCTCGGCGGTGTATCGCACAAGTTCACCGCACTCACCGGTACACCGGGCGCTTCAACCTGGGCTACAACAACCGACAAGCCCGGCAGCAACTCCGCTAATGTTCCTGCAACAGATGTAACAAAGGGCAATGTTGCTACAACTGCTCCTACACCAGAGGCTCCGACAACCGAATCTACAGTTCCGACAACTGAGTCCACTCCTGCTGTAACCGAGTCGTCATCTTCCTCCGAGACAACTCCTCCTGTTACTGTTGATGGTCTTATTTACGGCGACGTTAACCTTGACGAGTCCATAAACATTGCAGACGTTACAGCTATCCAGAAGCACCTTGTAGAGTACGCACCTCTCACAGGCAACGGATTACTTGTTGCTGATGTTGACGGTAACGGCAAGGTAAACATCAAGGATGCTACAAAGATTCAGATGTACTCGCTTGAGATGCCGAATACTGGTAAGGTAGGTCAGCCATACTCGGGTTAATCTGACAATACAAATGATACTTATAGGGCTGTTCCGAAAGGAACGGCCCTTGTTTTTGTTATGCTCTTAAATTGTATCTAAACTCCACAAAATTAATCGGACAAGATTGTGTTTTTTTGAATTGACAAATAAGAAAAAAGTTATATAATAGATGTGTTAGCAATATGTTGAATTTTGCTGATATTTTCTTATACTAAACACTAAAGAAGGCGACGCTTATAGGATAGTTAATGATAGAAAAACCGGCCTGTAGCCGGTACGGACACAGATTTTAGATTTTTACTTTTATGTTTATATATCTACACACTATCTAAGGGGGCGATGATAATAGTATTCCTAAGAGATATTATCAACGAACACAAGGATTTCGGCAAGCGTATTTTCGTGCTTGCCAAAACTGAACTTGTCAAGACATATAAGGGCGCCGCTATCGGCCCGTTATGGGCGGTAGTAAAGCCTGCTTTCCAAATTTTTGTATATTGGTTCGCGTTTTCTGTGGGACTTCGAACGCTCAACACCGTCAAGGTTGAGGTAGCGGGAGAAATCCTCAAATTCGACCGTTTCACATTCCTGCTCGTAGGTATTACGCCGTGGTTCTTCATCTCGGAAAGTATTACCCACGGGGCGAAGGATATACGGTCGCACAGGCAATATGTAACAAAGGTCAACTTTCCTGTTTCTACGATTATGACCTTCTCCACGCTGTCAAGGTTATATGTACATTTTCTGATTACTTTTATAATGTTCATTATAATCTCGTTTAGAGTCGGCCCGAGCTGGTACAACCTCCAGTTCTTCTTCTATATGCCGATTATGTTCCTGTTCTTCGTATTCCTGTCGTGGAGCACTGCGCCGATGTGCGCGTTCAGCCCCGACCTCGAGAACGCGATTGTGTCTATTATGTCGGGTATTTTCTGGCTGACGGGCGTTATCTACAACTCCTACGATTTGCCCGAGCCGCTCAAGACGATAATGCTCTTCAACCCAATTAACTTCTTCGTTAACGGCTATCGCAACACCTTCCTGTACAACAGAATGTTCTTCGAATACAAGACGGAGTTTGTTATTTTCCTTGCCGAATTTTTCATCATATTCCTGCTCGGCGTATATAACTACAACCGTCTGAGAAAGAAAATTCCTGATGTTCTTTAAGATATTCCACAAGGAGAATACAAATGGCAAATGCTTTTGAAAATATGCATCGCGCTGCGGTGGATATGAACTCAGAGCCTATAGTTAAATTTGAAAATGTAAGCAAAAAATATACGCTCTACAAAAACGACCGCGAGCGTTTCCGCGCGCTTTTCATAAAGCCCAAGAATCCGATAATCCACAGCGCTCTCGACCACATAAACCTCGAAATCCGCAAGGGCGAGGCTGTGGGCGTTATGGGCGACAACGGCTGCGGAAAGTCAACCCT
Source organism: Ruminococcus sp. (assembly GCA_022510945.1). Taxonomy (GTDB): domain Bacteria; phylum Bacillota; class Clostridia; order Oscillospirales; family Acutalibacteraceae; genus Ruminococcoides. The sequence goes on from JAFLSK010000006.1 coordinate 13,034, forward strand.
GCTCAAGCACATCACGGGTGTTACCTTCCCCGACGAGGGCACAGTCACCGTCAACGGAATGGTTGCGGCTCTGCTCGAGCTTACAGCGGGCTTTTCAACGGATATGACCGGCAGGGAGAACATCTACCTCAAGGGCTATATCCTCGGACTCAAGGACCATGAAATTAAGAAAATTGAAGAAAATGTCGTTGATTTTGCCGAGTTAGGCGACTACATCGACCAACCCGTGCGCACATACTCAAGCGGTATGAAAATGCGCCTCGGCTTTGCAATCAACGTAAATATTTCGCCTGACATCCTCGTTGTTGACGAGGCATTAGCAGTAGGCGACGCTGCGTTCAAGGCAAAGTGCAAGAACAAAATCCGCGAAATCATCGAGGCGGGCGTTACTGTTCTCTACGTCAGCCACAACGCGTCATCCGTTGAGGAACTGTGCGAGCGCTCTATTTACCTTCGAAAGGGCAAGCTGATTTTTGACGGTCCTACTAAGGAGACTCATCTCGTCTATCTGGTGGACAAGCGCAGACTTCAGATTAAAAAGCGTTCTGCTCGTATCAGAAAGCTTAAGGAAGCTATAGATAACGCTGAAAGCGGACAGGATACTTCCATTCAGGAAGAACTCATCGAAAAACACAAATATAAAATTGAAATACTCCGCGCTGATCTCAATGACTTCAAGCAGCAGCTTAAGGATTTCCGCACTGAATATTACGGCAAAGAGTAACACTATGCCGACTTTTATGTCGGCATATTCTTTTAACAGGAGTTTATGATGGAATACGAGGTAAAAAATCTGCAAAGCAAAAGGCTGTACAGCGATATACTGAGCGTGGTTGACGGTGGTACCGACTTCACCAGATTTAAAAATAAAACAGTCGTTATTACGGGAGCTTCAAAGCTGCTCAGCTATTACCTCGCGTGCGCTATGTTCATAAGCAACGACTTGAATTCGACCGATATTTCGGTTGTGGCAGTTGACGAGAGCGAAGAGATTTTTGAACGCTACGGAAAGCTGACCTACCGCAAGGACATCGACTTTATTGTCAGTCGCAACTACTCCGAGCTGACGCTGAATAACGCCGACTTCGTTATTTTCGGCGAAAGCTTCCGAAACTTAGAAAGCAGTGCCGTTACAAATCTGCTCGACTTTATAAAGAAACACTCCGCGACTTGTGTTATCTGTACCGACGCCAACGTTTACGGCGACGTTTTCAACGGCAAGGATAGAATTTTCGAAACCGATATGGGCTACACCGACTTTACTAACCCTGTGCTCAATTATATTCAGACTCAGCGTATAACCGAAAGCCTCGCGCTAAAGCTCGCCCTCGACTGCTCACTCGACATTAAGCTTGCGCGCTTGTGCAAAGTTTACGGACCAAACTGCGAGGACAGTACATTCAGCGAAATTATCGACAACACTGTTCACGGCAGGAATCTCGTCGTGGATATGAAGAAAAGTATGCCGCAAAGCTACTGCTACGTCACCGACGCGGCGCAAGCGGTGTTGACCGTTCTGCTAAGCGGCAAATCAGCTGAGATTTACAACATAGCATCAAACTGCATTGCGAGCGATTTTCATATCGCAACGGAATGCATAGAGATATATCCAGAAAAAGAGCTGAAGCTTATCCCCAAGGGAAAAGCTACGCTCTCCCATATGGCCCCGACGCTGAATGTGCTCGACATAACGAAGCTTTGCGCTCTCGGCTTTACGCCGCGTGTTGAGCTTAGCGAAGGTGTAAAAAAATGCGTGGAAATATACGCTGAAAGGAGAGATTGATATGTTGATGAAAGACGTACTCGACACCTTTCAGTTTGACTGGGCGGCAACGCCCGCAACGCTTGAGTTAAAGCCCGAAAGTCTGAGAAACAAAACAGTTTTCATCTCGGGACGTGCTGTCGCACGCGCTATCGCGTACACCGTGCTAACGCTCAACGACAAGCTAAAGTTGAACGCCAAGATCATTTTTGCGCCTACTGACGAAAAACTGAGCGGTGAAATCCCGAACGGCGTTTACGAGCGCGACGACTTTACCTACGCAGATATTTTCCACGCGGACGATATAAAACAGAAGATTGACCTCATTATCTGCACCGGCCTCTGCTCAGCAAAAATCGACGGCGGGCTCGACGAATATAAGACAGAAACGGACGCGCTGAAAAATACCGTTAGTCTTGCTGTCGAAAAGAAGGTAAGGCGCATTATCTTCCTCTCCGACAGCCGAATCTACGGCAAGGGCGAGAACAAATTCCGCGCCTTTGCAGAAACGGAAATGGGGCTTGCCGACCCGTTCGACTGTGTCACCCAGCTTTTGAGAACACTCGAAAGCGATTTTATCCGCCTCACATCCAAGCATAAAATCAGCACCGCGATACTTCGCACAGGCGTTATTCTCGGCGGTAACAGCGGAGTTTACAACGGACTTGACGAGGTTTTCGACGCGGTTGCTCACGGCAGAGAAACTGACCTGCACAGCACTGACAGACAAATAACATTCACTTATATGACCGACGTTTTTGCCGGAATAACATATGCACTCGAAAAAAATCTTGAGGGCGTATACAACCTCGCGAGCGCCGACTCGACCGTCTCTACGGGTATGCTGTGCGCTATGTTGCACGATATCTTCGGCGTTCAGGCGAAAATAAATCTGACCGACAGCGGAGATTTTGAAGGCAACGCACTCAACTGCGGCAAAATTGAATTCGCAGGATTTACACCTAATATCAGCCTTAAAATTGCATTGCAAATTTCCGTACTAAGCTATCTTGACGACTTCGTCGACAACTTCTACTTTCCCGACGAGCATATGGGCAGGGTCAAGGCGATTCAGCAGGTGCTTATGGCGTATCTGCTCGAAGTCGACCGAATCTGCAAAAAGCACGACATACAGTGGTATCTCGGCGGCGGTACGCTGCTCGGAGCGGCGCGCCACAAGGGCTTTATACCGTGGGATGACGACGTTGACATTATGATGCTGCGCGAGGACTACGACAAGTTCCTTAAGGTAGCGGCAGCAGAACTGCCCGACGGAATGACCCTCAGCGACCCGAAGAAGGACAAGCGCTACAACTACTGCTACGCCAAGCTGAGGCTCGAGGACACGGTTTTTGCAACCGATTTCTCGAAGTATCACAAGGGTATGAGCAACGGCTTTGCGTTCGATATTTTCTGCCACGACAAGACAGCTAACTCGAAGTTAGGACAGAAAATTCACAGTCAGCTCACGCTGTTCTGGCTTGCGATGGTGTTCAACAAGTGGAATCACAGGCGCGTATATAACGGAAAAAAAGTTCAATCGGCGATTTCAAACTTCTGTAAAAACATCTTCCCCCTACGCTTTTCTATGCTTATGCTGTTGTTCACACTCGAGATGTTCAAGCACAAGAAGAACGCAAAATACCTCTACGACGGAATGGGCAAAAGCGTGCACAAGGGTGGCTTTGACCGCACCTTCCTCGACAACGAAATCCGCGTGGATTTCTGCGGCTACAAAATGCCCGTGCCCGAAAAGTACAGAGAGTACCTCACTAACCACTACGGCGATTATATGGAGCTCTCGCCGCTTAGCACACGACTTATGGGGCACGAAATTACGCTCTCCGACCTCGGTAAATACGCGGGCTTTCAAATCTCGAACATTCTACGCTCAAGGCGAGAATAATTCAAAATAAAAATTGACAACTCAGCTATTATTTGATATAATAGCTGAGTTGAAACGCATACAATTTAAACACGCAGGTATGGCGGAATTGGCAGACGCGTACGGTTCAGGTCCGTATGAAAGCAATTTCATGCAGGTTCAAGTCCTGTTACCTGCACCAAACAGTAGAAATCCGAACCTTACTCCAGTTGGAGCCGGGTTCGGATTTACTGTTTTTATAGAGTTTCCTAATTTTAAACAAAAGAAGGATAAACAATAAATCAACCAGGCAAGGATAAAATCTATTGCCCCGTTAATTTATTTTAGTCTGTCATACTTGTAAGAGATAGTTTTAACATCATAAACGGATACACTGGTGCACTTGAACTTTGACTTATCGAAAATTGCTAAGTTCACACCATCTTGATACATTGTACTAACATATTCGATTCCATCATACCGTTTGCTTCGAATATAATCACTGATATATTGTGTTGGCAGATAATCCAACGAGTTATCATTCCGTAATGGTTTTGCGATTTCTTTACCTATCATTTTCAGATGCTCAATATTAATCGCATATTGAGTGAAATCAAATCCATATTGAACACCAATGAAGGGGCTAATCTTATCAATATCTGCTAAATTAATTACATCAATATCTTCGCTTAACACAAAACGCCCTACAGTTACATAATCGTAAACACCGGCTCGTATTTCGTACAATGTCGTTTCTTGCGAATTAGACAAGTAAAGAACTTGTATACCTATTGGGTTTACTCTGCCGCTACTCGATTTGCCATCGGGTGGAGGACCCATTTCTTTCTTGGTAAAGCCATTCTCATCTGGACAAATTCTTGCTCTATAAAATACTTTCCTTGCCTTGTACGATTTGCTTGCACAACGCAAAAACGTAAATAACATATCTGTGTTAATAGAATTACTATGAAAACGATTCTTGAATTTTATTTCTTTCACAAAATCGTCCCAGCAGTGATTTTTTAGAATAGAATTACTTTCAAGATACTTATAATCTTGACTTTGAGGTATGCCTACTGGACTATCAAAAAGTTCCGATTCCTCTGCATATCTATCGACACATATTGCCGTTATTAGTTTATAAATACTATCAGCTTCTAAATTGAATATGTGCCATTTATAACAGAGAATATTTTTAATTAAGTCTGTCGATTCTTTAGGGAAATCATCTGGAAGGTTGGATACAGGCATATATGTATCGAGCAGCCCATCAAACATCTCCGCAAGTGTTTGATCTTGTCCTATTTCATAAACATTAGCGTTCTTAGACCCGCAAAAATCACAATTGCCAACTTTTTTATTGCCGTCAATTATGGCTTTGATTTCCGAATCGCAGAAACAATTACTACAACAATACATATTATTCCTCATTCAAATATTTGCTCATCAATTCTAAATGATGCATTAAGGACAATTTTTTTACGGTTCCTAAACCGGGATAGGTTTGGTTATCGTAATGATTCAAAAACGTTTTAAGACCAAAAGTCATTTCGATATTTGGTTTTTCATTTCTGTACCATTTTGTTAATTTTTCAACAGCCTGATAAAACTTCAAAGCAGGGTTTGCAATATCTTCATTAGAGTCAGAAACAAAATGCTTCACTCTTAAAGATTTATCGTCTGCAAAATATACAATGTGAATCGCAACAGCATACGGCGCAAAACCGGAATCGGAATATTCATCACCTATAATCGAATAATCTGAAAAACCAACAAATCCGTCCTCAATATAGTAAATGTGGTCATCCGAAAAAAATTCATCAGTTACATCTTGATAATCAGCATTACGCTCCTGCTTTTTGAACTTATCGTCAAGTAGCACCTTGCTTCTTCTTATTTTTCTTCTAAAAACACTTTCATCTGGAATTAAAGCAAATTTAGGATATTCAGACTCAAAATATTTTTCGTACAACCAAAGCCAATCACGATTTGTTGCAACAACTAACATATCTTGCTTCTTTACGATATCGTACTCACCCCAATAATTAAGCAATTCGTGGCAACCATTTTGAATAATAATAGATTTTATTATATTGGAATCTTTGTATTGTTCTTCAAATTTATCTCTATATGTTGCTTCTTTTGAATCTTGCTTGACTTTTTGATAATCAGACAAAAAAGTCCCTACAGAAGGATTTCTAATAATAGAAATGGGATGATTGGCTTTTATAAATTCAGCCATCATATTTACTAATGTCGGAGATAATTTAACCGGTTCAACGATAGGAACTATATTTTTACTTAGAAGATTATTAGCAACAAGTTCGCGCAAGGCAAGTAGTTCATATTGACGTCCTCTTACATACGGAAAATACATTTATATGCCTCCTTATCTATGAGTATTAGTAAGAAATTGACTTATAGTTTGCCAGTCTTTATCACTTGGTTTTAGAAAATATATTAAAGACTTTAGTTCATACGGGATTTTGTTTAAACTGCAAATTTCAATTTTATTTCTTTTCTTTAATTCTTTTAAGAACAAAGTGTATGCATCAATAATTGGTATTTTAGAAAATCGTTCTAAGCATTCTCCGTAATAAAACACCTGTGATGTCTTAGGTAATTCTCCGAAATATTTTATAATAATGCTTTCAAATTCTGGTTTGTGTAAAATCTTAAATATTGTTGTATGATCTAGCTGTGAATTATCAACAATTGGCTCTTTTCGTTTTGTCATGCTCAAAGTTTCTTGAGATGTCAAACAATATACGCCAACATTTGTATCCTTAAGTATCTCACATGCCTGTTCGAATTGGTGTTCGGAAGTTACTACGCAAACATGATTAAAAGCTTTATAATAATCTCTAATTTGAGTATTTAATCGTTCAAAAGTATCTAATGCTGTTTTAATTTCATATACTACTGCCTTACCATTTATAAGTATAAAATCAGCTTTAGATTTACTTATTGGGATTTGTGTTAAAGCGGTTGTTGTATTAACGCTATGTTTACCAAGCAAAAGTTTATTGAGTAATGTATTTTGATAAAAATATTCATTTCGATATTCATTAGACATATAACTGTAAATTTCACTTATTAACATTTCATTACTTTTATCTTCTGGATCATTTATATATCTTCTTATTACAGCATCAAAGATTGAGGTATCATCAAAATGGATCATATCCGAAAAAGTATTTTGTGTGAAGAGGCGATTTAATATTATATTATTTTTTGCCATTTTTCATCCTCCTTCACATAATATTACTTTACAATATTAATGATAACACATTATCCGTTGTTTTACAAGTGGTAGCTTGAATTCTGCATTGTAAATAGATGTACCCGTATTTTAGGTGAAAATAAAGCAACAATGCGGAGATGTTTGAGGGCGGATTTATTCCGCCCTACTCGATTATTTTTCATCTTCTTGTTCTATACTCTGTTGTTTCCACTCCTGATATTCTCTCTGTCCTTCTTCGCTTTCAAAGAAGGCTTGGATATCGGAAAGAAAACATCTTGCTAATGTTTCCAATTCATGCTTTGGGATATTGCTCTGTTTTGCCGACATTTGGCATCACAGCGTTTATTTTGATTTGTCGTCCTCCTTTACATTTTCATCTTAAATCCGCTTTTAGGGCGAGATTTCGGTCGATTCTTGCGCTCAACGATTTGTTTCTTCTGCCGATTATCATCTTCTACCTCGTTATCAATAATCATCGCCAAATCAACTGCAAGATTAACAGCACCGTAGGCAATATCGCTCCAAACAGGAACCTCTTCACTTTCGTTCGTGTCGCTGTCTGCAACTCCATTTTCAGTTCCTAAAGCTCCGAACCAAATATCTTCTGCATACTGTTCGTCTGATTCTTCAACTGTTGCTCCGTTGAAAATTTCACAGAGTTCATTCCGTTCTGTACCGAATCCTGAGTATTGCTCATCCAGTACCGTACCTCGTTGGTAATCAGATTCTCCAATCCTTCCTGTGTGGGCAGCTTTGCTATCGAATCCGTATTTCGCACAATGGCGTCCCCAATCATCGATATATGCTCCGCCAGCAGGTTGTACTGCTCCGGTTTCAACATTAAATACTTTGGCTGAATCGGTTCTGTCAAAGCATTCACTGTTTGGTCTGTTATTGTCTGTATTTGATTCATTTGTTGTAATTGGTTTAAGTCCATATAAATCCTCCATGTTTTCTTTCAAGTATTTGTCACCGAATAATCGGTTGTCGCGGAAGCGTTGACCATCGGGAGTGGTATAAGTGATATATTTGTAACTATCAATCCACTTAACTACGTATCCCAAACGTTTCATATTTTCAATAAAATTTTCCTTGCTCCTGCTGTTAATGACTGCGTAATCTATCGCGTTCATCAGTTGGAGTTTTTTGCTGTTACCCCGCAGAGCTGTTCTGTACTGGCACTGGTTCATAGTCCTTTGTTTTGGCTTCTGATAAGGCTTGAGAACATCTAATCCGAATTGTCTGCATATTTCATCAGATTTTTTACGAAGCTGTTCCAACCCTTTTTCATTAATCTGAATCTTCAAGCCCGTTTCGCTGTTAACGGAGTTGACAACCAGATGATTATGCCAATGATCACGGTCAATGTGAGTTGCTATGACCACCTCAAATCCATCAAAGGTTTTTGCCATCTCCACACCTATTTGATGGATTTGTTGCGGAGTAGCACCACAATCAGGTTTGAATGATTGCACATACTGTTTGAAGAATACACCTTTAGCTTTATTGTATCTGTGCTTTGTAGTCATAAACTCGCTGTAAGCGGATTCGGGAACACAGTTTTGACCGCTGACGAGTTTATAGCTTAGTTCTGTCAATTCATCATAAAACATTGTTTTGTAGTCTTGCATCACATAATCAAGCACTCGCTTCATAGCGACGGCGGATTGAGTTTTGTTTGAGATTGCTGTGAAGATTGCCATTATAAACACCGCCTTGCTATAATATCAAGAGATTCAACCGCCTTTGCGTACTTGCTTTTCAGCTCGGTTAAATCAGGACTGACTATCTTTCCCATATTACACAATGTAGTTAGTTGATTGAGGTTTCTTCCGATTGCTTTTATCTCCTTTAGCACATCGGGCAATCCGTCAATTTTAATAATCTTCTTATTTAACGCAGAGTTTGTAACAAACTCAGTGAAATTCATATTTGCCTCTTCTGCTTTTACTTTTATCTTATCGTAATCTCTCTCGCGAAATCTTAATGCTACAAGTTTGTTTTTATTGTCTTTGATAGTTTACCTCTCTTTCGTTAGTTTGGGGGTTCGGGGTTCTCCCCGAAACTGTTTGTATATCGGCTGCCGCTGTGCGGTGGGCGTATATACAAACAATATGCTTGCCTCTCCCATAGGGAGAGTTTCTTATTACACTCATATTCCTATAATCAACACCTTTCATAATGACAAATAAAAAAGTCCTGTAGATTAAGCAACCAGTTTCTGTTGGGCTTAATCTACAAGACCATTATTTATCGGATGCCATATTGGCTGTCTTGCGGACGTGCTGAACTGTCCACACGTCTCGATATCGCACCACCTTTTCCAAGGGTGGATTTTTATTTTACCGGATATTATCATTCGCGTCAAGGCTTATAAATAGAAAATTTACACTCCTAACTCTGAAAACCCATACGGCTTTTAGGTTAACAAACAATTATTTACTTATCTTAATGATGTTATAATATGAACAAGATATTTTTGAATCCGAGTTGCATCATTAATGTTCACTACTCCGTCACCATTAACATCAGCCACCTTAAGTTGTTCGTCATTAAGTGTAATCATCTGAACTTTATACTTTTGAATAGCTGTAACATCGATGATATTAATTACACCATCACCGTTTACATCACCGATTAAAACGCTGGTTTCATCATCAGTTGAAATATTGATAGCAAATTCACCGTATTTTTCAGGATTGTCAACCGATGTGGCGCGAACAACAATTGTGGTTGCGGTTTCGTCCTCTGCAACGGTAAGTTCTCCGTCCTCAGTGATAACTGTGTTTGCACTGTTATTTTCTCTAACGCTCCATACAACGTTTTGATTTGGATTGTTTGCACCTGTAACAACGGCTTTAAACTTCTGTGTTTCGCCTTTTGTCATAGTTACGGTAACATTATCTACAGTTGAAACTATTTTAATCTGCACAATATCAACGGTAACACTTGCCGACTTAGTTTTATCAACAGTAGAGGTAGCAGTTACTGTGATTTTGTCAGCTGTTTCATCTTCAGCAATAGTTAATGTTCCGCCTGCACTAATTTTTGTATTAGAAGATTTGTTACCGGATATTGACCAGTTAACACTCTGATCAGGATTGTATAAACCGTAAACAACTGCTTCAAAGCTGAATTTCTCCCCATTAACCATTGAAATAACTGTAGGATTAATTCTTACCCCGAGTACAACTGGAATAACTTTTTCAATTGTCAACTCGATAGAATCAGATTTTGTATTATCAGCAACAGAGGTAGCTGTAACAGTGATTTTATCCGCTTTTTCATCTTCGCCTACTGTCAGAACACCAAATTCATCAATCGCTGTTGTTTTATCAGTATTGCCTGTAAGTTTCCATGTAACTTCTTGACTTGGCTTGTTGATTCCCTCTACTATAGCAAACAATGTGTATTCGTCCATTGGTTTGAGTGATTTCGCATCGAAAACAATGCTTACTGACCTTACATTCGTATCAAGATAAAGTGTATTCCAACAATTATCGGGGTTAAAAATATAATTATTTTCTTTATCTTTAGTAATTTTAAGATTATTAAAGTGGGATGATGAATTTGAAAACGAAACCTTTTGAATATTATTCTGTCCATTTAACACCACTGTATGAGAGCCGTAACATTGGAAATTATGATTATTATCATTACTACATTCTATCTGTTTAAAATCAC
>JAFLSK010000006.1:23687-64039 GCA_022510945.1 Ruminococcus sp.
GATTCTGTAATCTCCGTTCACTTCAAGTGTTCCACCATCTATAAACATTTCTCCGCCAGATTGAATTAGATTGCCATTTATTACTAAAGAGCCATGATTTATATCTATTGTATCAGAATCATAATACATTTTTACATCTTTATTTACAACAACAGAATTGTTATTTATATTTAAGAAATGAATTGATAAATTATCAGAATCAAAAACTAAATCACTCTCTAGTTTATCAATATTCATGTATCCAGACCATACAATATTATCATTTTGTGTCTCTAATTCATTTAAACCAGAGTTTGCTTTTTCAAAATACACATGTTGTCTTTTGCTTCCGTTAAGAATCACTTTATGAGAACCATAACATTGGAAATTATGATTATTATCATTACTACATTCTATCTGTTTAAAATCACCACCTATTTCCATAGTGCCTGCTGAAAATATATTAAACGCACTTCCAAAATTACTCTGCATATAAAAACCACCAGAAACCTTTACAACATCTGCTGCCTTGCTCATATTTAGAGTTCCCCAACAGTATGTGTATTCCATTTCATCAGTAACCTGATTTTTTTCATATGATTGGATTCTGTAATCTCCGTTCACTTCAAGTGTTCCACCATCTATAAACATTTCTCCGTTAGACTGAATCAAATTTCCGTTTACGGTAAGTATATGCCCGTTAAGGTCGATTGTACCGCCTGTAAAGTCAAAGTTATTATTGATAATCATATCCTCAGTCAAAGTAATATCATTACCCATATTACTGCCATAGGCACTATATATTTGCGGCTTTAAATCCTCATATTCAGAGGAATAATCATTTGCGGAATATGTGTTGTAACTATAATAGGGATTTACGCTTGCCATAGAAGCCGTTTCTTTCGTATCAATCACATACCAAGAATCTGCTCCTACGTTTATCATTTCAAATGTAAAAGCAATGTCATCTTTTAATTTATCAAGTTGAGAAGCATACAAATCATAATTCTGTCCTGTAGCCCAACCAAACAATTTACCAAAGGCAGAGGTGTATAAAGGTTTAACATATTTTTTTGAGTAATCACAACCCATTAAGCACGCATTTTCATACATCTTAAATGCCGAACAGAATGTTTCACCGCTTGAATTTTTCAAAACAGCCCTTAACAAATCTTCAATTTCATACATAGCTCTCATTTGATAATAATCACTTGCCATTGTGCTTGTCCCAAACCAAGATTCAGCAATTGCCTTTCCTGCCGATTGCGCCAAATCTATAGCTATGCCGGTAAGCCCTAATTTCTTAACAGCTACGCTTTTAAGCTGTTTCATAAATTCTTTATATACAGCTTCAATTCCTGCTTCAGAAGCAAATATGTATTTAATTTGATCATCTGTTAAATCTTCCGAGAATATAAGTCCAACATTCTTTAGGGCAGCTTTTAAATAAACATTATCTGTACGGTCAGACATTGCGGTCAGTACATAACTATAGCCCTGTGACATATCCTCTATCACTTCAATTTTGCATAGCTTGTTGAATAAATCCGTAACATCGCTGACATAACCTGCATATTCACCGAATTTATCCACATATTATAATATTCCGTTCCAATTATGTATATCCTCTTTTAAAATGCACTCTCTTACGGATGGTCCTATATCATCAAGATAATCCTGTATCTGTTCCTCGTTAAATTTAAGAAATTTTCTGTAGGAGGATACCTGAGAGGATTCAATAAATGATTTAATATCTTTTGCGTAGTTTGCCGACTGGGTTGCCTGAACAAGCAAATCAAAAATTATAGCTTCATAATATTTACACTGTTGTGTCTGCGATACTACTGGGATTAAAGTATCCGGTTTTATGGTTGCAATTTCCCATGCAGCTAATTCCGTTTGGAAAACCTTATCCTGATTGAGTGTTTCTACAAAATCTCTGTATGGCAAACGCATTTCATCTACCAAATAATCATACTTACAATAATTCTTTATGTAATCCTCTTTGTATGAATAATAATCCGTTGCATCGGAAATTGTGCTCGCTGAGTTTACTACCACTCCCATTGTAAGTATTGCAATCAGCAAACAAATTAGCATTGAAACGATGATAGATGAAAACTTTTTCTTCACAGGAATTCCCCCTCATATTAAAAATGCGTGGTTCAAACGAGCCACGCAGAAAAACACATAGCTCATTTGTCGCCAAACAAAATCATTCCGTACTGTAGAAGTATGAGAAATTAGAGCATGCATTTTTACCTAATGATAAAAATACATACTTCCACTCACGGAATATCACTAATTTTGTCTGGCACTTATATTTTACCATAAACAATTATGGTGTGCAACATAAATTTGTTTATTATTCTATTGTATTTTTCATTTCATATTTGATCCATAAGCGTTTTTTAATATTATTTCATAAAGTTTGACATTTTCTTTTGATCGCGCTAACATTATACCAAGAGGTGAAACAAATGAACGGTGTAATTTATGCGCGATATTCGAGTGATAATCAGCGTGAGGAAAGTATTGAAGGTCAGTTGCGTGAATGTAAAGCTTTTGCAGAAAAGAATGATATCCAAATTGTTGATACCTACGTTGATCGAGCTTTGACAGCTAAAACGGACAACCGTCCTAATTTTCAGAAGATGATTAAAGACAGCGAGAAGCATGCTTTTGATGTTATAATCGTTTGGAAACTTGACCGTTTCGCGCGTAATCGCTATGACTCTGCTCATTATAAAGCCATGCTCAAAAAGCGCAACGTGCGTGTTCTGTCGGCTACGGAGATGATTTCACCGGGCGCAGAAGGAATTCTTCTTGAGGCTGTACTTGAAGGCATGGCTGAATACTATTCCGCCGAACTTGCCGAGAAGGTTATCCGTGGTATGACAGAAAACGCGCTGAAATGCAAATACAATGGTGGTACGCTCCCTATCGGTTACACAATTGATTCAAATAAATTCTTTCAAATTGATCCAATTACTGCTCCTGTTGTCCTTGATGCTTTCAAGCATTACGCTGACGGTGCAACTATGCAGGAGATTGCAGATGAAATGAACCTGCGTGGCGTTAGTACACAGCGTGGCTACAAGGTGTCGGTAAATAGTGTTACGCGAATGCTCCACAACCGAAAATATATCGGCGAGTACAAGTACAGAGATATTGTACAGCCAAATGGTATTCCGGCTATTGTTCCCGAAGAGCTTTTTGAACGTGTACAGGAACGAATGGCACAAGCAAAAAAAGCTCCTGCCAAGCATAAGGCAGAGGATGAATACTTGCTCACCACAAAGCTGTACTGCGGGAAATGCGGTTGCTTTATGGTTGGTGAAAGCGGCACAAGCCAACAGAAGAAAAAAATTCACAGATATTATAAATGTGTCAGCGTTAAGAGACACAAGGGCTGCAACAAGAAAACCGTCAAGAAAGAATGGATTGAGAATATCGTAATCGAACAAATTAAGAAAGTTATTTTTGATGACAATCTCATTGAAAGTTTAGCCGATACAGTTCTTGAAATTCAAGGTGCTGAGAATACAACTCTTCCACTACTGCACAAGCAATACGCAGAAATTCAAAAAGGTATTGATAATATGCTGAACGCGATTCAACAAGGCATTATTACTTCATCCACAAAAGATAGATTAGAAGAACTTGAACACCAAAAGAGTGAACTTGCTGTGCAAATCACAAAAGAAGAAATGCGTAGACCAACGCTATCAAAAGAGCAAATCATATTTTGGTTTGAACGGTTCAGAAAGCTTAACACAAACAAGCTCGAACACCGTCGCCGCCTGATTGACAGCTTTATAAATTCAATCTATCTGTATGACGATAGAATGGTAATAACCTTTAACTACAAAGACGGTTCAAAAACTATTACTTTGGAAGAGATAGAAAACTCTGCCCTTGGTTCGGATTTAACATCACTCGCTGCACCAAAAATCAAAGCACCCATTCGGGTGCTTTTGTTTTTGGTATTAAAAAGGTAACAGGACTTGAAGCCGACCGTTAAGAAAATCGTCCAGTGGACGATTTTTAGGGAGGAGCGTTAATGAAAGCTTTCCTCTCCTACACGCCCTAATAAGCGAGGACTAACCTTTCTGAAGACGGCGGTATGTTACCTGCACCAAAAGAAAACCCCATATGGGGTTTTTCTTTTTGGTATTAAGCAGGTAACAAGACTTGAAGCCGACCGTTAAGAAAATCGTCCGGTGGACGATTTTTAGGGAGGAGCGTTGATGAACGTTTTCTCCTACCACACGCCCCGACAGGCGAGGACTAACCCCTCTGAAAATGACGGTATGTTACCTGCACCACAAAAAGTCCGATTAAAATCGGGCTTTTTATTTTACTTCTAATTAAAATATATTGACCTTCGAACATTTGTTCTATATAATAGCATATAGGAGGTGATAAACTGCGTATCAAAAAAATAAATTATAATACAATTGTTAACGATAATAATTCATCTGAAAAGGCAAGGGATGATACCTTTGTCCCTATAACAATACCAAGCATAGATTATAAAACTTGGCGAGCTGTTTTATATTTAAAAACTTGTTTTAACTGTGCAGATAATCACGGTAGAATTTTTGACATTAAAGATAGTACCGTTATGCTACCACCATTACATATGCATTGCAGATGTACGCTTGAAGAAATGGAAGCGATTGAAGCAGGTAACGCAACCAATAATAGGCTTGATGGAGCTGATTTTGAGCTAAAACATAACGGACATTTACCTGACTATTACATTTCTTCTTTCGAACTTGAAGAATTGGGTTGGCAAATTGGTGATAGACCATCAAAGTATGCTCCAAACAGAATACTCGGCGGAGATGTTTACCAAAATCGAGACAGACGACTACCGCACAAAATAGGGCGTGTTTGGTACGAAGCAGATATTAACTATACCACCGGTCGAAGAAATCTGCACAGAATCCTTTGGTCAAATGACGGACTGATTTTTGTTACTTATGATCACTATCACACATTTTTGAAATAATTTAAGGAGTCAATAATGAAAAAAGCAACTATAGATTTAACAGATTGTAAATATTTAATGGAGTTACATGAAAGAATTAGAATCGCATTGGATTTTCCAAAAGGATATGGCAACAACTGGGATGCTTTTTGGGATTTTATTCATAGAGAGTGCACTTATGATTATATAATTGTCAAAGGCAGTAATACGGTTTCTAAAGATTTAGTCGGTTCAATAAAAATGATGAAAGATATTTTAGAGGAAAACAAACAATATTATCAAAATTCCAATCACCCTGTGGATTATGAATTCATTGAGTGACATATAGTTTGTCGAAAATTGGCAGATGGCATAACCATCAGGTCCGTATGAAAGCAATTTCATGCAGGTTTAAGTCCTGTTACCTGCACCAAAAATCAAAGCACCCATTCGGGTGCTTTTGTTTTTGGTATTAAAAAGGTAACAGAGATTGAAGTCCACCGGTAAAAACAAGTCGTAGAGTGATAAATCCTACTATCTCAATTCCTCTCGGAAAGGCTAAATCCAACAAATTCCAAAATATTCGGGTCGTAAATCATAATAAGCTGATAGTTTTTGTCCGTAAAGGTCAGATACATCATTTCGTTATAGCTTATACTTGAGCTTGTGCTGTTGTCAATTATCTCAGCAACAGTTGCATAAGAGCTGTTCATATCGAGCTTTTTGCAAACTTTGTCAATTTTTTTAAAGCACACAAGAAAATGCACGAAGTTATTAAACTCTTTAGAGCCAAATTCGTGTATTATAGAGTTAATTTCATTATAACTTCCTCCTTGCTGTTTAAAATAATCATATTCCTGACTCGGATACATTTTGAAATCATTTTCAAGCTTTTCATAAGCGTTCTCAATCTGCTTTGAGGAAATTTTTCCACTGTGCTCAGGTATACACGAGAAAAACAAAACATCTACACTGGTAAAAGCTACGTTAAGAGTATATTTGCGCTTATTCGTTGCAGTAAACTTTACATCTTTAAGATAATATATATCTGTTTGTGTAGTATCAAGATATTCAAGATAATTGCCAAAATTAAAATCCTTTGAAAAGTAAACATCAGGACAAAATGAGTTCATTAGGCTTACTACGAGTTCCTTTGTGCACTTATATAGATATTTTGATTTTACTTTCTTTACGATTTTGCTATCGTAAATATTCATCGGGTAAAGCTCGGGACTTGCTGTGTTATCAAAATAGAGAAGTGAAATTCTCTGTGAGTTGTCGACCTTCTCAAGTGTGTTTTTATAGTTTGGCAGCAACGTCTGCGAAAGTTCTATCCCGAAATAGCATAGCGCCATAAGCAAAACTGCTAAAATAGCCGGAAGAGTTTTTTTGAACTTATTCATCACTTCTACCTCCTGTCGGCATAATCACAGACACGGTCGTACCTACGCCGAGCGCGCTGTCAATCTGCAGTTTTGCATTATGCTGTCTGACAATTTCCGCGCAAAGCGACAGCCCGAGCCCTGCGCCGCCGGCTTTTCGCGAGCGGCTTTTATCTACCATATAAAACGGCTCGGTTATCTTTCTGATATCGTCCTCGCTCATTCCAACTCCGTTATCTATCACAGAAATTATGAGTTTATCACCGTTAAGCGTACATTTAATCTCGATTTTCTGTCCGTCGTCGCTTGCCTTGACTGCGTTGTCTATAAGATTATACAGAAGTGAGATAAACAAATCCCTGTCAACTCGGACAATCACATTGACAGGCGTAACATCAAGCCTCATACCGCGCTTTTTGATTATCGGTTTAACGCTGTTTTCGATTTCATCGAGTAGCTCGGAGATGTTAATATCTCTGATTTCAAGCTCCGCATTACCCGCAACAGTAAGCTCCAAAAGCTTTCCGGATAAACCTTTCAGCCGCTTGGCTTCCTCGACAATTATTCCCGAATAATCTCTTAGCTCGTTATCAGTTATATCCCTTTTAATCCGCAATACGTCGGCGAAGCAGATGATTGAGGTGAGCGGAGTTTTCATCTCGTGGGCAAGATTATCGATAAAGCGTTTCCTGCTGTCGGCAATGTTGCGTAAATCCTGAACATTACTCTCTATAGCTTCCGCCATAATGTTGACATTTGCGGCGAGTTCTTTGAACTCGCTGCCGCCTTTTTCATAAACGCGGACTTCATAATCGCCGTCAGCAATTTGTTTTATCGAGGAATTAACTCTTGTCAGCGGTCGGAGCAACCTATACACAACTACCAATAATATCAAAGCAGTAACCACAGCGAACACTATACTGAATATTTTTATATAATTCATCGCGGATTCATGATTTGTATAAACGAGCGTAATGTCAGTCGTTGTAAAAATGTAATAACTCTGACCTTCAAGCGTGATCTTCGAGCCGATAATCAGATATGTTCTCTCTCCAAAATCAGTAATAACGGAATACTCGCCGTCGTTGTTTTTTACCTTTTTAATTAGATTCGGTACAACTTTTAGAACATCGGAACGAATTGAGTCAATCTCTGCGCTTTCATTATAAACAGCTATGCCCGTTTCTGACCCTGAATACGAGGAGAGCATATCGGTTATCGCCGACCTGATTTCATCGTCAGAAAACACTAATTCATTAGATTTGATACGTTCGTAAGAAACTTTATTGGTTATATTAGCCGCATAATATTCGTGCTGTGCTTCGGCACTGACGCGTTCCTGGCGTATCGCAGAAGAAAAGTATCCTTGTGCAAGAAAAACGGCGGTTGCGCTGACGGCAATCATTACGAAAGCTAAGGTGATGAGAAAAATTTTTTGCCAAAGTTTCATTTTATCCTCTCTCTAAACGATAACCGAGCTTCGGGATAGTTATGAGACGGTTTTTAAGTCCAAGTTTCTTGCGGATTTGCTGAATATGAATATCCACAGTCCTACTCTCTCCCTCAAACTCATATCCCCATACGGCGGACAGAAGTCTTTCTCTCGAAATCGCAATATCAATGTTCTGCATAAAGAATACGAGCAGCGCAAACTCCTTCGGCGTTAAATCAACTGCTTTTCCGTCCTTTAACACAGTATGCTTATTCACATCAACATTTATATCGTCGTAGCAAAGCGTACTCTCACTCTTATCAAATCGACGGAGCACTACCTCAATGCGTGCGATAAGCTCCATAGCCTCAAACGGCTTGACGATATAATCCTCTGCGCCAAGGCGCAGACCTTTTATTTTTTCGGCAACATCACCGAGAGCCGTAAGAAAAATAACAGGAATACCGCTGCTTTTTATATGCTCGAGCACTTCAAATCCGTTCATCTCAGGAAGCATAACGTCGAGTAACACGAGGTCGAATTTACCGCTTTTTACAGCGTCTACAGCTGATTTTCCGTCACTGCATATTTCACTGCCGTATCCGACGATTGAAACCGTAACCTCTATGGATTTCGCAATATTCACATCGTCCTCAACAATAAGTATATTAATCATTTGCTCACCCTTAAAACATTATAATGAAAGTTTATATCAAACACCTTGCATTGTCAATCTTATAGCCTAAGCATTGTATTCATTTTTATATATAACCACAGCCTGACTGCCGAGGCTCTTGTAAGCAGTTTTCACATCGGATTTTTTATACTTGGCCTGTTTGCCCTGCAATGGGTCGTTAAAGTAATAATAATTCTTATCATAGCCGACAAGCAACAGGCAATGCTCGGGAGCTATCCATGCGAAACTCTTCTCCTGCGGGGTAATCCATGTACTCGTTGTATATGCTTGCTTCATTCCGATAGTCGCCCAGAGGATTACGGGAATATCATTGTTTATGTATTTTTCACAGAGACTTTCAAGGCTTTTTTTGCTCAGCCGTTTTACGCTGTACATTTCCTTATCGATAAATTTATTAAGCGCTCTTTCGATAACGGTCGAGTAACAACCCCATCCGGTTCGATTATATGGTGAGCCGAGGAAACACTCATACGGCGAATCCCCGATAATGCTGTTATTCGCATAATATGGAGCTTGTCCGAGGTCGAGATAGTTGTCTATAAAATCATTAACATCAATATCAATTCCTATGTATTGAAGAGCCATAACCGTTGATACAGCTTCACATCCCGTGGGATAATATTCGGTCTGGTCAATAAACGGTGCGTCTATCATATGTGTCGTCACTTTTTTATTGTCTTGTGTCAAATTTGATTTCAGCATTGGAAACCGTGGCGAAACACAACTCACATCACGCGTATTCTCGCCGTCAGACATATATAAGCCTTTAAATACAATACCCGCGGTCAACAAAAATCCTAACACAAATATTACAACCAAAATTGTTTTCGAAAAAATACTCTTCTTTTTCATATTTATCATTCCCTTACTTTTTATGATTTAACTCTAATCGTTACGGACACAATAAGTCATCATAAAAATGTAAAAGAATTGTAAAAACAATAAAGTATACTACTTAAAAAAGCACACGCGGAAACATAGTTTGTTTCGGACGTGTGCTGATTTTTTATTTAAAATATTTTCCCGTTTTATTTGCAATTCTGACAAGGAACAGCATAACAGGCACTTCTGTGAGCACGCCTACGGTTGTTGCGAGTGCGGCGGGCGAGGTCGTGCCAAAGAGGGCTACGGCAACAGCTACCGCGAGTTCGAAGAAGTTCGACGCTCCAATCATTCCCGCGGGGGCTGCTATGTTGTGCGGCAGCTTTAAAAGCTTGCAGGCTGAATACGCTATTGCGAATATCAGGAATGTCTGCAAGATAAGCGGAACGGCGATTAATACGATATGCAATGGGTTTTCGAGTATTACTCCGCCTTGGAAAGAGAATATTAAAATCAAGGTGAGAAGTAATCCTATTGTTGTAATTCCGTCAAACTTCTTTACGAATGTATTCTCGAAATAATCCGCACCCCTTTTTCTCGTAACCAGATACCGCGTCAATATGCCGCCTGCAAGCGGAATGACAACGAACAGAACAACCGATAAAAACAGCGTATCCCATGGCACAGCGACATTGGAAACACCGAGCAAGAACTTCACAATCGGCACAAAGGCAACGAGGATAATTAAGTCATTCGTTGCGACCTGAACCACTGTGTATGCGGGGTTGCCCTTAGTCAGCGAGCTCCACACAAACACCATTGCGGTGCAAGGCGCTGCGCCGAGCAGAACTGCTCCTGCGAGATATTCCGTGGCAAGCTGCGGCGTGATAAACGCCTTGAATATCACGAAGAAGAACAGGCTCGCAATACCGTACATCGTAAACGGCTTTATCAGCCAGTTCACAACCCAAGTCACAAACAATCCCTTCGGATTCTTGCCGACATTTTTAATGCTCTTAAAATCAACCTTCATCATCATCGGATAAATCATTATCCAAATCAGTATTGCCATAGGAATCGAGACCTTTGCGTATTCAAATTGATTCAGAAATTCGGGTATCTGCGGCAGAAACTGACCAATCAGAACACCGATAATCATACAAATTATGACCCATACGGTGAGGTATTTTTGAAATACACTTATTGAACTCTTTTCTTTATTCATAGGTTTCTATCTCCTTGTTAGTTTTTTGTTTTATGAGCACCGCGGCGGGGATAAGGAGTAAGAGCGCAGGTAGAGCACTAAGCTTGCCCATAAACATACTGAGTGCGCACGCGAGCGCAACGCCTATGTGGAAGTACAACAGCGTAAAACCAAACACGCGGGCTTTCGAAAGCAGAGCCTTATCCCTGTCGAACGCGTAAGCCAACAGCGACGTTGTAAACTGACGATAGTTGTTGGTCGAGAAAATCGTCGCGCTGACGTAGCCCTCGATTTTGTCAAACACCGTCCACTGGAACGCGGTCGCAAAGAACACGGGATACACACGGATAAATATGTTCAGATTCTCGGGCAGCAGCGTAAGAATAATAAGACACACCGCGTCAACAACAATACTCAGAATATCGGTACGGATTTTTGTGCAGCGCGGAATAATCACCGAAAGCGACATTCCGAGCAGATACACGACCGCGCCGACTATCCTCAGCGCCATCAACGGGTAGTCGCAGATAAAGAAATCGCGGACGATACTCAGCAGATTGAGCGTTTGCGCGTTACCGAACAGGTCGAGCAGGTTACTCACCGTAAATCCCGCGAAAAATCCGCCGACTGTCGCCATATTGTAATGTATAATATTGTCAGTTTTTCTCATATTTTCACCCATTCCAAAGCCTTTACGGCCTCGGGTATAATTATAACGACAAAAACCGACAAATTCAAATTTTAATTCTATTACAGAAATATAAATTGCAAATTCAATTTTCTGCATAATATGCACAAACGTCTATCAAACTTTTCGTGCAAGATTAACGTATCATAATCAGAAAATTTTGTTACCTAACTCTATAACAAAGCTTTTCATTTCCGTCGGGTCGGTAATCTGCTGAGCCTTTCGTATCACCCTGCGGCGTTTGCGCTCGGGAAGCGAACTTATATACTTCATAGCGCAAAAATTCTGCGACAGCGCACGGCTGAAATCCTCGGGCATATCCTCAAATATAATCAAAAAAATCACCTCTACCCTATTATAGGGAGAGGTGATTTACTTTATACTATTTTATTGCTGTCCGATTTTGCGGAAGCGATGGTAGCGAAGCTTCGCGAGGTCCTCGCCCGAAACAGCAAGGTTCTTCTCGAATGTACGGCAGATAAGAAGTTTCATACTCTCGAACATTTTCTGGTCGCTCGCCTTGGGCTCGCGGAGGATACGCTCGACTACACCGAGCTCGAACAAATCCTTAGCCGTCATTTTCAGGCACTCAGCCGCCTCGGCAGCCTTCGAGCTGTCCTTCCATAGGATACTCGCACAGCCCTCGGGAGAGATAACGGAGTAAACGGAGTTCTCCATCATCCACACCTCGTCGGCGACTGCCAAAGCAATCGCGCCGCCCGAACCGCCTTCGCCGATGAATACGGAGAGCACGGGAGTTTTCAGCGCCATCATTTCCATAAGATTGGTGGCGATTGCGTGTCCCTGACCTCGCTCCTCGGCGCCGATTCCGCAGAACGCGCCGCTCGTATCGACAAAGCAAAGAATCGGTCTGTGGAATTTCTCCGCCTGCTTCATAAGACGCAGAGCCTTGCGATAGCCCTCGGGATGAGCCGCGCCGAAGTTGCGTTCCATACGCTCCTTCGTGTTTCTTCCCTTTTCGAGTCCGATAACGGTGACGGGCATATTGTTGAGCATTCCTACGCCGCCGACAACAGCCTTGTCGTCGGCAAAGTTTCTGTCGCCGTGAAGCTCGATAAAGCTGTCGCCGAACAGTGCGTTAATATAGTCGAGAGAGGTGAGTTTGTTTGTACTGCGCGCCGCGAGTACGTTATCATATGCGCTCATCACTGCACCTCCGTATAGTTATGAATTCTGAGCAGATTTGCAAGCGTTTCCTTGAGGTAACGGCGGTCTACGACCTTATCCACAAAGCCTTTTTCCTGCAAAAATTCCGCTGTCTGGAAATCCTTCGGGAGCTTCTGGCGGATAGTCTGCTCGATTACGCGCGGACCCGCGAATGCGATAAGCGCGCCGGGCTCGGCAAGAATAATATCGCCCTCCATAGCGAATGACGCCGTAACGCCGCCCGAGGTCGGGTCAGTGAGCACGGTTATATAGAGCAATCCCGCGTCACTGTGCATTTTCACCGCGCCCGAGGTCTTTGCCATCTGCATAAGCGAGAGTATACCCTCCTGCATTCTCGCGCCGCCGGATACGGTGAACGCGATTACAGGCAAACCGTTATCCACGGCGTACTCGAACGCCCTCGTGATTTTGTCGCCTGTCACGGTGCCCATAGAGCCCATCATAAACTCAGCGGTCATACTGATGATTACGGTCTCAATTCCGTCTATCTTGCAGGTACCGCACACAACGGAATCCTTCTCGCCGCTTCTGCGCTTGTTGCTCTCTAACTTTTCGTCGTAGCCCGGGAAGTCGATGATATTCTTGCTGACAAAGTCCGCGTCAATCTCAGAAAACGTGTCCTTATCGGAAATCATCTCGATTCTTTTGCGCGAGCCTATGCGGAAATGGTGGTTGCACTTTGAGCAAACGTGAAAATTCTCCTCAATGTCAGTAGTGAGCAGCAGAGTACCGCAGTCGGGGCACTTCGACCACATTTCGTCGGGCACATAAGGACGGTTGACAACAGCCTCTTCGCTTTGCTCTAATTCGTTTTTAGGCTTAATAAATGTGAACAAATCCATTTAGTTATCCTCTTATTTCTTAAATTTGCGCTCCTCGAACGCCGCCATAAAGTCGGTTGTATAAGTACCGTCGACAAACTCATCGTCAGAGAGAATGTCAATCATAAGGTCTCGGTTTACAGTCACGCCCTGCACCGAAAGCTCGGAAAGAGCCATCTTCATCTTGCGGATTGCAAGCTCCCTCGTCCTACCCTGAACGATGACCTTGCCGACCATCGAATCATAAAACGGCGGAATGACGTAGTTCTGGAAAAGAGCCGTGTCAAAACGCACGAACGAGCCGCCCGGAACGTGGAGAGCCGTGACCTTGCCGCAGCTTGGACGATAGTTGTTCTCGGGGTCCTCAGCGTTTATACGGCACTCGATAGCGTGACCGTGGAAGTAAACGTCCTCCTGCGCGCGGTTAAGCTTTGCGCCCGCCGCAACGCGAATCTGCCACTGCACGATGTCCATACCCGTGACCATCTCGGTAACGCCGTGCTCTACCTGAAGTCGTGTGTTCATCTCCATAAAGTAGAAGTTGCCGTCCTTGTCGTAAAGGAACTCGACAGTACCTACGGAGTTGTAGTTTACGGCCTTAGCAGCCTTTATAGCCGCGTCAATCATCGCCTCACGCGTCGTATCGGAGATTGACGGTGATGGGCTCTCCTCAATCAGCTTCTGATTATGTCGCTGAACGGAGCACTCGCGCTCACCGAGGCAGATAGCGTTGCCGTGCTTGTCGCAGAGCAGCTGCATCTCGATGTGCTTGACGGGCTTTAGAAACTTTTCTATATATAGCGCGCCGTCGCCGAAAGCCGACTCAGCCTCGGCATAAGCGCTGTTATATGCGTTTTCAAATTCATCGGCAGTACTGACGAGACGGATTCCGCGTCCGCCGCCGCCCGAGCGAGCCTTTATAAGGAGCGGATAGCCGACCTCATCGGCGAGCTCCTTAGCCTGCTCGACGTTTTCCAGAACATCCGTACCCGGCGTTACAGGCACACCCGCCGCGCGCATAGTCTTGCGCGCCATATCCTTGTCGCCGAGAAGGTTAATCATCTCGGAGGTAGGACCGATGAACTCAATATTACATTCCTCACACAGCTTTACGAACTTCGCGTTCTCGGAGAGCAGACCGTAGCCGGGGTGGATAGCTTGAGCGCCGCTCTGCACCGCAACGGTGAGGATAGCGGGCATATTGAGGTAGCTGTCTGAAACTCGGGCACCACCCACACAGTACGCCTCGTCTGCGAGGTGAACATGCATAGAATCCTTATCTGCCGTGGAGTAAATTGCGACCGTGGAAATACCCATTTCGCGACAAGCGCGGATAATGCGTACGGCAATTTCGCCGCGGTTCGCAACCAATATCTTACTGAACATAGTTAATCTTCACTTCCGTATTCTTATATGCGATTAGTCAATCAACGCAAAGCTGAAGTCTGCGCTTACGCAGAGCTTTCCGTCGACGTAGCCCTTTGCGCTTATGAAGTAGAAGTTACCGCGCGAGCGAGTGAGGGTACAGGTAGTCTCGAGAGTATCTCCGGGCTTTACCATTCCCTTGAACTTTACGTTATCCATCTTCGTGAAGTACGGAGTTTTGCCCACGCACTTATCGGCGAGCATAACGCAGCTCGACTGCGCCATCATCTCGCAGAGAATCACGCCCGGAACGACAGGGTTGCCCGGAAAGTGACCCTTGAGGAAAAACTCCTCGCCGCTTACGGTGTACTTACCGTGGGAGGTTGTGTCGTCAACCTTCTCCGCCTCCTGAACGAGGAGCATATGGTCGCGGTGCGGTATAATCTTCTTGATTTCTTCCTGATTCATCATATGTATCAACCTCTCAGTCGGCGTTAGGAAATTGTAAACAGCGGCTGGTCGAACTCAACAACGTCGCCGTTGTTAACGAGAACCTCAGTAATTGTGCCGCTCTCTTCGGCTGTGATTTCGTTCATAATCTTCATAGCCTCGATAATGCACACAACGTCGCCCTTATTCACCGTCTGGCCTACACTTACGAAAGCGGGCTTTTCGGGTGCGGGAGCAGCGTAGAACACACCGACCATAGGGCTCTTGATAGCCTTTGTGCTCACCGAAGGAGCCGCAGGGGCCTCAGCAGCGGGAGCAACAGGAGCAGCGGGCGCCTGAACGGGCTGGACGGTAACGTTGCTTGGTGCTTCGTAGAGTTCTCTCTCGAGGCGGATTGTGTCGTCCTCGTCAGAAATCTCGATACAGGTTAAGGAACTTTCCTCCAGAACCTTTATATATTCCTTTAATGTATTGATATCAATCATTGTTTAGCCCTCCATTTTTCTGAATACGAGACAAGTGTCGTGGCCGCCGAATCCGAGGTTTGTGCTTGCGGCAACTGTAATGTCTCTGTCCTTAGTCGCGCCGAGAGTGTAGTCGAGGTCGCACTCGGGGTCAGGCTCGTCTGTGCCGATAGTCGGCGGGATTTTGCCCTCGTTTACCGCAAGGACGGAGACGATAGCCTCCACTGCGCCTGTAGCGCCAAGCATATGACCCGTCATAGATTTCGTCGAACTGATACTGATGTCGTACGCTTTCTCACCGAGAGCGGACTTAACCGCCATAGTCTCGGTCTTGTCGTTCATCGGGGTTGAGGTTCCGTGAGCGTTGAGATAAATCGTATCGTTGTCTGTGACATTGCCCTCAGCAAACGCAATCCTTATCGCCTCGGCAAGGCACTCGCCGTCGGGAGACGGAGCGGTAACATGGTGAGCGTCGCAGGTGTTGCCGTAGCCAATCATCTCGGCGTAAATTTTTGCGCCGCGCGCCTTAGCGTGCTCATACTCTTCGAGTATCATAACGCCCGCGCCCTCGCCCATTACGAAGCCGTCGCGCTTTACGTCAAACGGGATTGACGCCTTCTTCGGGTCCTCGCTCGTTGACAGAGCTTTCATATTTGAAAATCCCGCGATAGTCAGCGGATGAACAACACACTCCGCGCCGCCCGCGATTACCGCGTCAGCGTAGCCGTCCTTAACTGCGTGGAACGCCTCGCCGATTGAGTTCGAGCCCGAGGCACACGCCGACATAGTCGAGAGGCTCGGTCCCTTAGCGTCATATTTGATAGCGACCTGTCCTGTCGCGATGTTGCCTATCATTTTCGGGATAAAGTGAGGGCTTACTTTGCGCGGGCCTTTCTCGAGCAATCCCTGAGTATTCTCAACGAAAGTATACAGACCGCCGATACCCGCGCCGATATAAGCGCCAAGACGTTTCGGGTGCACAGTACCGACGATTCCGCTGTCCTCAACAGCCTCCTTAGCCGCCGCCAAAGCGAAGATAGTATACATATCCGTCTTCCTGACGTCGCGCTTTTCAACAACCGTAGTCGGGTCGAAGTCCTTGACCTCGCCTGCGATTTTAACGGCTAAACCGTCCGTGTCAAATTTTGTAATTTTATCTATACCGCACACGCCGTCGAGCATATTTTTCCACATAGTCGGGATATCGTTTCCGACAGGGGTGACAGCGCCGAGACCGGTTACTACTACTCGTCTTGTCATACAGTTTCCATAGCCTTTCTTTAATACATTATTACATTGCGATACCGCCGTCAACGCGGATAACCTCGCCCGTCACATAGGACGCGTAGTCGCTGCACAAGAACGCAATAACGTTAGCAACGTCCTCGGGTACGCCGCGGCGTTTCATCGGAATAGAAGCGGCGATTTCGTCCTTAACCTTGTCTGACAGAGCCTGAGTCATAGCCGTGTCGATATAACCGGGAGCAACAGCATTTACGGTAACTCCGCGAGCGGCAAGTTCCTTGGCTACTGCCTTAGTCATACCGATAACGCCCGCCTTGGAAGCGCAGTAGTTAGCCTGACCCGCATTTCCGTTGATTCCGACGATTGAGGCGAGATTTACGATTCTTCCGCTGCGCTGGCGCATAAACGGCTTGTAAACGTGCTTTGTCATATTGTAAACACCCTTGAGGTTGACGTTGATAACAGCGTCAAAGTCACTCTCGGGCATATTGAGCATAAGCTTGTCGCGAGTGATACCTGCGTTGTTGACGAGAATGTCAATCTTGCCGTACTCTGCAATTATTTCGCCTATAACGCTTTCGCCCTGTGCGAAATTGCTGACATCGCAGTCGTAGGCGTTCACCTTAACGCCGAGCGCCTTGACGGCCTCTATAGCGCCGTTCTTGTCGTCCTCTGAGCCGATTCCGACGAGGGCGATGTCTGCGCCGAGAGACGCAAGTTTTTCGGCAACCGCTCTGCCGATGCCGCTGTAGCCGCCGGTGATAACCGCGGTTTTCCCCTTGAAGTTCATATGTAAATCTCCCTTCTTATCAAATCAAATATCAGATAAAGCCTCGAGGTCGGAAAGATTCTCGACCTTTACTGCTTTAATATTTTTGTCGATTCTGCCGATTAAGCCCGTGAGCGTTTTTCCAACGCCTACTTCGATAATCGTGTCGACTCCGTCGGCGGCCATGTTCTCGACGATAGTCTGCCAGCGTACGGGATTTTCGACCTGAGCCTTTACGAGAGCCTTGTAGTCGCCCTCATAGGGCTTTGCGGCGAAGTTCGAGTAAATCGGAAGCTGTGGGTCGCTGAAATCCACGCCTCCCATATACTCCATAAGTCCGTCCGCCGCGTCCGCCATAAACGGAGAGTGAAACGCGCCGCTTACCGCAAGGCGCTTAGCCCTGCCCTTAACAGCGGAGAACGCCTCAATAAGCGCGTCGACGTTTTCTTCCTTAGTTGCAACGACGGTCTGCGCAGGGCTGTTGTAGTTTACGGGGTATGTATCGTCAAACTGAGCGCAGATTTCCTCAATCTGCTCAGCCGAAAGCTTAAGCACCGCGAGCATCGCTCCGGGGTTAGCCTTAGCCGCCTTATCCATAAGCTCGCCGCGCTTGCACACGAGCCTGAACGCCTCCTCGTCGCTGAGCATTTCGCTGAATGCCAAAGCGGCGATTTCGCCGAGTGAAAAGCCCGCAACGCAGTCGACCTTTATTCCCTTTTCTGCTACGGCTCTCGCCGCGGCGAGGTCAGCTGTAAATACGCAGGGCTGAGTGTTCACCGTAACGGAGAGTTCCTCTGCGCTTCCCTCAAAGCACTGAGAGGATGTACCCGGACGTACGCTGTCCGCCATATCGAACACGGCCTTTGCGGCCGCTGAGTTCTCGTACAGTTCCTTGCCCATACCTGTGTACTGGGCACCCTGTCCCGAGAAAACTAACGCTATTTTACCCATTTATTCGCACCGCCTAAAACTTGCTCTGCCTTTGTGAAGAGGTCGAGGATGATGTCCCTCGCGGGCTCTTCCTTAGTTACCATTGAAGCAACCTGACCTGCGAGCACGCAGCCGTTCTTTACGTCGCCTTCTCTGGCGGCGAGTCTGAGCACGCCCGCGCCCTTAGCCTCTAATTCATCATCGGAGTAGTTCGTTGAATCGTACTCCATCTTGGTATACTCGCGGGTGTAGCTGCTCTTGATGCAGCGCACGGGGTGACCGAGGCGCTTACCCGTCACGACCGTATCTATATCCTTAGCCTTTAAAATTTTGTCCTTATATTCCTGAGCGATTGTACACTCCTCGGCAACAAGGAATCGTGTGCCGACCTGAACGCCAACTGCGCCGAGCATAAAGCACGCCGCAACCTGACGACCGTCAGCGATACCGCCCGCCGCGATTACAGGAATGTTTACAGCATCAACAACCTGAGGAACGAGAGCCATAGTCGTAAGGTCGCCAACGTGACCGCCGCTTTCGCCGCCCTCTGCGATTAGCGCAAACGCGCCTAACTTCTCCATTCTCTTAGCGAGAGCCGTGGAGGGAACTACGGGGATAACCTTGATTCCGGCTTCTATCCACTTGTCCATATATTTCCCGGGGTTTCCGGCACCCGTGGTAACGACCTTGACGCCTTCCTCGACAACAACGTCCGCAACCTCGTCCGCAAACGGGCTCATAAGCATAATGTTAACGCCGAACGGCTTGTCGGTGAGTTCCTTGCACTTTTTAATCTCTGCCCGAAGCTGCTCGCCGTTCGAGTTCATAGCTGCGATAAGTCCGAGACCGCCTGCGTTGCTGACGCCTGCTGCGAGAGACGCGTCGGCTACCCAAGCCATACCGCCCTGAAAAATCGGATACTCGATACCGAGCTGTTCGTTAATAATCGTTGAAATCATATGTATCTTCCTTTTTTAAATTCCAATATGTACCGTATGCGCAAATACAAATAGCTATAGTTGCACATACTAATCTACTATACTGTATAATTTTACTATATTGCACGGACAAATGTCAATGGCAAATCGCCACAAAAGAAACCTCTAATTCATTTTTTTATGGTCATATTCCCGAGTTTGTGCACACAAAATTCAACTGCACAAATCCTCTAAAATAGTGCGAACCTCTCGCTCGCTGCGCGCGGCAATTCCCTTTTTCAGCTGCTTTCTGTCGGACTTCGGAAGAACGGAAACGAGCGTGTCGGTTTTCGTCACTAACTCGCCCGTGCGATTATCTTCGACGGCTACCCTTCCATCGCTTATCTTCACAATATACAGCGTCTCGGGCGTTTCGTCCGCGAGCGACTGCTGAGTCGCGCTCATCTGCACGACAGAGGAATCCGAAACTCTCTCGGGCCTGTCTAAAAAGATTGAAACCGCGAAAAACACATATACGATAATACCTGTAAAAAGGATAAGTTTTTTCATTTTTATACACCTCGGGATTAGTGTTTGAAAAAGTTTCTGAATTATACTTTCAAAATCATTTTCTCCGCTCCTCTTCCCTTCGTCTGAGAGCGTAAACAGCACTTGCATTTCGTGTCTTTTTATGGTAGAATACTTTAGAATAGGTGCATTATACGCACTTTCTGTTAAAGGAGTTTTTCCTATGCGTGAAACAGACATAAGTAAATTTACCGTGCCGGATATAACCGAAAAAGCCACGGAAAGCGGTGCCAAAAGGGTGCTTAAGGCTCTCGGGCGCGTAATCTTTACCGTTTTTATGGTGTGCGTTTTCACTGGTGTTATCGTGGGAATCTCGCTGTCCGTATACATCGCGGGAATCGCAGGTGAGGACACCGGCATTAACCTCAAGGCTAAGATGCTGAATCAGACGAGCTTTATCTACGTCAAAAACGACTCGGGAAAATTCAAGAAATATCAGTCCCTCTACTCCAGCGAAAACCGCGTGTGGGTTGACTTCAAGGATATTCCGGACTATATGAAGAACTCGGTTATCGCTATTGAAGACAAGCGTTTCGAGGAGCACCACGGCGTTGACTGGACGCGTACGGCGGGCGCTATCCTCAACCTCTCGAGCGGCAAGGCAAGCTACGGCGGCTCGACGCTTACGCAGCAGCTCATCAAGAACATCTCCGACGACAACGAGGTGTCGCTCAATCGTAAAATCAGAGAAATCGTAAAGGCTTTAAAGCTTGAAACAGAATACACAAAGGACGAAATCTTAGAGGCGTACTTAAACGTCGTAAACTTCGGCAACAACTGTCAGGGAGTTCAGGCGGCGGCGCAGCTCTACTTCGGAAAGAATATCGAAAAATGCTCGCTCGCACAGTGCGCTGCTATCGCGGGTATCACTCAGAACCCGAGCAGGTACAACCCGCTCATATACCCCGAGGAAAACGAAACAAGGCGCAAAATTGTGCTCAGCGAAATGCTCGGCCAGGGCAAGATAACGGAAGCTGAGTACAACGAGGCTATGGAAGAGTCCGCGAATATGAAATTTGTGGGCTTTAAGAACAGCAACAAAGCGACGAAATCAAGAAAAATACAGAACTACTATATGGACGCGTTGCAGCGCGACCTCCAAAACGACCTCGCTCTCTACTACAACATCAGTCCTAAGGCTGCATCCGAAATGCTTTTTACAGAGGGACTGAAGATTTACTCGGCTATGGACCTCGACACACAGGAATACCTCGAGAAAGCGGCGAGAAATATAAACACAGCCTACGACTCGGGACTTCAGTGTGCGGCAACTATGGTCGATATGAACGGCGCAATTATAGCGACAACAGGCTCCTCGCAGGAAAAGACGGGTAACCTCGTACTTGACCGTGCCACAGCCTCCGTGCTCCAGCCGGGCTCCTCAATCAAGCCGGTCGTGGTTTACCCATACGCTATCGAAACAGGCAAGCTCTACTACAGCTCGGTTGTAAAGGACAAGCCTATCGACAAATATTATGCCGACGGTACTCCCGGACCTAAAAACTGGTATAAGGGCTACAAGGGAAATATGCTCCTGCCTGACGCTATCGAGTGGTCGGCGAACGCTACGGCCGCTCAGGTAATCAATATGATTTACCCCGAAAACGCTTACACTCAGGTTGTAACTCTACAGGGCTTTGAACACCTTGCCGACGAGGACAAGGTAAACGCCGGCGGACTTTCAATCGGTGGTCTCAAGGGCGGCGTAACGGTGCGTGAAATGGCGGCTACCTTCACATATATGGGTAACGGCGGCAAGTACTACAAGCCCTACACATACTACTACGTTACCGACGCGGACGACAACATCATCATCGACAACCGCGACACAATTCCGAAGGAGAGCTACTCCCCCGAAACCGCCTACATTATGAACAGACTTCTCCACTACAACATCACTTACTCGGCTCACACCAACGCGGCTTACGCCCGCGTGGACGGCTGGGATATTGTAGGCAAAACAGGTACAACCGACCGAGACAGAGACTCGTGGTTCTGCGGACTCAGTCCGTACGCGTCTCTCGCTATATGGACGGGCTTTGACCAGCCAAAGACGATTACCCCGACGGGTCAGCGCAACGCGACCACACTGTTCAGCGACGTTATGGGTCACTATCTACAGGGCAAGAAGCACAAGGAATTCAAGATGCCCGCGTCAATCGTACAGGCTAACTACAGTCCCGGCAACGGTCACGTTTACAACATCGGCTCACCGACCGAGGGCAAATACGTCGGCTATTACACCGAGGATAATATTCCTTCGCAGGGCTACGGCGGCGAATATGTAGACGATTATATTTCACCCACAAGTACCGCCACAGGCTCAACCTCAGATACGGGCGATTCGACATCAACAAATACGGAGAATACAAAACCTGTAGAAACTGTTAACGAAACCGCGGTGCAGGGAACCGAACGCGAAAACGCCGTCGATAATACAGAGCCCGCACCGACTCCGGAGCCCGCGGCGACGAGTGCGGAGCCCGAGCCGAGCAACAACGAAGGCGGCGAGGATTGATAAGCGCTCAACCGCACATCAAGATATTATGACGTAAAATTTCCGAAAGGATTGATTAGATGATAGAAATAGCAATAATGGGACACGGAGTGGTAGGCTCGGGTGTTGCCGGAATAATCACAACGCATAAAAAGAAGCTTTTCGCAAGCATCGGCGAAGAAATACACATCAAGCACATTCTCGACCTCAGAGAGTTCCCCGACTCTCCTCTTGCCGACAGATTCACGAAGGACTTCGAGGACATCATTAACGACGTCGAGGTCAGGGTTGTAGCCGAGGTTATGGGCGGAATCAATCCCGCCTACGACTACACGAAAAGGCTCCTAAAGGCAGGCAAAAGCGTAGTAACCTCCAACAAGGAGCTTGTCGCCGCAAAGGGCGCGGAGCTCCTCCAGATTGCAAAGGAAAACAACGCAAACTTCCTCTTCGAGGCTTCCGTAGGCGGCGGTATTCCGATTATCCGTCCCTTAAGCCAGTGTCTCGTTGCAAACGAGGTCAAGGAAATCGCCGGTATCCTCAACGGTACTACAAACTTTATTCTCACCAAAATGTTCGACGAGGGTATGGACTTTGATTCAGCTCTCAAGCTTGCTCAGGATTTGGGCTTTGCGGAGAGAAATCCGGCTGCTGACGTTGAGGGTCACGATGCGTGCCGCAAGATTTGCATTTTAGCGTCGCTCGCGTTCGGCAAGCACGTTTATCCCGACAACATACATACCGAGGGTATCACAGAAATTACCCTCGCAGACGTCAAGTACGCCGCCTCTATGGACAGCGTAATCAAGCTTATCGGCGACGTTAAGTTGCTTGACGGCGGCAAGATGGATATTTTCGTTGCTCCTATGCTCATAAGCAAAAAGAGCCAGCTTGCGAATATCGACAACGAGTTCAACGGAATTATGGTTCGCGGCGACTGCACCGGCGACGTGGTATTCTACGGCAAGGGCGCGGGCTCGATGCCGACGGCATCCGCCGTTGTTGCTGACATTGTTGACTGTTGCAAGCACCTCAAGGCGAGAAAATATCTCTTCTGGGCTGATAGCACCAACGATAACATCATCTCGTATAATGAATCGAAGACAGCTGTTTATCTGCGCCTTAGCACTACGGACCGCGAGACTGCCCTTGCTAAGGTAAAAGAGTTTTTCGGCGACGTTCAGGTTCTCTCAATCGAAAACGAGGCTGAAAATGAGCTTGCAGTTATCACCCCTGTTCTCTCTGTCGAGCAAATCACAACCGCTCTTTCAGAACTCGAAAAGGACGGCATAACGGCTCTCTCAAATATCCGTATCGGAGATTTATAATCCACAAGCAATAAACTTAATATAATAAATTGAGACAATCGTACTCAATTAAGAAGAAGGAGTAATCAAATGAGTTTAATTGTTCAGAAATTCGGCGGTTCTTCCGTTGCAGATGCCGAGCGCGTTTTTAACGTCGCACGCATTGTCACAGAAACCTACGACAAGGGCAACGATGTCGTGGTTGTTGTATCCGCTCAGGGCGACACGACCGACGACCTCATTGCTAAGGGAAACGAGATTAACCCTAACGCTTCTAAGCGCGAGCGCGATATGCTCGTGTCGGCAGGTGAGCAGATTTCGATTTCGCTGCTTGCTATGGCTATCGAAAAGCTCGGCTATCCCGTAATTTCCCTTTTAGGATGGCAGGCAGGCTTCCTCACCAGTTCATCCCACACAAGCGCGCGTATCAGACGCGTAACACCAAATAGAATCCGCAAGGAGCTCGACAAGAAATGTATCGTTGTTGTTGCGGGATTCCAGGGAATTTCAAGATACGACGACATCACAACCCTCGGTCGAGGCGGCTCGGATACATCTGCGGTTGCGATTGCTGCTGCTATGCACGCCGATTTGTGCCAGATTTACACAGACGTAGAGGGTGTATACACCGCCGATCCGAGAAAGGTTCCTAACGCCAAGAAGCTTCAGGACATTTCCTACGACGAAATGCTCGAGCTCGCTACCCTCGGCGCGCAGGTACTCAACAACCGTTCGGTTGAAATGGCTAAAAAATACAACATTGAGCTCGAGGTGCTTTCAAGTCTCGTAAAAGCGCCCGGCACTATAGTAAAGGAGAAAAGTAAAATGGAGAAAATGTTAATCAGCGGTGTCGCTAAGGACACAGACGTAGCACGAGTTTCTGTAATCGGTATTCCCGACTCACCGGGCTTTGCGTTTAAAATGTTCTCGAAGCTTTCGACTAAGAACATTAACGTTGATATTATCCTCCAGTCTATCGGCCGCGACGGCAAGAAGGACATCTCCTTCACAGTAGCTGCTGACAGAGCAGACGAAGTTAAGTCCGCACTCAAGGATTATATTGAGAACATCGGCGCTAAGGATATGGTTTGCAGCACAGAGGTTGCCAAGATTTCTATCGTCGGCGCAGGTATGGAGAGCCACGCCGGCGTTGCCACAAAGATGTTCGAGGCGCTCTACGACGCTCAGATTAACATCCAGATGATTGCTACATCCGAGATTAAGGTTTCCGTTCTTATCGACAAGAAGGACGCTGACCGCGCTGTAACCGCAATCCACGAGAAGTTCTTTGCAGAATAATCGAAATCAATTATGGGGCTGTTCACCTGAACAGCCCCTTTGTTTCGCTTTCTTGTTGACAAATTTGTCGAATAATAGTATTCTATCTTCAAAGGAAGTGATTATATGAAATGTTATAACTGTAACAACGACTTCGAGGGTAATTTTTGCCCCAAGTGCGGAATCCCCGCGGTCAACACACCGCTCAACGAAAACCCGTACGAACAAAATTATACTCAGGTAGATAACCATCAGCCTGCTGTTGATTATCAGCAGAACGCACCCTACCAGCAGACGCAGAATTATCAGCCGCTGCAGCCGTATCAGCAGGGCTACGTTCAGCCTCAGCAATATGTTCCGCAGGTTCCCGTTAAAAAGGGTATGTCCGGCGGCAAACTCGCGGCTATTGTAATCAGTATCACTGTGGGCGCACTACTGTATTATATCGCCGCAGGGGTTGGACTCATTGGGTGCATAATCGCGCTTGACAGTATGGACAGCTCCCACAGCGAAACAGTCGACGACTCATACCACGGAATCGGTAGCAGCGTAACTGCCGGAAACTTCGTCTACACTCTGACCTCTGCCGAATACAGCGACACCTACGATGGTAAGCCGGCGGGCGATGGTATGCAATATGTAACGCTCAATATAGAGGTAAAAAACACCTCCGACGAATACTTCGGAAACACCGCGTATTTTACACTCTATGACGACAGTTATTTCTCCGAAAAAATTGACGGTCCTACACTGGATTATGACTGTATCACACTCCCTCCCGGACGAGGTGCCAGCTATAAGTATGTGTACAAAATACCAAAGGACGCAAAAACACTTGAGTTTTTTATAGATATCGAAGAGGATGACTATCCGTTCAGAGATTATAAATTCACATTCACAATAGAAAATAAATAATTGCATTTAAAAATCGGGAAGACAGCGCAAGCTATCTTCCCGATATTTTTATCTTTAATTTTATCCGTTCAACGAGAGTGTGGGAGCGTTGTTGTGCTTATACGGAATACAGAACGCAACCGTAACGGCGTGGTCGCCTACGCGTTCTAGGTTAGTAAGCAGTTCAATGAACACCGCGCCTGCTTCGGCACTGCACTCGCCCTTTGAGAGACGGCGAATGTGATTCTGCCTGAACAGCTCGCAGTACTCGTCAATCTGATCCTCTGCATTGAGCACAGCCTCGGTAAGGCTCGGGTCCTTAGTCTGCGTAGTGAACATATAGAAACTGTCCTCGAGAATCTGCTGAACTGTCTCGCAAAGTACCCTGAGTTCCTTCTTTGCTTCGTCTGTAAGCCGGATTTTGTTCTTTGCTATTACCTGAGCCGCCTCGCAGATATTCTCGCTGCGGTCACCTATGCGTTCGAGGTCCTGAATCGCGTTGTACATCGCGCCCATAACCTTACGGTCATAGTCCATAATATCGAGACCGTTTATCTTCACGATATACTTCGTTATGCTGTGCGTAAGCTTGTCCACGACCTTCTCGTTTTCTGCCACGCGCGCGGGAGCCTTCGGGTCGTTATTAAGCACGGCTTCCAGCGCCATATCAAAGCTCGCTCTCGCAAGGCTCGCGAGTCGTGCGCACTCCTTCTCAGTCTGCTGAACAGCAAACGGAGGAGCAGTAAGGATACGAGAGTCGAGGTAGACGGTGATTCCGTCCTCGTCCTCGTCCTTGTCGGGTAAAACAAGCTTCGCAAGCCTGATAAGCGGCGTGGAGAAGGGAAGGAATATAACCGTTCTCGCAACGTTAAAGGTAATGTGCACCGCGGAAATCTGAGCAGCAGTATTGCCGGGTAAAATCGAGGTGAATATATGCGTCACGGAATACGGAGTGAGGTCGAGCAGCATAGTCACGCCCGATAGCATCAATGCAGCGATAAGGCTCGTGAGGAAGTTACACAGAGCCGCCTGCTTACTCTCGCGGTTAGCGCCCGCCGCCGAAAGGAACACGGGCATACACGCGCCGACGTTCATACCGAAGATTATATACACGCTGTCCTCAAGGCTCACAACTCCGCTCATACCGAGAGCCATAAGAATACCGACAGATGCCGAGGAGCTCTGGATAATACCCGTAAAAATCATACCTACGAGCAGACCGAGTATCGGGTGTGCAAGCGTTGAGACCGCGTTTGCAAACAAATCAGACTCCTTGAGGAAGCCGAAGTTGTCGCTCATCATACTCATACCCTGGAAGAGTATACCGAAGCCCGCGGCAATCTGGCCGTAGTAGCGGTAGTTGTTCTTCTTCGCGAAGGTGATGACCGCCGCACCCGCAAAGGTGAAGATTGGGACTATCGCCTTGATGTCTATTGAGAGGAGAAGCGAGGTGGCCGTCGTACCGATTTTGGAACCGAAGAGAATACCAACGGACTGGTAAATATCCATAAGCCCCGCATTTATAAATCCGACAACCATAGCATCAGTAGCAGATGAGCTCTGGATAACTGCAGTAACGAGCACACCGACAAGCATAGCTAAGAATTTGTTGCTGGTGATTTTCTCAAGAAGAGTGCGCAGCTTAGAACCCGCGGCAAGCTCGAGGCCCTCGCCCATCAGCTTCATACCCATAAGGAACAGGCCGAGACCACCCGCAACACTTATCACTTTGAAAACAATGTCCACAATTATTTCCTCCTGATAAGGATGTTTTTTCTTTTGAATTTGGCAGTATTACCGAAAATTGGTCAATTTCCACCATTTTCAATAATAATATAGTTTTTTGCAATATTTATTCTTTTGCAGAATTATAATAAATTTATTTTCCGAATTATGTTAGAAAATATTCACCACAGAAAATGGCTGCTCATTTGAGCAGCCATAGTAGGTAATTAATCGGTTCCGGGCAGCTTAGGGTCGACGTACACAGTCCTGTTATTTACGAAAATAACCATACCCGGTTTTGCGCCGTTGGGCTTTGAAACATGCTTGATGAGGGTGTAGTCGACGGGCACATTCGTGCTGTCCTTCGCCTTGCTGTGGTAGGCAGCAATCCTCGCGCCCTCAATGATAGCGGTATCGGAAATCTCCCTGCCATCGGTCACCACGATTGTGTGAGAACCGGGGATATCCTTCGTGTGGAACCACACGTCGCGGTTGTTCGCGGTTTTGAGGGTGAGCTGGTCGTTCTGCCTGTTATTTCTGCCGACAAGTACCTTGAAACCGTCAGACGTTGTGTACTCGAGCGGCGGCAGTTGAGCGGGCTTTTTCTGCGCGGAGCGCGGCCGCTTTATATAGCCCTGCTCCATAAACTCGAGGCGCACCTGATTGAGCTCCTTCTCGCTCGTTACGCGCGAGAGCACGTCTCTGAGCGATTCGAGATAAATCAGTTCCTCCTCTGCCCTTTCTATCTGCACGGTGAGTACCTGTTGAGCGGTTTTTGCCCTATTGTAATCCTTATAAAACTTCTGCGCATTCTGCGCGGGAGAAATCGCAGGATTCAGCTTTATCTCGATAGGCGCATTGTTTTCGTCGTAGAAATTCTCGACCGTCACGCTCGACGCGCCACGCTCTATCCGATAGAGATTCGCCTGTAGCAAATCGCCCTGTATTCTCAGCTTTTCGCGGTCAGCAGTAGACGCAAGCTCCTGCCGCTGCACATTTATTTTGTTAGCGGTTCGGTGAATGAGGTTTGTAAGCACACGCGAAAGGTCCGCCGCCTTGACCCTCATTCTGTCCGCTGAGTCGCGCTCGATGTAGTAGCTGTCCAGAAGCTTCGAAAAGTTTTCGCACGCCTTGCTCTCGCCGAGAGTGCCGTACTGCTCTATCGGTATAAAGCAAATATCGAACGGCTTGCTGTCGCCCTTGTGATAGAGCATAAGCGGAGTTCCGCTTGATACGAGCACAGTGTCCGCAAGGTCCGCGATTATCTCCGTAAGCCTTTCTTTATCGCTCTGCGAGAGCGTTTTGTTGCTCTCCGTACGGCCTGTGAGCAGCTTGTGCTCAAGCTCGCGGCACACTATCGGAGAAATGCCCTGTACTGCACTCAGAATAGCTTTATTCAACGGTTTTTCGTCAGTTGAGGATACAATCCTTTCCACAACATTTTGCGGCTCTGTGAGCAAAATATTGAGCTTATCCTGTGCGGGCGGATATTCGTACTTTATGTTCGGCAGCACAAGTCTCTGCGACGACATCGAAAGGTCAACGCGCTTCAACGCGTCGATAATAATGCCGTCGCCGTCAACGAAGATAACGTTGCTGTACTTGCCCATTATCTCGACAACGACGGTTATCCCGACCTTGTCGCCAAGCTCGTTTGTGCACTCGAAGTCAAAGCTTATAACGCGGTCGAGACCGTACTGACGAATATCAAGCAGCTTTCCGCCGCCAAGGCGCTTGCGCATAAGCATACAGAGCATAGGCGGCGTGGCGGGATTCTCCACGCTGTACTCTGTAAAATGAACACGCGGAGAGTTAGCGCGCGTGGAGAGCAGCAGTCGGCGGTTGCCGCTGTGCGTGCGGAGAACTATTATTATTTCATCACGGTTCGGCTGATAAATCTGGTACACACGCGACCCGAGCGCCTCTGTTTTGAGCTCGTTTATAACGTGGTGCAGCATCATTCCGTCCAATGCCATTTATATCACCTTAAAAAGTTTATTTGTGGTACTTGCCGTTTGACTGAATTTCAAACGCGCGGTAAATCTGCTCGGTAAGGATAACGCGCGCCATCTGGTGAGGAAAGGTCATTTTGCTTATGGAAAGCTTGAAGTTCGCCCTCGCCTTCACCTCGTCCGAGAGCCCCCAGCTTCCGCCGATTATGAAATCGACGTTGCTCTTCCCCGACAGCGCGACATCGGCAAGCCTGTCCGCAAGCTCAGGCGAACTTAACTGCTTACCCTCTATGCA
This sequence comes from Ruminococcus sp., assembly GCA_022510945.1. Lineage (GTDB taxonomy): Bacteria > Bacillota > Clostridia > Oscillospirales > Acutalibacteraceae > Ruminococcoides. The sequence goes on from JAFLSK010000006.1 coordinate 53,549, forward strand.
CATCGCAATGACGTAGGAATTGTTAGACAGCTTCGAAAGTATGCGCTTGCCCTCGGCGGATAGTATTGAGCCTATTTGCGAATCGTTGGGATTGCCTTGAGCCTTCTCTTCGTCGAGCTCAACTATATTGAATTTACAGAAAGCGGACAGCCGCTTGCGGTACTCCGCAATCGCCTCCGTCCAGTATTTCTCTTTAATTTTGCCGATACAAATTATGTTTACAGTTTGCATAAGCACCTCAGAAAATTACGGATGTTCCGTCGCTTTCGGGCGGTACTGCCGCGAGCGTGAAGTCAAGCCCCTGCTTCATACCAACGTTCTTGAGCGCGCTGATACTCGTATTCAGCGCGAGTTCGGGAATGTTGTTGTTCTCGGAAATATGCCCGAGCATAAGGCGGAAATTTCCGCAGCGTATAAACTCCGCAAGCTCCGCGGCGCACGCGTCGTTCGAGAGATGACCGCGGTCGGAGAGTATGCGAGCCTTAGTCATAGGCGGATAGTAGCCGTTTTTCAGCATCAAAACGTCGTGGTTCGACTCGACAACGGAGAAGTCGCTCGTTTTAAGCAACTCGCGCACTCCATCGGTCATAACGCCGAGGTCGGTCGCAACGGTCGCGCGCCGTCCGTCCGAGGTGAACACCTGATAACAGCAGCTTTCGCGGGCGTCGTGAGGCGTGTCACAGCGCACTACCTTCATATTGCCAACAGAGATTTCGTCAGTGATTACGTCGGTCACGATTTCGGGCGAAAGGTAGCCCTTCTCCTCCATTGCGCTGAGCGTGCCAGCGCTCGCGTAGACCTTTATTCCGTGACGTTTCGCGAAAACGCGCACGCCCTGACAGTGGTCGACGTGCTCGTGGGTTATGAAAATCGCGCCGATTGAGTTTATATTAATGCCGTTTAAGGCGATTTTTTCCTCAAGCTGTTTGCAGCTTCGTCCCGCGTCAATCAACACGCCCTCGCCCGACGAGCCTATGTAGTAGCTGTTACCCTTGCTGCCCGAAAACAGCGGCACCACCTTAGCCAATCCTATCTCTCCGTTTCACAAATTAATCCATTATAAGTATATCACAGTTGTCCTTGGTTTTCAATCTGATATATACAAAAGCCGACTGATGAAAATCACCAATCGGCTTAATAAGGTTTAAGTTTCTATCTGATACGTTACGCTCCAGTTGCCCTCGGTGAGAGTGTCGCAGGTCACGAAGTCGCCCCACAGTGTATAGTTTTCGATTTCACTCTTCGGAATATCGAAAACATTTTCGCTGTAATCAATTCTGCCGTCGACAACCGCGCTGTCGCTGTCGTTGTAGCTAACGCTGTCAATTGAATAAACAACATTGTCGTTTTCGTCTCTGAGGTAAATATAGCAGTGGTTATCATTTTTGAGATTATCTGTAACAGCGGTCTGCACATGAAGCTTGCCGTCTATATACGCAACGCCCGTGAGGTCTATACCCTCGACAGGGAAATTCTCGTACGGCTCGCCCGGTACAAGCATTTTAACATAGTTGCCCGAATCATACTCATATATCTCCTGCGTTGCCACCGCGTCGTGGGCGTTTTTTAGATTGTACGGAATTCTGACATTTTCATCGTGGTGCTTATGGCTCAGAAATCGACTGACAGAAAATGTAATCTTGTCGTTAGAAATCGTTTCACCGTTCATAGTCTTAATAGTCACCTTGAAAGTCGCTGTCTTTGTTCCTTCGTCGTATCCCTCAAGCCGACAGTTGCTCGAGCTGTCAAACGGAATATTGATTCTCTCACTGTCAAAAAGGTCAACCGTCTCGTCAATTCTGTCACCCTCGAGGTCACGCATAGCGACGTAAATCTCGGCAGTATCGTCGTGGACGTAGCTTGACAGCACGGTCATTTCTATACCGTTACTCTCGCACGAAAGCTGAACGGGCTTGAAATACTGCGCGACCTTCGGCGATATTGCATACATAATTGCGTAGGTCGGCTCGTACTGCGCCGCTAAAGCAGGAGTAGCAGCGAGCAGTGAAACACAAACTACAACCGCCGCGATCACAACAGGTATGCGGTAACGCCGAGAAAACTTTCGGCGCGTATTTTCTATACGTTCTGTTTTCGCCGTGACCTCTGCGATAAGACTCGGGTTGGGCGAAATGTTTTGCATAATCCTTTTATAATCATCTTTAAACATAGTCATCCTCCTTGAGAATTTCCCTGAGCATTGAGCGCGCACGCGTAAGCTGCGAGCGTACAGTTGAACCTCTCACGCCCAGCGCCGCGGCAATTTCTTCGGTGTTCATATCCTCGTAATAGAAAAGATGAATGACCTCGCGGTATTTGGGTGGGAGTTTCTTTAATTCAAAGTACAGGGTATTTTCGAAATCGCTCTCAAAGGTTATGTTCTCATCGAGCGGCTCGGTGTTGCGGTTCCAGAATGAACCCGAGAGCTTGCGGCAACAGTTGAGGGTGACCTTTATCAGCCATGCCTTGCGGTGTTCCTCGCTGTTGAACGTGTGATTTTTGCGAACATAGCGCAGGAAAACCTCCTGATACACCTCATCCGCGTCGTACCTATTGCCCATTCGCGCGAAGGCAAGGCGGTAGACCGTGTCCGAATATCGCTGAATCACGCTCTGCGCGCTCTCATTATAGAAAGAATTCATCGATTCATCTCCCTTCACCTATAACACCCCTGAGGACAGTAAAATGCTGCAAATTATGGCAAAAATTTTTAAAAAGAAAACCGATTGGAAACCTAAAGGTCACCAATCGGTATTTTAGCTATTTTAAATTATGCCCGAAGCCCCTGATCAGCTGATTGCTCGAAGTAAACCTTCTTAATATCAGCGCCGAGAGCCGTAAGCTTTCCTACAATGTCCTCGTAGCCGCGCTCAATATACTGAATCGAGCTGATTTCGGTCGTGCCGTCAGCGCAGAGACCTGCGATAATCATAGCAGCGCCTGCGCGAAGGTCGGTAGCCTTTACGGGAGCCGCGGTAAGACGCGAGCCGCCCTCGATGATTGCGAGTCTGCCCTCGACCGAAATATGGGCGCCCATAAGCGTAAGCTCGGAAACGTACTGATAACGGTTATCCCACACGCTCTCGTTCATAATGCTTGTGCCGTCAACCGTGCACAGCAGAGCCGTGAACTGCGGCTGGCAGTCGGTCGGAAAACCGGGATGAGGCATAGTCTTGATGTTGCAGCGGTTGAGCGGCATTTTTGACGCGTCAACCAACAGCGCCTCGTCGTACTCCTTAATCTCACAACCAATCTCACGCAGCTTTGCGCTGATTGACTCGAGGTGCTTGGGAGTTATGTTCTTAACGAGCACCTTGCCGCGTGTTGCGGCAGCGGCGCACATATATGTTCCCGCCTCAATCTGGTCGGGGATAATCGAATAGGTCACGCCGTGGAGATAGTCTACTCCGCGGATTTTGATAGTATCAGTACCTGCACCTCTGATAGACGCACCCATCGAGTTTAAGAAGTTTGCGAGGTCAACGATGTGCGGCTCCTTGGCGGCGTTCTCGATAATGGTCTGTCCCTCAGCCTTAACAGCCGCGAGCATAATGTTAATCGTTGCGCCGACGGAAGCAAAGTCGAGGTAGATATTGTTGCCGTGCAGCTTCTGCTCAGATTTTACGTCGATAATCGCACCGTTTACGAGCTCGTGACGAGCGCCTAAAGCTGCAAAGCCTTTGAGGTGAAGGTCGATAGGACGGGCACCGAAGTTACATCCGCCCGGCAGGCAAACCTTAGCCTGGTGACATCTTCCGAGCAACGCGCCCAAAAGGTAGTAGGACGCACGCATTCCGCGCACAAGCTCAGATGTTGCAGAGCAAGACGCGATGTGTCTGGGGTCTATATCTAAAGTTGACTTATTTACTCTTTTAACGACAGCGCCCATTTCCTGAAGGATTCTTCCGATAAGGGTTACGTCGCTGATGTTAGGTATATTTTCAATTCGGCAAGGCTCGTCGCACAGTATAACCGCGGGGATAATAGCAACCGCCGCATTTTTTGCGCCGCTGATAGCAACTTCTCCGTCGAGAGCTCTACCGCCGTTTATAACAAATTTTTCCAACGTGGCACACTCCAATTTTCTCTATGTCGTATATGCTTAGTCTTCGTGCTGTGCAAGTGTTTATGCTTTCTTTACTTACCCTTCCAAAAAGTTACAAAAATGTAAGAAAACACAATCTATTGTGGTACACATTGCAATAAACCACAATTTCATCCAAGAAAAATGATACCTTATATTGCTAATAAAGTCAATATGTTTTTTGAAACTGTAACCGAAATTTGGTAAACTTGTATGAAGTTTGTAAGCACGTTGTAATATTTATTTTTATAATGACTAATTATGTCCGAATTATTTAAAAAGCGTTATATTTCTTTTACAAAATTATAATTTTCGTTATGTTTCTATTACAGAATTAAAACAGACAGTTTTCGTTATACTCTCTGCTTTCACATAGAAAAGGCGGACAGCCGAAGCTGTCCGCCTTAGTAAGATTTTAGGTTTAGTTAGCTAATAGTCTTGTTGATATCAAACGGAACATTGATTCCGACAATATAACGCTGGATGTAGTTTGCGTCCTTAATCGTAACCTTGCCGTTTCCGTCAACATCGGAGTTGCGGAAATTCGTAGGTGTGTAGACTCTGAGGTTAACGAGGTACTGCTGAATAAATGTTACATCGTTAATGTTAACCTCACCGTCAAGGTTCGCGTCTCCGAGGATACTCGTCTCTCCTACAGCCGGAGCGGATGTCGGCGGGTCGGTTAGAGCAGGAGTAGAAGGCAGCGTTGTCGGCTCTGTCTGGGCGGGTGTCGAAGGCTCCGTCGGAGCAGATGTCGGCGGGTCTGTCGGAGCAGCACCGGTTCTGTAGAGGTATACTACATTTACAACACCTGGTGAGCAGAAACCGCTTGCGTTAGCAGGAGTTGCAACAAGCGTGCCGAGTGAGTTATCGCCTGTGGTTGTGTAGGTTTCTGTGCTCTTCTTCTGACCTGATACAGAACTATCGGGCTTAAGCTTTTTACCTGTGTCTATATCAATGTATGATGTGATAATCGTTGAATCGTATGTTACTACCTTATTCTGGATAAAGCACTCGCCTGCAACAGCGTAACCGGGCTCGTTCTGTCCGGGCTCCTGAGACTGATTGGCAGCGCCATGGAACATTACCTTACAGGATGCATATCCCTTAATCGTAATCGTAAACCAGCCTGCGCCCTTGGATGAGTCAGGGCTCATAAATCCGCCACCGCTCTTCTGATAGCTCCACGCGCCGAGCGGTTCCTCGCCGTCGTCTGTGTAAGCGTAGCAGTATACATTATTTCCCCAAGCAGACTGTGAACGGTAGTAGTGAACTATTACTTCCTGAGTATCAAGAGGCTTGTAGGTGAACTTAATTGTAGTATTTGTGCCTGTAAACTTGCCTGTTGTTCCTGAAGGATATTTGTCTGTATCGAGCTGGTAGCCTTCAACCGCACATACAGGAATGCTGTACTCATCGCCTACCTCTAAGAGATAGCTCATGCTCGGGGTGAGGCTTGCGCCTGTCTGAGATACATAGTCAACCTTAAGAGTTGCCATTGTTTTGCCGTTAGACTCGTAGTAGTAGCTTACTGTTGTATCGCCTGTGAAGGTGCCGGAAGCTGTACCCTCTGTCTTTGTGAGGTTGTTGTGGATGAGGATATCATCATCCTTCAGAGCGTGGTACTTAGTACCAATCTTGTACTTAGCAGTTGTCGTCTTTGTAAGCTGACCGTTTACATAGTGGTTAGTTGTAAGCTTTCCATACTTATATTTGTCGCTGAAGTCCTTGTAAGATGAGGACTGAACGAGGATAGCAGCCGAGCGGGCAGGTACGGTGTAGCTTGAGCCGTCAACTGTGCCGAGGCTCTTTACGCCAGCCTGCTTATCGTTAGCAACGATAGTCCAGCCCGAAGAACCGAGGTTAACTGTCGCAGCAGCAGAACCGCTGTTGAGGCAAACAGCAACTGTTCCCCATTCATTAGCCTTGTTAGCAGTATTGTTGTTGATTGTGTACGCAATAAGAGTGCCCGATGAGGACTTGAAGCTCATTGTATTCTTTGATGTAGTAGAGTCATCGTGGAAAGGTGTGTAGACGTCGTTAATCTGGCGTAATCCCTTGTAGTACTCTACAACGTTAGAGTATGTCTTAGCACGCTTCCAGTCGAGCATATTGATGCTGTCGGGAGAGTTGTAGGAGTTGCGCTGACCGTTCTTTGTACGGGCAAACTCGGTACCTGCGTTCATAAACTTGATACCCTGCGAGGTCATATAAAGCGCGCCTGCGAGCTTGAGCTGACCTGTATATGCTTCTGAAGTTGAGTCCTTATTCGGTGCGCTGCTGACGGTCTTTTTACCCTCGCCGGAGGAGGTAGACGCACCCGTAATCTTATCCCATACAGTGTAGTTATCGTGGTTGTCTATATAGTTTACTGTCTTATTATTATTGTTTGTGTCGATGATGTTCGCCTTGATACCGTTTACTACGGTAGCAGCCTTCGCGCCGTTGCCGCTGATCCAGCCGGCAACAGAAGCGCCGCCGCTTGCCTTAACGTTAACAGCGTCGTCGTTCATACCCTCGGAGAATACGCCTACGCCTGAGTTAAGAGCAGTTCTTGCGTTAGACGCCGACGGACCTGTCTGAACAGCAGAATCGCCGCCTGTCCAAGGCTCACCGTACATAAGAATCTTCTTACCGGTGCCGTCTGGATAGAGGTTGTTGAGCTGCTGACGAGCAGTGTTGAGGGTTGTGCAGTCGATACATCCCATAAGGTCAAAACGGAAACCGTCGATGTGGTATTCCTGTACCCAGTAAAGGAGAGACTGAACGATATAGTTTCTGCACATTGCGTTCTCACTTGCGAGCTCGCAGCCCTGACCGGAGCCGTTAACGTACTGAGTAGCACTCGACATTCTGTAGTAGTAGCCCGGAACAGTCTTTGTAAAGCACGAAGCCTCGTAGCCTGCGGTGTGGTTATATACAACGTCCATAACTACCGCGATGCCTCTGTCGTGGAGCGCCTGAATCATCTTCTTAACTTCGGTGATTCTTACGTTACCGTCATAAGGGTTGGATGTGTACGCGCCGTCGGGAACGTTGTAGTTCTTCGGGTTGTAGCCCCAGTTACGGTTCTCGGCTGAGTCGCCGTAGGTTTCGTCTAACTGGTCAAAATCAGCGAAAGGCATAAGCTGAACGCAGTTTACGCCCTGCTCAACGAGGTAGTCGATACCTGTTGTAACGGAAGGATCGCCCTTGAGCGTTGTACCGCCCTCGGTAAACGCGAGGTAGTCGCCGCGATTCTCTTCGCTGATACCGGAGTTCGGGTCTGCGGAGAAGTCACGGATATGAAGTTCCCAAACAGCTGCTTCTGTCATATTGTTAAAAACAACGTGCTTGTCGTCATCCCAACCGTCAGGGTCGGTGCTGTCGAGGTCAACAATCATACTTCTGTCGCCGTTAACGCCTACAGCCTTGGAGTAAATATCCTGAGTCTCGTTTGTTTCAACCGTGCCGTTGGTGTTCTTAGCGGTTACGAGATATGTGTAATACTGATTCTTGTGGTCGCCTGCAAGAGTATATGACCAAACACCGTTTGTGTTATTCTTAGTCATATCGTAGGTTCCTATAACACCCGCGCCGTTCTCGCGGTCAGATCCTGTCTTGTAGATCTTAACCTGAACCTTGGTAGCGTCGGGAGACCATACCTTAAATACGGTCTGTGACGGTGAGTAAGTCGCACCGAGGTCATTTCCGCTATAGGTCTGATTCGAGTACTTGTTTTGGTTATAGTATGCACCCGTCGCGTTCTGGTCGGTATCGGCAGCATTCGTTCCGAAAACAGCCATCGTACTGAGAAGAACCATAACGAGCAGTACTGCTACTATTCCTCGCATTTTCATAAAATCAACTCCTAAACTTGCACAATACTGTACACTTTCTCGATCGTACACATATTCGTGCATTATTAATTATTATCATACCAAATCGCATTGAAATCAATATTCTGTAAAAGAATTATCAACCCCTACCATCTGACGAAATTTGACCCCGATTTTTGTGCATATTGATGAGGGATTATCAAAGGTCGGTAAATATTAAATTATTTTTGCACATTTATACCCTTTCATTACGGATTCATAATCGTTCTTAAAGTCCGATAATAATTACATTAGTGTAAAGAAACTTGACATCTGAGAGGATTTTTATTATTATTTTTGTGATGTTTTTTCACATTATTATAAAGGAGAAGACATTATGACAAAATATGTTCTTATCTCCACAGAAAAGAACGACAAGAGAACCTACGGAATTAAGATAATCAAGGAAAGAATCGTAAAAGACATTTCCCTTAGCCGTTCAGTCGTCAGGAAGCTTGTGGACACTTGCAACAGAGTGGGCGTCGAGATGGAGCAGTTTGACGACATACTCGATAACTTTATCTCTGACTACGAAACATTTTAATACTAATAATTGGCGCTTAGTATAAACTTGCAGCGAAGTCGTATGCGTGATATACTTTAGTTAGGTTTTAACTAAGGGAGAAACGTGTATGATATGCAATCTCTGTCCGCGTGGCTGCGGTGCAAAGCGAAATGAATACGACGGACTCGGAGTGTGCCGTATGGGTACGCTGCCGAGGGTTGCGCGTATCGCGCCGCATATGTGGGAGGAGCCGTGCATAAGCGGCGAGCGTGGCAGCGGAACGGTATTCTTCTCGGGCTGCACGCTTAGGTGCGTGTTCTGCCAGAATTACGAAATCTCAGCAAAAAACCGCGGCAGGACAATCACCGTAAAGACGCTTGCGGACGAGTTCAAAAGGCTCGAGGAGCTTGGCGTTCACAACATCAACCTCGTGTCACCCACACCCTATGTCTATGCAATTCTTGAGGCACTCGAGATATACAAGCCCTCTATCCCCGTGGTTTACAACACGAGCGGCTACGAAAAAGCGGAAACGCTCAGACTGCTCGACGGCGCGGTTGACGTTTATCTACCCGACTTCAAGTATGCGATGGCAGAGCTTTCGAAAATGTACTCCGCCGCGGACAATTACGTTGAATCCGCAATCTCCGCGATAGAGGAAATGCTCCGCCAAACAGGCGGGCCCGAGTTTGGCGCGGACGGTATTCTGAAGCGCGGAACGGTAATCCGCCACCTTGTCCTTCCTAATCACACGAAAAACAGCATAGCTGTCCTCGATATAATCAAAGAACGTTTCGGCGGCGCTTTGGTGAGCCTTATGGGACAATACGTTCCTCTCGGCAACGCTTCAAGGTATGAAAAGCTGAACCGCAAAATTACTCAGCGCGAATACAAAAAGGTAAAGGCGCACCTTTTTGCGCTCGACCTCGACGGCTTTGTGCAAGAGCTCAGCTCCGCCGACGAAAAGTACGTCCCGACGTGGGATTATTAAACACAGATAAAATCAAAACCACCCGTTGAACGGGTGGTTTGCACAGCCCCTATAAGGGGCTAATACAGGCTTAACCCCTGCAGCAGGGGTTTCGAATGTTTGACAACGCATTACAATCTCAAGCAGCCGCTCACGTGCGGCTGTTTATTTTTGCTTAATTATTCTTGCTACCCGTGAACGGGTCGATGTATTCTTTAAGCGTTAATTGGTCGTTGGCACAATCTTCTGCAATCTGATTTTTTATATACTCTGCTATTATCTTTTTATTTCGTCCTACGGTATCAACATAGTATCCTCTACACCAGAAATGCCTTGACCCATACTTGTATTTTAGATTTGCGTGTCTATCGAATATTATTAAACTACTTTTTCCCTTGAGATATCCCATGAATTGTGATACACTTAGATATGGTGGAATACACACTAACATATGTATGTGGTCTTGGCACGCCTCTGCCTCTATTATTTCCACTTTCTTTTGTTCGCACAATTTCCTTAATATCTCTCCTATGTCTTTTCTCAACTTTCCATATATTTCTTTTCTTCTGAATTTTGGGGCAAAAACTATATGATACTGACATCTGTACGTTGAGTGGGCTGTGTGATTTATTTCATTATTATTTTTGTTTTTCATTGTTAAAAACCTCCTTGTATTCTTTGGTAATGCGTCGTCAAACACTTTCCATTATACTCGGAGGTTTTCTTTTGCTAAAGCTTTTTTATTTTCCCCCGGTTTAACCGGGGGTTTATTTCCACACCTAAAGGCACCAAAGAAAAAGAGTAGTTCAAAAACTACTCTTCGTGGTACGAGTGTTCATAACGGATTTATAAATATATAGATTTTATCGGCAGTTACACACATTTCTTGCTCGTATATTTGTAAGTTTTTCAATTTCTTCGTAAAATTAAAGTCAAATCGGAGGATTTAAAATGAAAAACTTTATTACAGAATTATTTTACGGCAATATTGATCCGCAAGCTCGTGGCTTCAAGAAGGACAGCTATTTGCAAAAACAAATGTCTATTTTATCTGACTGCGAATCTGCTTTGACAG
>JAFLSK010000007.1:0-4750 GCA_022510945.1 Ruminococcus sp.
CCGGCAGGGAGCTCTAAGCTCATAAGAGCCTCGACTGTCTTGTTTGACGGTCTTAAAATGTCGATAAGACGCTTGTGGGTTCTCATCTCGAACTGCTCACGGCTGTCCTTATACTTGTGAACCGCACGAAGGATTGTTACAATCTGCTTCTCAGTCGGAAGCGGAACAGGACCCGAAACACGAGCGCCTGTGCGCTTTGCTGTAGCAACAATCTTCTCAGCAGAGCTGTCGACCAGCTGGTGGTCGTAACCCTTTAATCTTATACGAATTTTTTCCTTGACTGCCATTATCGTCGCCTCCTTAAAAAATTTGGCGGGCGTTTCCGAACTTTCCACAAACCCGGGTGTTCCCCGACCTTTGCTTTTTAAAACCGATTAACTTTTTCAGCTAACCGGCACGTTCAGACACAATTTAAGCATAGTGGCATAGCAACCCATAAATGCCCTGCTTAAAAACTATAACTTTCGCCCGGTTTAAAATCGGACATACTCCACGGAAAAACCGGCCAAACGGCCGCAACCTCCCGCTTCAACGCATATCATATTGCAGTCGTATCTGCTGCAAATGGGCATAATTATCCCATTAGCGCAGACTTGCAAACAGCATTATACTATATAAAAGCGACTATTGCAAGCATTTTCTTGCAAAAGCGGCAGTTTTTGGAGTGTAGAACTTTTACGAATTTACAACTAAAATTTTGTGCAAATTCACAACATAAAATTTGACGCATTTTCAACCTTTTTCTCTTGAATTAATCTAAAAATCGTTATATATTATTAATAGAAAGAGGTGAGCAGTATGATTCATATATACTATGGCGACGGAAAAGGCAAAACCACCGCGGCCATCGGGCTTGCAACTCGCGCCGCAGGCAGCAGGATGAAGGTTTTGTTCGTGCAGTTTTTGAAAACCGAGTTTTCGGGCGAAAGACACACCCTGAGCCACACGGAGAACATAAGCCTCACATTCTGCCCCATTGAGCTGAAGTTTACATACGAAATGGACGAGGCGGAGAAGTCGAAAGCGGCGACTATGTTCCGCAGGATTTTCGACGACAGCGTCACCACCGTGCTCACTCAAAAGTACGATATGATAGTTCTCGACGAAATTTTCTCGGCGATTGAGGCTGATATGCTCAGCGAGTACGACGTGTACGAGTTTGTATCGAACGCGCCGAAGAACCTCGAAATTGTTATGACCGGTCACAATCCGTCCGAGCGTATGCTGAGCCTCGCAGACTACATAACAGAGATGAAAAAAATAAAACACCCTTACGACAAGGGCGTTCAGGCGAGATTCGGCATAGAATTTTAATGTCATTTGAATTGTTCAACCTCCGATATTGATTGATATCGGAGGTTATTTTATTGAACCAACTAAAAAAGGATTGCCCGAAAGCAATCCTTTTTGATTTCTGATTTTATTTTGCAAAGTCAACCGCTCTTGCCTCGCGGATGATATTGACTTTAATCTGACCCGGATACTCGAGGTCTTCTTCAATCTTCTTGCAGATTTCTCTTGCGAGCGGAACCATACGCTCGTCGCTGACAACCTCGGGCTTAACCATAATTCTGATTTCACGGCCCGCCTGAATAGCGAACGAGTTCTCAACGCCTTTGAACGAGGACGCAACCTCCTCGAGTTTCTGCAAACGCTTGATGTAGTTCTCGAGGTTTTCGCGTCTTGCGCCCGGACGTGCCGCCGAGATAGCGTCAGCCGCCTGAACGATGCAGGCAACAATTGTCTTAGCCTCAACGTCGCCGTGGTGAGCGTGGATAGCGTGGATAACTGCGTCGCTCTCCTTGTACTTGCGTGCAACCTCAACGCCGAGTTCGACGTGGCTGCCTTCCATCTCGTGGTCGAGAGCCTTACCGATATCGTGCAGAAGACCTGCGCGCTTAGCGACGGTCGGGTCAATACCGAGTTCCGACGCAATCATACCCGAGATATACGCAACCTCGAGAGAATGGTCGAGAACGTTCTGACCGTAGCTTGTACGATAGCGGAGCTTACCGAGCAGCTTAACGAGCTCGGGGTGAATTCCGCGGATACCCGTGTCGAGCACGGCGCGTTCACCGCTCTGCTTAATCTTCGACTCAACCTCGCGGCGAGCCTTGTCAATCATTTCCTCAATTCTTGCGGGGTGGATACGTCCGTCCGCGATGAGCTTTTCGAGAGCAACCCTTGCGATTTCACGTCTTACGGGCTCGAAGCTCGAGAGAGTAATCGCCTCGGGCGTGTCGTCGATGATAAGGTCAACACCTGTCGCATTCTCGATTGCGCGGATATTACGACCCTCGCGGCCGATAATGCGTCCCTTCATCTCGTCGTTAGGCAATGCAACGACCGAAACCGTAGCCTCGGACACCTGATCCGCGGCGAGGCGCTGGATTGAAAGGGAAATAATTTTGCTCGCAAGCTTTTCGGACTCGTCCTTAAGCTGCTCCTCGTAAGCGAGGATTTTTACGGACTTTTCGTGAGACAGCTCCTGATCGAGCTGTTCGAGTAAGTAAGCCTTGGCCTGTTCGATAGTGAAGCCCGAAATCCTCTCGAGCATCTCAAACTGGCTCTTCTTCATCTGCTCAACCTCGACAACTTTTGCCTCGGCTTCCTTGAGCTTTTTCTGAACCTTTTCTTCCTTATGTTCAAGATTGTTCATCTTGCGGTCAAGGTTCTCTTCCTTCTGCTGAATACGTCTTTCCTGACGCTGGACTTCCTTGCGGCGGTCGGAGATTTCTTTCTCGCTCTCGTTGCGCAGGCGATGGATTTCATCCTTACCTTCGAGGATGGCCTCCTTCTTCTTAGCTTCCGCTGTTTTTATAGCCTCGGAAACTATCTTGTTAGCCTCTTCTTCAGCACTGCCGATTTGCTTTTCTGCCACGCTTTTGCGGTATCCAACGCCCAGAAAGAAACAGGCGATACCCGCGATTACAGCGGCAGCTACTATGCATATAACAGCAATAACTATCGGCATCTTGACACCTCCTTGATTTGATGTTTCTAAAAATTGAATTTCAGTCAAAATCAACCTCGGTGCCGTTAAGCAAGATATTCAATTTTGCATCAATATTTCATAATCATATATATAACGCAAAGCGTGTCGGTTAGTTTTTACTATATATAATGAAAGCAAAAACAGATAGCAATTACAAAATATCTATAATATAACGGCTCTTATCGAGTCTGATTAAAAGGTATGAATCGGAAAATCCCCAATTTTTGCCGATTCGTAGGTACAGTTACACTTTTAATGCAACATATACACCTATATAGTAACTTAATTTCACACAGATGTCAAGGAAATTTTTTGTGCAAATTTCATAATCGCGTGCATTTTTTAATTACAAAACGGAAAATTAGCTGTATTTTGCGAAATTTTTTCTCATTTTCCGTGCATAGAAGTAAAAAAATTGTGCATATAATTCCCGTTAGGGCTTGCAATTGGGCTGAAAATACAATATAATTAATACAACCAAAAATTAACAGGAGGAATTTTTATTATGTCAGTAAAAGTTGCTATTAATGGTTTCGGCCGTATCGGCCGTCTTGCATTCAGACAGATGTTTGATGCTGAGGGTTATGAGATTGTTGCTATCAACGACCTCACAGATCCTAAGATGCTTGCTAACCTTCTTAAGTACGACACCGCTCAGGGTGGCTACTGCGGTTACATCGGTGAGAACGCTCACACCGTTGAGGCAGGCGAGAACTCCATCATCGTTGATGGTAAAGAAATCACAATTTACGCTAAGCCGAACGCTGCTGAGCTTCCTTGGGGCGAGCTCGGTGTTGACGTTGTTTTAGAGTGCACAGGTTTCTACTGCTCTAAGGCTAAGAGCCAGGCTCATATCGACGCAGGCGCTAAGAAGGTTGTTATCTCTGCTCCGGCAGGCAACGACCTCCCGACAGTTGTATTCTCCGTAAACGAGAAGACTCTCACAGCTGAGGACACAATCATCTCCGCTGCTTCCTGCACAACTAACTGCCTCGCTCCTATGGCTGATACACTCAACAAGTACGCTGAGATTCAGAGCGGTATCATGAGCACAATCCACGCTTACACAGGCGACCAGATGATTCTCGACGGTCCTCACAGAAAGGGCGACCTCAGAAGAGCAAGAGCAGGTGCTGCTAACATCGTTCCTAACTCCACAGGCGCTGCTAAGGCTATCGGTCTTGTTATCCCTGAGCTTAACGGCAAGCTCATCGGTTCTGCACAGCGTGTTCCTGTTCCGACAGGCTCCACAACAATCCTCACAGCAGTTGTTAAGGGCAAGGACGTAACAGTTGAGGGCATCAACGCTGCTATGAAGGCTGCTGCTTCCGATTCCTTCGGCTACAACGAGGATCAGATCGTATCTTCCGACGTTATCGGTATGAGATACGGCTCACTCTTCGACGCTACTCAGACAATGGTTTCCAAGGTTGCTGACGATCTCTATGAGGTACAGGTAGTTTCCTGGTACGACAACGAGAACAGCTACACAAGCCAGATGGTTCGTACAATCAAGTACTTCGCTGAGTTAGGCTAATAGCTACAAAGTTTAAAGGCTTCCCGCAAGGGAAGCCTTTTTGTTTTCCTTTCTTCTTGCCACTCGAATACAAATGTGCTATAATAATCCCTGCGAAAGAGAGATGGGAAGATTGAAGAACGTGCTCAAAAAATCGTTTAAATACTCCATACCCGTGCTGTTCGGCTACATTCCGCTCGGCTTTGCGTTCGGCATAATGCTGCAAGCGGCGGGCTACA
>JAFLSK010000007.1:4850-58762 GCA_022510945.1 Ruminococcus sp.
GGCTACATTCCGCTCGGCTTTGCGTTCGGCATAATGCTGCAAGCGGCGGGCTACAACCCCGTATGGGCGTTTTTTATGGCAATATTTATTTTTGCGGGAACGGGACAGTTCCTATGCGTGGAGCTTTTGGCGGTCGGCGCAAGCATTACGCAGGTTGTCATACTGACGTTTCTTCTGAATTTCAGGCACTTCTTCTACGGTCTCTCAATGATAGCGAAATACCGCGGTATCGGAAAGCGAAAGTGGTACTTAATGTTCGGGCTGACGGACGAGACGTACGCACTCCTCACCTCGACGAAGGTGCCCGAGGGCATTAAAAAAGAGGATTTCTACATAGCGATCACACTGCTTAATCATATCTACTGGATAATAGGCTCTGTGCTCGGCGCGACGGTAGGCTCGGTGGTACACATCGACTTTACGGGCATTGAGTTCGTTATGACGGCATTGTTCGCGGTGCTGGTGGTGGAGCAGTGGAAGGCTCACAGCAAGCACCTGCCCGCGTTTCTCGGATTCGGAATCACTGCGCTCTGCCTTATTATTCTCGGCGCGGACAACTTCCTTATCCCTGCGCTGATAATCGTATCAACGGTGCTTTTGTGCCTGCGCCCTATCCTTGAGAAAAAGGAGGGCAAAAAGCTATGAATGATTTCACCCAAAGTCTGCTTATAGTCATAGCCGCGGCGCTTACTACCGCGTTTATTCGCTTTATTCCGTTTCTGCTCTTCGACCACGGCAAAGAGCCTCCGAAGTGGATAAAATACCTCGGCGATGTGCTGCCGCCCGCGATTATGAGCGTGCTGATTATCTACTGCGTACGCAACGTAAACTTTTTAGCCAATCCGCACGGAATCCCTGAGCTGTTGTGCATAGCGGTTGCGGTGTGTCTGCACATATGGAAAAGCAATGTACTGCTCAGCATCGGCGTAAGCACGGTGCTGTATATGGTACTGATTCAAGTGGTATTTGTATAGAAAGTTATAAAAAACAGGACAGGCAATCGCCTGTCCTTTCTCTATTTCTTCTTTTTAGCTTTTGGTGCTGGTAACTCGTCATACATAGCATTAAATAATCCTGCTAAATACTTTTTATTATCAACATCATCTACTAAAAGCATTTCTTTTGCGCCTTCATATGGCAACTCATATGTTGGGTTCTTTACATACTCAACGGCAGACTTTACCGGTTTAACAAGCAACCTATCGTCATATATACCGCCGATTATCTTGCCGCGATAATAAAGTATAAATTCTCCCATCATTGCGCGGTATGATATTTCATTCAGTTCTGATAATTGTTCCAAAGCAAACTGCAAATAATCCTTGCTTGATGCCATTTTGTTCACCTCTATTTTTGTTTTACTATTAATACAAATTTACTCCGCCTGCCGATTATTATACAAAAACATAACAATCGCGGCGATGACGATTACCACATAGCCTACGAGCGAGAAAATGTCGGGGATATCGGAGAACACGAAAAATCCGAGAGCCGAGGCGAAAATAATCTGGCTGTAGTCGTAAATGGAAATCTCGCGCGCGGGAGCGTAAGTGTATGCGGCGGTGATTGAGAACTGTCCGCCCGCCGCGGACAATCCCGCGAGCAAAAGCATAACAAGCTGCGAAAGAGTAAACATTTTAAAGTCGAATATCATAAACGGTATCATCGAAAGGCAGCTCACACCCGAGAAAAACAGCACTATAAAGCTGCCCTTCTCCCCTCTTACGCCGAGCGCGCGTACCATCGAGTACGCCGCGCCCGCTGAGATACCGCCGAGCAATCCGCACAACGACGGAAAGAACTCCGCATTTGAAAAGCTTGGTTTTACAACGAACATCGCGCCGACAAATGCTAAAGTCAGAATACCGACCTGCGGCAATGTAAGTCGCTCTTTTAAGAAGATAAGCGAGAACACAATCGCAAAAAACGGCGACATCTTATTGAGAATTGACGCGTCGCCGAGCGCTAAGTGGTCTACGGCATAGAAATTGCAGAGAATACCGAGCGTACCCGCGAGCGACCTACCGAGCAAGAGCGGTAGATTTTTCCGCTGAAAATGGAAGCTGTCCTTATTTTTCAGCATTATCGCGAGTGCGAATATAAACGCGATTAAATTGCGGAAAAATCCCTTTTCAGGCGTCGGTAAATCGCCCGACAGCCTCACGAACATATTCATAAGCGCAAAACAGAACGCCGACAGTATTATCATCAGAACGCCCTTGTACTTTTGATTAATCTTCATTTCATCACTTCCGAATAAAGATAATATCACATTTAGCGTTCTGTTTCAAGTGAAGTAAAAAAGCTCTCCCGAGGGAGAGCTTTCTCTTTAAAAATTACGCCCAATTAAGGGTATCATTATATACGTTGATGTAGTCCTGCGCGGAGCGTTCCCAGCTGTTGTCGCTCATCATAGCGCGCCACATAAGCTGGTGCCAGCCTTCGTTATCCTGAATACCCCAGAGTGCGCGTCTTACTGCGCCCTGGAGGTCAGCGGTGTAATAGTTAGCGAATGTAAATCCGTTACCGTAGCCGTCTGCGCTGTCGAATACGGAGTCCTTGAGTCCGCCTGTTTCGCGGACTACGGGGATTGTGCCGTAGCGCAGAGCAATCATCTGCGAAAGACCGCAGGGCTCCATCTTAGACGGCATAAGGAAGATATCTGCGCCCGCGTAAATCTTACGCGCAAGCTCAGGCACAAAGCCCTGACAGAAGCAGAGTCTGCCCGGATACTTCCACTGCATATCTCTGAAGTACTGCTCATACTCCTCGTCGCCCGAGCCGAGAATTACAAACTGCATATTCTCTGTGTTCATAAGCTCCTCAAGACCCATTCTCACGAGGTCGAGACCCTTGTGGTCAACAAGACGTGTAACCATAGCAACGATAGGAACGTCCCATCTCTGCTCGAGGCAGAGACGCTCCTGAAGCTTCTGCTTGCAAACGCCCTTACCGCTCATATCCTCCTTGGAGTAATTGCAGTAGAGCTGGTAGTCCGTCTCGGGGTTGTAGCTTGCGAGGTCGATACCGTTCTTGATACCGCACAGCTTGTAATGACGGAGGTTGAGCTCGTTGTAGAGGCCGTAGCTGTACCACGGGTCGCGGATTTCGAGAGCGTATGTCGGCGAAACTGTTGTAACGCGCACAGCTGTCTCGATAGCACCCTTAACCATATTGAGCTTTCCGTCCATTTCGAGCAGCTTAGTCTCGGAAGCGGGGATACCTACGCACTCGGTGTTAACCTCCCAGCCGTACATACCCTGATACTGGATATTATGGATAGTGAAGATATTCTTGATGTTAGCATACCACGGATTCTTGGAGTAGAAAAGGTAGTAATATGTCGGAACTAAAGCAGTCTGCCAGTCGTTCGTGTGGATGATGTCCGGATGGAAATCAATGTACGGCAACATCTCGAGGATAGCGCGCGAGAAGAATGCAAATCTCTCGGCGTCGTCATAGGAGCCGTAGAGCGCGCCGCGCTTGAAGTAGTACTCGTTATCAAGGAAGTAGTAGGTGCAGTCACCCCATCTTGCCCAGAAAAGTCCGCAGTACTGGTGTCTCCACGCAACGGGAACGGTGAAGTTCGCGATAAAGTTCATCTGATTTTTTAAATCCTGCGGAATAGTGCCGTACAGCGGCATAACGATTCGGCAGTCCTGTCCCTTGCGGCACAAAGCGTGCGGGAGCGAACCTGCTACGTCAGCGAGACCGCCTGAGCCCGCGAAAGGATTAGCCTCGGATGCGCAATAAAGAATTTTCATATTATGACCTCCTTAGTTTATAAGCGATTTCTTAGCGATGTAAATCGGGAATGAATCAGCACCCATAAGGGCTTTTTCGTCGCTGATTTGAACATCTTTATCGATGATTATGTGGTTTAAGTTGCAGTTCTCGCCGATTACGGTGTCCTGCATAATGATACAGTTCGATACCTTAGCGCCCTTCTTGATGTGAACGCCCTTCGAGATAACACAGTTCTCGACGTCGCCCTCAATAAAGCAGCCCTGCGATACGAGCGAGTTCTTCACGCTGCTTGTGAGGCCGTATTTACACGGAGTGTCGTCTCGAACCTTGGTATATATCGGGCGGTCGGTCTGGAAAAGCTCTTTTCTAAGTTCTCCGTCCATAAGCTTCATATTGAAGCGGAAGTAGTCCTCCATACTGCTGATGACATCGCAACTGCCGGGGCACTCATAAACGAACACGTTATACTGCTCCGCCCATTTCTGAATGAGGCGATAGAAGTCGAGTTCATTCTCGCTGAGGGCTCTCGCGATAAGGTTTAAGAATAAATCCTTCTTAACAAGCAGTGAGCCTACGAGCATATTGCACTCGCCCTGCGCCTGCTGCTGGAGGAGAATCTTCTCAACCTTGCCGACGTTGTCGTGTTCAACGGTGAGTACGGGGCTGAGCTTTTTCGGAGCGGTCATTCTCTTGTAAACGAGAGTAATATCCGCCTTGTTCACGTCGTGAAGATAGAACAGCTCGGTGTAGTCGATGTTGAAAATCACGTTGCTCTCGGAGAGGAGCACATACTCCTCCTTAGCGTCCTCAAAGTAGCCGCGAAGCTGATAGAGAGTCTCAACCTTATTTGCGAAGTTGATACCCGCGTACGGCGGGAGGATAGTTATTCCGCTGCGCTTTTTGGAGAGGTCCCACGCGCTGCCGGAGCCGATGTGATCCATAAGCGACATAAAGCCGCTTTTTGCGATGATACCAACGTTGTTGATGTTGGAGTTCGCCATATTCGAAAGAACAAAGTCAATCATTCTGTACTTGCCGCCGATAGGCACGCTGGCGGTAGTGCGGTGAGCGGTCAGCTCGGTGAGAGTTGACGAACAGGAATTGGAGAAAATTACTCCGAGTACGTTATTACTTCTCATTATTCACTTACCTCCAAATCCTTGTCAATCATAGCCTTCGGGAGTACGACAATATTCTCGCCGATTTTGAGGTTGTCACCGATAACGGTGATACCCCACTCGTCGCGATTTTTTACATTCTCGGGGTTTGCGCCGACAACAGAGTTCTTCCCGATTACGGTGTTCTCGGCAACGATAGCGTACTCAACCCTTGCGCCGTCCTCAATCACAGCGCCGGGCATAATGATAGACGAGTTTACAACCGCGCCCTTGCCCACGCTTACGCCCGCGAACAGGATAGAGAACTCGAGGTCGCCCTGAACGTTACAGCCGTCGGCAATCAGAGAATTCTGAATCTTAACGCCGTCCGCTATGTAATGCGGCGGCATCATCGGGTTGCGGGAATAGACGTCGTTGAGGTCGAGCCCTACGTTCGGGTCGAGCAGATCCATATTAGCCTCCCAGAGGCTGTCGATAGTACCTACGTCCTTCCAATAGCCCTCGAACGGATACGCAAACATTCTCTCACCCGCGTCAAGCATAGCGGGAAGGACGTTCTTACCGAAGTCGTTGGAGGAATTGGGGTCGTTCGCGTCGTCAACGAGGTATTTCTTGAGCTGTTTCCAGCTGAAGATGTAGATACCCATAGAAGCGTTCGTGCTCTTGGGCACGGCAGGCTTTTCGTCGAACTCGTAGATTGAGCCGTCGGGGTTTGTGTTGAGAATACCGAAGCGCGACGCCTCCTCCTTGGGCACGTCGATAGCGGCGATTGTGCACGCCGCGTCATTCTTCTTGTGGAACTCGAGCATTTCGTTGTAGTCCATTTTATAGATATGGTCGCCCGAAAGCACAAAAACATAGTCGGGGTTATATCGGTCGATATAGTTGATGTTCTGATAGATAGCGTTAGCCGTACCCGAGTACCAATCAGCACCGCTCACGGCTTCATAGGGGCTTAAGCAGTTTACGCCTGAGTGCATACCATCGAGATCCCACGGCTGACCGTTGCCGATGTATTCGTTTAAAACGAGCGGCTGGTACTGGGTTAGGATACCGACTGCCTCGATGCCCGAGTTTACGCAGTTAGAAAGAGGAAAGTCTATAATTCTGTACTTTCCGCCGAACGGAACAGCGGGCTTAGCGAGCTTTTTGGTGAGCACGCCGAGTCTCGAGCCCTGTCCTCCGGCGAGCACCATAGCCACGACCTTCTGTTTGGGTATCATTTTGTTTACCTCCTGTTTATATTAAAAAGTTTCTATTATATTAAGCAACACTCAGATACTTCGGTTGCCTGTATTTATTTTTTCAAAAGCGGCTTTAAAATCTTCGCTGGCGAGAGTTTCTTTTGGGGAACCTTTTTCTTTTCGGTTTTTTCCTTTTTCGGTCGTTCTCTCTTCTCGGAAAGCTTAATAAAGCTTACGCTGAGCGGCGGTATCTTGATATTTATCGCTTGGTTATAGCCGTGGATAGCGATATCGACCGTCTCGATTCCTTTACCGTTGCTCACTCCGCTGCCGCCGTAGCGCGGGTCGTCGGTGTTGAACACCTCGTCGTACACGCCGAACTCGGGCACGCCGATGTAGTAGTTTTCGTGCATCATCGGCTGGAAGTTACACAGTACGATAACCTCCTCGCCCTCTCTGCCGATTCTTCTAAACGCGATAACACTCTTGGTGTAGTCGTCGTGATGAATCCAATTGAAGCCCTCCCAGTTGAAATCAATCTGGTAGAGCGCGGGATTATTCTTGTAGAAATGGTTAATGTCGCGGAAGAAGTCGTGGAGCATACGATGATTCTCGTCAGCGAGCAATCTCCAGTCAAGCTCCGACTTAAAGTCCCACTCTTCCTCCTGACCTATCTCGTTACCCATAAAGTTGAGCTTTTTTCCGGGATGCGCCATCATATACGCGATGAAAACGCGTACAGACGCGAACTTCTGCGGCAAATCACCGGGCATTTTATTGAGCAGAGAATTTTTGCCGTACACAACCTCGTCGTGCGACACGGGGAGCATAAACTTCTCCGAGAAAGCGTAGAAAAAGCTGAACGTCAGGCTGTCGTGGTTGAACGGCCTCCACAGCGGGTCGAGCGACATATAGTGGAGCATATCGTTCATCCAGCCCATATTCCATTTGTAGTCAAAACCGAGTCCGCCCTTGTCGACATCAGCGGAAACGAGAGGCCACGAGGTGCTTTCCTCGGCAATCATCATCACGTCAGGATGATACATATGAACAGCGGTATTCATTCTCTTTATAAACTCTACCGCCTCTAAGTTCTCCTTGCCGCCGAATTCGTTGGGGTCCCACTCGCCCTTCGGCCTGTTGTAGTCGAGATAAAGCATAGACGCTACCGCGTCAACGCGGATTCCGTCGAAATGGTACTGCTCAATCCAGAACATCGCGCTGGAAACGAGGAAACTGATGACCTCGTAGCGCGCATAGTTGAAGATATATGTTCCCCACTCCTTGTGCTCGCCGCGGCGCTCGCCCTCGTATTCGTAACAGCAGGTGCCGTCAAAGCGCGCTAAAGCGTGGGTGTCCTTCGGGAAATGCGCGGGAACCCAGTCGAGGATAACACCGATACCATTCAGGTGGCATTGGTCTATAAAGTATTTTAAATCGTCGGGCGCGCCGTAGCGCGAGGTCGGAGCAAAGTAACCCGTTACCTGATAGCCCCAGCTGTCGTCGAGCGGGTACTCGGTAATCGGCATAAACTCGATGTGGGTGTAGCCCATATCCTTAACGTAGGGAATCAATTCCTCCGCAAGCTTTTTGTAGCTGAAGAAGTTGCCGTCCTCAAAACGCCTCCACGAGCCGAGATGAACCTCGTAGACGTTTATGGGCTGTTCCTTATGCGGGTTATCCTTTCTATACTGAAACCAATCAGCATCCTGCCACTGATAGTGTGATATGTCGTAGACTATGGATGTGCTGTCGGGGCGCGTCTCGTTATGAAAAGCAAACGGATCAGACTTGATAACCTTCTCAAACCATGGCGTTTCGATACAGAATTTGTAGCGTGTAAACTCGCCGAGCCCCTCGATAAACAGCTCCCAAACGCCCTTGTCGCCGACCTTGTACATATAGTTGCATGTACTGTCCCAGTCGTTAAATGGTCCGACTACAGAAACCGTCAGCGCGTTAGGCGCCCACACACGGAACACGACTCCGTCGCGACCGTCCCAGTTGACGATATGCGCGCCCATAATGTCGTGTGCACGCACTGCGTCGCCGTCGTGATACAGTTCGAGCGCTGTCCTCGGGTCGTTGAAATTGTAGTTCATCAAATCATCTCCCTTCGCACTACTAACGCAAATTAGTAGAATTTCCCATTTAACAATCCATTCCCCTATATCATATCAAATATTATTAGCAAATTCAAGTAAAATTATAAAATTCTCAAGCAATTTTTTGACTATTTTTTATAAAATATTTATAAATTTCGTAAAAAACTTGCAATAAATATCTTTTCAAAAAACTTCCATAACATTATTTGCATTTTGCGTTTCGGTTTGTGCACAATAATAGAGCGATAAAATTAAATTTAAGGGAGATTAGATATATGAAAGCTACCGGAATCGTGCGCAGGATTGACGACCTCGGCAGGGTCGTTATCCCGAAGGAAATACGGCGCACCCTGCGTATCCGCGAGGGCGACCCGCTGGAGATTTATACCGCGACGGACGGCGAGGTTATTTTCAAAAAATACTCGCCTGTCGGCGAGATGTCCGTGTTCGCAGGACAGTACGCGGACGTACTGTCGCGGATAAGCAACCTGCCGACGATAATCTGCGACCGTGACCACGTTATCGCGGCGGCGGGCGTATCGAAGCGCGAGTTTTTAGAGCGGCGCATTACGAGCGTGCTCGAAAACTATATGGAAAACCGCAGAACATACACCGCAAGCACTGAGGACGTGTCCGAGGTTATGCCGATTGAAGGTATCGAGCGGAACGCCGCGGTAATCTACCCGATTATTGCCGCGGGTGACGTGACAGGTGCGGTCGTAATGCTCAAAAACGAGCAGAACAAGCTGCCGAGCGACACCGAGGTTAAGCTTGCGCAAAGCGCGGCAGCGTTCCTCGGAAAACAGATGGAGGAGTAAATCTCCTCAAAAAGGCACAACAAAAAGGCTCCCGAAAAGGGAGCCTTTCTATGTAAAAAAGATTACTTATTAAAGATAGACATAATGTCGTAGAAGGTATCGTCCTCGTCCTCATCGCTCTCAGCATCGTTTTCAGCGATAACGCTGTCGTCAGCCTTAGAGACAGGCTTGCCGTCCGCATTAAAGCCGGTAGCGATAACAGTTACGCTGATAGCGTCCTCCATCTTCTCATCGATAACAGAACCCCAGATAATGTTCGCGTCGTCGCTAACCTTATCTTTAATCATTGTGGAAGCAGCGTCAATATCGTCGAGGCTGATGTCAGGAGAAGCGGTGATATTAATGATAACGCCCTGAGCGCCGTCGATAGAAGTCTCAAGCAGCGGGCTGGAGATTGCAGCGTCGGCAGCCTCGGTAGCCTTGTTCTTGCCGGTAGCATAGCCCATACCCATATGAGCGTAGCCGGCGTCCTTCATAACAGAAGTAACGTCCGCAAAGTCGAGGTTTACGAAACCGGGAACAAGGATGAGGTCGGAAATACTCTGAACACCCTGACGGAGAACGTCGTCAGCGATAGCAAACGCGTTCTGGAGGGTGATAGGTGTATCGGAAACGAACTTGAGTCTCTCGTTGGGAACGATAATCAGCGAGTCTACGCAAGCAGCGAGCTCCTGAATACCCTGCTCAGCCTGAGCCATTCTTCTCTTACCCTCGAAAGCGAAGGGCTTTGTTACAACAGCCGCAGTGAGGATTCCCATATCCTTAGCAATCTTAGCAACTACGGGAGCAGCGCCTGTACCTGTGCCGCCGCCCATACCTGCGGTTACGAATACCATATCAGTGTCCTTTAAGAGAGCAGCGATTTCCTCCTTGCTCTCCTCGGCAGCCTGTCTGCCGATGTCGGGCTGAGAGCCTGCGCCCTTACCGCGTGTGAGCTTCTCGCCGATCTGAACAGTCTGCGAAGCCTTTGAACGTCTTAAAACGTGATCATCTGTGTTAATTGCAATAAATTCTACATTCTTAACCTCTGAGCTAACCATACGGTTGATGGCGTTACCGCCGCCACCGCCTACGCCGATTACTTTAATGACCGGCATGTACTCACTTTCCAACTCTAATGTAAAAGCCATTTTTCTTCCTCCTTGTGAATTCCACAACATATTTATATACAAATTACGCTATTAGGCATTTTATTACGTTTACCTTATTAACTTAACATATTTTTTCTAAAAAGTAAATATAAATCAATAACTTTTTTTCAAAAATAGCGAATTTTATCGTTTTTCGGCAAATTATACAATAGGTATTACTCTATTGATTCAGTGGATTCGGGATACTGTGTATAATATTGACCCATATCACCGGCAGCGTAAGGGTCGGTCGTCGCCTCGGTATAGGCGGGCACAAACGTGGTGCGCACTGTCTCGGGCTCGGTGGTCTCGGGCGCGACCGTCATCTCGGTTGCGTTTTCATCTCCGTAGCCGCCCGGGTCGTAGTAGGACTTCTTCGTGGTGTTGCACTTCGAGACGTTGAGGCTACCCTTAATCGTCTTTGCGCCGTTCGGGTCGAGCTTTTTGTTTATGATAGTAAACGCTGTTCTTATCTTGTAGTCGAGATCGTCGGGCAGACCGAGACGAATCAGAATACGGTCGTCATATGTAATAGTTATATTCGAAATACGCTTGATATTGATTTGAGTAACGTCGCCGTAATCGTTTTTGATAAGGCTCTCGGTGATTTCGTCCATAGCAGCGGTGTAGTTATCCTTCTCGAACTCCACATATTCGCCCGCTTCGGTGGATTTGAGCGTCGGAGCGTTGACGAACATCATACCCTTCTGTTTTTTCTTAACCTTCTCGAGGATTCTGTTCTCCTCGCTGACGAGGTAATATTTGTTGTCACTTTTAAGGGTGTAATACGGCTCCTCGTTTTTCAGTGTGATTATCACGGTGCTCGGAATCTCAAAGCTGATTTTCGCCTTTTTGATAAATGGGAGCGTATCGCTGATACTGTCTCTGTCGCCGAACATCGTCGCCAAAAATATGTTGTCGCCTACGCTGACGTTGGTGGTTTTCAACACTGTTTCGTCGTCGTAATACTTGTTGTTTTTAATCACGATATTTTCCGATTTGAAAAGCACGGTAAGCGACAGCGCAATGCCCACGACGAGGATTAGCATAATAATCGACACCGAGGCGATAATGCGCCTGCGGCGGCGCACCTTCGGGGAGATAGGCTTGGGCTGTTTTCGCTGGCGTTTTTGGCGCTGCTTTCTGGCCTGTTCCCTGCGCACGCCGACCTCGTTTACATAGTAGCCGTCCTTGTGGTCGGTCGGGTCGAGGTCGCGGATACGCTTGTCCGTCTCGCGCTCGATTATATCGGGGAGTGATTTCTTTCTCCTTCTCGGAGGATTGGGACGGGCGGGGATTTCCACAACTATGTGTGAATCTCTGCCTTCACGGCGAGCCTTAAGACGGGCTTCCTCGCGGTATTTAGCGTCCATACGCGCTTTCTTTCGCGCGAGTTCGCGCTCTCTCTGGCGCTGTTTTTCGAGCGCTTTTTTCTCGCGCGGTGTAAGTTCGCGCCTGCGCTGAGGTCTTTTTTCGTCCATATTATCCCCCTTTCCTTATCATTTAAAGCTTGTCCGTTGTCATTGCTTTGCACAGCTTATCCTGAAAATAAGCTATGCAAAGCCGACACTATTCTTTCATATCTTCCTTAGACTAAACACTAATTGAAAGTGAACAAAATTTCAGAACAGATTTTGTGTCAGGCGAGCGCCATACCGCAGAAAGGCTGTCGCCTTTCGAGGACAGGGCGCGATGTATGGCGCAAAATATGCCTGAAAGATATCCATTTTTAATCGGTGTTTAGTATTATATCTGCGCCGAGGCTTTCGAGCACCTTGTCGTAGTTGTCGTAGCCTCTGACGAGGTACTTTATGCCGCCGACTTCTGTCGTTCCTTCGGCGGCGAGCGCGGCGGTAATCAACCCCGCTGCTCCGCGCAAATCCTGCGCCTCGACGTTTGCTCCGTAGAGCGGGCGCGCGCCGTTTACGACGGCGACCTTGCCCTGAACGCTTATGTCGGCACCGAGCCTGCACAGCTCGCCAACGTGCTTAAAGCGGTTTTCAAATATATTCTCCACAAAAACCGAGGTTCCGTCGCACACCGCGGCAACCGCCATAAGCGGCGCCTGGGCGTCGGTCGGAAATCCCGGATACGGCATCGTGCGCAGCATCGAGAGGGAGCGCAGATGCTCGGGAGCGCTGAAATTCATTCTTCCATGCTTACAGGAAACGGAGCAGCCCGCCTCCTCGAACACGGGGATTATCGAGCTTAAGTGGCCCGGGATTATTCCGCTCAACGTAATTTCAGAGCCCGTGACGGCAGCCGCCGACATAAGGCTCGCCGCGACAATTCGATCCGGAATTATCGTGTGAGAAACGGCGAAGAGCTCGCTCTTTCCGTCTATCAGAATCGTGCCCTCGCCCGCTCCGTAGATTTCCGCGCCCGCATCGGTGAGAAATTCGCACAAGTCGACGATTTCGGGCTCGCGCGCGGCGTTGGTTATCGTCGTGGTTCCATGCGCCGTGACTGCGGCGAGAATGATATTCTCAGTCGCGCCTACGCTCGGGAAAGAAAGCGCAATCTTCGCGCCGTGGAGTCCCTTAGGAGCACAGCACTCGAGCGTGCCGTGTCGTTCCGAAATATCAACACCCATTTTTCTGAGAGCCTTAAGGTGCAAATCTATCGGTCTCGGTCCGAGCTCGCAGCCTCCGGGGAAGCTGAGCGTAGCACGGCCACACCGCGCCAGAACTGCACCGATAAACACGATAGAACTGCGCATCTCGCGCATAAGGTCGTCGGGAATATCGCTGCGGTTCATACCGTCGGAATTGACGAGAACCGCGCTGCCGACCTTATCGACCGAGCAACCGAGATAGCGGAGAATACGCATAGCCGCGTCCACGTCGGAGAGCGCGGGACAGTTTAGCAGGACGTTCTCGCCTTTAGTAAGGAGCGTCGCCGCTAAAATGGGCAGCGAGCTGTTTTTTGCGCCCTGAACCTCGACCTCGCCCCGAAGCCGTCTTTTTCCGTTAACCACAAATTTTGACACCTTAAGCACCACCCAAAAACATTTACCTCTCTATATTATGGGCAGTGGCTGAAAATGTGCTTATAATTTGCCGAGTATCTGACGGATAATCGAGTAGATACGCTCGTTAGAATCGATGATTGCCATTTTGTGTGAGTTTTCTGAGTATTCGCGGAGTTTATCGGGGTTCTGAAGGAGGCTGTCAACCTTTTCGATTAAGAGCTCCTCTGTAAGATTCTTTTCCTCGATAATATCCGCTGCTCTATTGTTCACAAGCGCCATAGCGTTGTGGTACTGATGATTTTCGGCGACGTTCGGCGACGGGATAAGGATAGCCGGCTTGCCGAGCGCCTGAATTTCGGAGAGCGTAATCGCGCCCGCGCGTGAAATTACAAGGTCAGCGGCAGCCATACAGGTCGCCATATTGTCGATGTACTCGCGCACGTCAAGGTTAGGACACTCGTCTATATCCGCTCCCTTTTCCTTAACCAAGTCGGGAAACCATTTACCGTACTTTCCGTAGCCGTGGATATGCTGGTACTGTCCGTCCTGACCGCTGCGCGCAATCAGCGAGGCTACGCCCTCGTTAATCTGACGCGCTCCGAGAGAGCCGCCGAAGGAAAGCACAACAGGACGCTCGTCGAGCCCAAGCTCCAAGTGCGCCTTGCTCTTGTCAGCTGCAAGGATTTCCTTGCGTACGGGGTTTCCGACTACGACGTAGTTGCAGTTTTTGTCGAGATATTTTTCCGCACCGCTTACGGCGAGCATAACCTTCTTCGCGCTCTTTGAGAGCATTTTATTGGTAACGCCGGGATAGGCGTTCTGCTCGTGGATAATAGTGGGAACGCCCATTTTAGCAGCCGTCCTCAGCACGGGTCCGCTGACGTAGCCGCCAGTACCGATGCAGAGGTCGGGCTTGAACTTGTCGATAATTTTCTTCGCCTCACGCGAGGATGAAAAGGTGCGCTTAACAGTCAGAACATTCTGCTTGAGAGCGTCAAAGCTTAGCTTGCGCTTAAAGCCGCTTATGGTGATAAGCTCCATCTCATACCCTGCGTTTTTGACGAGTCTTTCCTCCATACCGCCGCGGTTACCGACGAAGAGGATTTCAGCGTCGGGGTGTCTTCCCTTTACATATCCTGCGATAGCGAGCGCGGGATTGATGTGTCCCGCAGTGCCGCCGCACGCGAACAGTAGCTTCATATCTATCTTCCTTGTCTTTTATACTAAACACTAATTGAAAGATATCCGTTTTTACTTGGTGTTTAGTATAATTAATTATTGCTTTTCTATATTCGCCGTTCGCGAGATTGAAAGTATCAGTCCCATCTGCGCGAGCAACATAATCAGCGAACTGCCTCCGTAGCTGAAGAACGGCAGGCTGATACCTGTGTTCGGGAGCCAGTCGGTGATAACGAGAATATTGAGCACAACCTGAATACCAATCTGAGACGACAGACCTATTCCGAGCATACGGCCGAAGCGGTCCTTTGAACGCAGGCTGAGCGTGATACCGCGCCATACAAGCAGCGCAAAAATCAGAAGTATAATCAACGCGCCGACGAGGCCTAACTCCTCGATAACCACGGCGAAGATAAAGTCGTTCTGCGGCTCGGGGATATAGAGGTACTTCTGACGCGACTGGCCGAGACCGAGACCGAAAAGTCCGCCCGAGCCGATTGCGTACAGCGAGTTTCTCGTCTGCCACGTTAAGTTCCACATAGTGGAGTCTGCGGGAGTCAAGGCCTGACCCCAGCCGTCCATTCGCTTCATAGCGTAACCGAGCAGTCCTGTCGCCGCCGCGCCCGCTATTGCTATAACAAGCAGGACGAATCCGTAAACGAACCACTTGATTTTCATACCGCCTATGTAAAGCATTACGACGGTGAGGATACCGATGATAACGATACCCGAAAAGTGCGGCTCGAGCATAAGCAACGCCGCCGTTGAGCCGAAAATAATGATTCCTGGAGCCACGCTATAGCGGGCGTACTGCATTTTGTCGTAGTAAAGGCTCGCCCAATGCGCAAAGAACACGATTATCGCAAATTTTGTAATCTCGGACGCCTGAATGTTTATGGGTCCGATGTCAATCCAGCGGTGAACCTTCGCGGGGACTATCAGCACGACGATTAGCGTAATGTACGAGACAAGCATTATCGGTACAGCTAATTTATGGAGCTTGTTGTAGTTAAAAAATGAAAGCCCGAGCATAGCCACAACGCCGATTACAGCGTACAAAAGCTGACGGCGGACGAAGAAGTAGCTGTCGCCCTCGTGGTTGTAGTAGGCGGTAGGGTAGCTTGCGGAGAACATCATCACCATACCGACGATGAGCAGCGTAAGCACCAAGAGTAAAAACGGAAGGTCAAGACCCATTCCGCGCTCGAGCCACTTCATCTTCGGCTTTCTGCGCCTGTTTCTTCTATTGTCAGAGGTTGGCTGCCCTGCTCTTTGACGGCGGTCGGCAACACGCTCGTCATAGAGCTTGTTGAGGTCTGCCTGTCGCATTACTCTTACGTTAGGAGCCATAATGTCCCTCTCTTTCGAATTTATTTAAACGGTTTTTATACTCCGAAATACACGAGCAAAAACGCCGCCACGCCGAAAATCACGGTAACAAAGCTGAACACGGAGACAATCTTCACCTCAGACCAGCCGCACATCTCGAAATGGTGGTGAATCGGGCTCATCTTGAAGAGGCGCTTGCCGTGAGTGAGCTTGAAGTAGCTGACCTGCAGCATTACGGAGAACATCTCGCAGAGATAAACGATACCGAGCGGCAGAAGCAGAATCGGCATATCCACAGCGAACGCAAGCGCGCACACGATACCGCCGAGGAAGAGCGAGCCCGTGTCGCCCATAAACACCTTCGCGGGATGAAAGTTCCACACGAGGAAGCCGAGACATCCGCCCGCGACAGCCGCGGACATAAAGCTCACGCCCATAAAGCCCACGAGGTTCGCGATAAGCATAAAGAACAGCGAAGCAAAAAACGTAAGCGAACCGTCAAGCCCGTCGATACCGTCGGTGAGGTTTACTGCATTCACCACGCCCACGATAACAATCGCCGCAATCGGATAGTAGAGCCAGCCGAGGTCGACAGTGCCCACGAACGGAATCACGGTCGTGCCGCCGTATCCTAAAAAGCCGAGTCCCGCGAGATACGCGATAGTCACCGCGAACTGCAGCACTAACTTCTGCAAAGCTGTGAGGCCAAGGTTGCGCTTTTTAACAACCTTGATATAGTCGTCGATAAATCCGATTGCGCTGTGTCCGAGCGCGAGCGCGAGGCCTGTGAATACGAATACCGCGCAGCGCGTCGGGTCGGACTGATAGACAGTTACCGCCTGAACGCCGAATATGTTGTAGAGCAGCACGCTTACAGTGGTTACTAAAGCAATGCCGACTATAAACATAATACCGCCCATTGTCGGTGTACCCTGCTTCTCCTTGTGCCACGATGGGCCTATCTCGAGGATAGTCTGGCCGAAATTGAGCTTATGGAGAAACGGAATCAGAAATTTTCCGAGCACCGCGGTGATTGCGAATGTGCAGAGCGCGGTCAGAAATGTCCATACAGCGAAAATCATATTATCGTTCCTTTCGATTTTATACGTTTAGTATTAGTCCTGCACCACGGTTGCGCCGCCGAACTTGACGGAGATTACCGTGCCCTCGGGAACCAACTCGCCCGACATAATGCTCTGCGTCTGCGAAATAGCAGAGGAGCTCGAGGTCACGCCCGATATGCTTACGTTAAGTCCGTAGTACGACGCGACTGAGTTCACGGTGGATACCGAGTAGCCGACGAGGTTCGGAACCATCACTTTGTTCGACGCGCTATCCTCGTCAGTATAGAGCACAACGTTGCCGCCTGTCGGGATTTTTGCCGCGGCGGTAGGAATCTGCGAAATGACCTTTTTACCCTCGCCCTTTACGGTAACGGTGAAGCCGTCCTTTTTCGCCTGTGCGGCCGCCTTCTCGGCGGAAAGACCAATGTAAGAGCCTGCGACGGTGTCGATGTACTGCTTTTCACTCTCGGAGTACTCAGCCTGAATTTCGAGGTACGGTAGCACCTCGCTCATAATATTTACAAATACAGGAGCCGAAACAAGGCTTCCGTAGTAGTTAGCACCCTTAGGCGTATCGAAGAACACGAGGCACGCAACCTGTGGGTCGTCGGCGGGAGCAATACCGCAGAAGGAGGCGATATAGTCCTCCGAGCCGCCCGTAGAATGGCCGATTTTCTCGGAAGTACCTGTCTTTCCGCCTACGCGGTATCCTGCGATATAGCCGTTGTTCACTCCGCCCTTGATTGTGTTTCTCTCGAGGTAATCGCACATTTTCGCGGAAACCTCTTTGGAGATAACCTGACGTTTTACGACGGTCTCGGTGTTCTTGACAACGTTGCCGTCGGCGTCGACAATTTTCTGAACGACATAGGGCTGGACAACCTTTCCGCCGTTTGCAACAGCGGAAGCCGCCGTTATCATCTGAATCGGCGTGATGGAAAAGCCCTGACCGAACGAGGAAACCGCGAGGTCGACCTCACCCATCTCGTGGTCAAACCATATATCCTCTGATTCACCGGGGAGGTCGATACCCGTCGGCTCCGAGAAGCCGAAAGCGTTATAATAATTCTGGAACTTCTTTGTTCCGATGAGATTGCCTATCTGAATAAACGCGGGGTTGCAGGAGTTCGCAATCGCGTTGAAGAAATCCTGCGAACCGTGACCGTTACGATTGTGGCAGTGGATTTGCTCGGTGTAGAGTTTTACAACGCCCGAGCAATAGAACGAGGAATTGTCGCTTACCTTGCCCTCGTTGAGTGCCATTGAAGCGGTGCACATTTTGAATACCGAGCCGGGATAATAGGTGTCGGCGATAGCCTTGTTACGCCACATCGCGCCGAGCGCGGCGCTTTCGGCGGTGGCTCTGTCCTTCTTCGGTAGCTGGCGGATAGCCGCGAGGTCGGCCTCAGGCAAATCATACGGATTGTTCAGGTCGTAGCCGTCGGCTACAGCCATAGCGAGTATCGCGCCCGTTTTTACGTTCATAATAATACACACGCCGCGGTTTAGGACGTTGTTGTTGATGAGTCCCTGCTTCATATACTTCTCGGCGATTGACTGAATTGTTTCGTCGATAGTAAGGGTCAGGCTGTCGCCGTCCTTTGCGCCGACATTCTGCTCGTACTGGAACGGCATATCGGTCTGATTGGCGTTGCGCGCCTTTATTATTCGTCCGGGAGTTCCGGTGAGATATTCGTTGTACTGATACTCTACGCCCTCGAGCCCCTGATCGTCTGAGCCCGTAAAGCCGATTACGGCGGAGGCGAGGTCGTTGTAGGGATAGTAACGACGGAAGTCGTCGAAAAGCGCAATTACGTTTACTATCTTCCTGTACTTGTCGCTGTCCTTTAGCTGCTGCTGGAACTTTAGAATCTTCTCGCGCTCGTCCGACTCAATCCTGCGCTTGATAACAATATAGAAAGAATTCTGTTTTGACTTTTTATATAAATCCTTATAGTCGAGGTCGAGAATTTTCGAAAGTTTCCTCGAGACGTATTTTCTCTGAGCATTATTTTCGAAGTAATGCGGCGCAAAAACCACACGCCACACCGACGCGCTCTGTGCAAGAATCTTGCCGTTTGCGTCGTATATTGTGCCTCGCTTTGCGTTGACGGTGGTATCGTAGAGCATCTGGTCAACCGACTGCTCCTGAAGCTCGGCGCCCATCACAAGCGTGAGGTGACCGAGGCGCACCGTAACAGCGCCGAAGCCTATGACGAGGATGAGTATGATAAGTATAGTCGAGCGAAAACGCAAAAGCTGCATAGCGCCGCGCTGACTACGCTTTTTAGGTGGTTGTGCCATACTCTCGCTCCCTTCAATGTAAATTCATAAAATTACCTAAAATCACGAATAAGAGTTAAGATTACACATCTCAACTCTTATAACATAGTAAATGATATTAAATTAGATGCAGTGTTATGACCAAAGTCCTGTTAACGCGTTTATAATTTTTTGGAAAAAGTTTTGATTCGCATCTTTGGAGATTTCGGCCTTATCGCCCTCGGA
Source organism: Ruminococcus sp. (assembly GCA_022510945.1). Taxonomy (GTDB): domain Bacteria; phylum Bacillota; class Clostridia; order Oscillospirales; family Acutalibacteraceae; genus Ruminococcoides. The sequence goes on from JAFLSK010000007.1 coordinate 24,004, forward strand.
CAGGGAGACGTACTCCTTCTGTGCGTTTTCCGCCTTACTCATTCCAAGCCTGCTGTTAGCGTACTCCTCTATCTGATTTGTAGAGAGCTTGGACTGGATAGCCATCTGCGACTGTGTGTATGTACTCCTTGCGTTGCCGAGTTCTTCTTTCGTGTTGATAATCTTCTGGTTGAGCTCGGTAAGCTGGACTTGTCCGATAATAATAACGCTGACAATCACCACAACTATCGCAGCCGAAACTGCGCCGACGAAAAGGCGGAAAGGGTTGTGCTTTCTTCTGCGGATTTTTATCAGAGCGTCCTGCGGCAGAGAGACGACTTTGGTTCTGTTTTGTTTTTTTCTTTCTTGGGGCAGCTCTCTCGCGGTATTGTCCCGGAAGAGATCAAGGTTGTAAGCTGCGCCGTTATTTTCATATGCCATTTATGTTACCTCTAAGGTTATTATCAATCAACGATTTCCTATTTTACACTAAAATTCTGCGTATATATTTCTTTATAAACAAAATGTTACAATTTTTTAATTTTTCTTTATTTCTGTTACAGAAAATTCTAATTTTCTCCACAGGAATTATACAGAATATTGTGTTAAAAATTCGGTTTTCACACAATCTATTGTGGTTTTTCAACTATTTACAAACCTGTTATATTTTACCCTATATTGTAACAAATGTCTATAGCAAATTACGATTTTTCAATATTTTTTTCGCAAATTCTTAGTTTTGCACTTCTTGAACGGGGATTTGCGTCTAATTCTTGTGAATTTGCTACAATAGGCTTGCGGTTTATTGACCGAGCCTGCGGTTTTTTGCCGCATACGCACACCGGAAAGTCGGGCGGACAGGTGCATCCCTCGCACCATTTCGCAATCGCTTGCTTTACGATTCTGTCCTCTAAGGAGTGGAAGGTAATCACCGCGAGTCTTCCGCCGTCGCACAACAGGTCGAACGCGTCCTCGAGTCCCGCTCTGAGAGCGTCTAACTCGTGGTTTACCTCGATTCGAAGCGCCTGAAATGTCTTGCGCGCGGGATGTCCGTTGCGCCTTACGCGCTCGGGAACGGAGTTTCTGATGATTTCGGCAAGCTCGAATGTTGTTTTAATCGGAGCTTCCTCTCGCTTTTTGACTATTGCCTTTGAAATCGAGTCGGCAAACTTCTCCTCGCCGTAGGTGAATATGATTTTTGAAAGTTCCTTTTGCGGGAGCGTGTTCACTAAATCTGCGGCACTCGTGCCCGACTGCGACATACGCATATCGAGCGGTGCGTCCTCGTGGAACGAAAAGCCGCGCTCGGCGGTGTCGAGCTGGTGAGACGAAACGCCGATGTCGAGCAGGATACCGTTTACCTGACAGATTCCTCTCTGTTTTAAAAGCGATTTCATCTCGGAAAAATTGCCTTTTATAATAATTGAATTCGGTTCGTCTTTAAACCTCTGCTTAACTGTGCAGATTGCGTCGGGGTCCTGGTCGATTGAAATCAGCTTTCCGCCCTTAAGCCTCTCAAGGATTGCGGCAGAGTGACCTCCTCCACCCGCGGTACCGTCAACGTAGATACCGTTGGGGTTTATATTCAGCCCTTCAATCGTCTCGTTAAGCAGTACGGGAATATGCGAAAATTCCATATCTACCTCTTACATACTCAACATATTGAGAGCTTCCGTAAGATTCGGCTGATTCCTGAGCTTGAACTGAGCAAGCTTGTCCTCGTCCCAAATCTCGAGCCTGTTATCCATACCGACCACGGAGACATTCTTATCAAGGCCGGCTTCGTCGCGTAAAGTCTGAGGAATAGGGATACGACCCTGCGAGTTGGGCGAAACCTCGACGGCTGTGGATACAACGGCGTATTGCAGAGCGAGCGCAAGCTGTGCGGGCAGAGCCTTGATGTTCTCGCGGAGCTTTTCGAACTCCTCGACAGAGAGCACCTGAACGCAGTCGTAAAAGCCCTTTGCGACGTAAAACGTCTCGCCAAGCTGCGCGCGGAATTTGGCGGGCAAGACAATACGACCCTTCGCGTCGATAGTATGAGACGAAGTACCTGTAAAGAACAATCTTGCCACCTCCCTGAAATAATACGTCTATTTTGCCATAAAAGCAATAACTATAGCCACTTTGTGACACTAAATGCCACCGTTGTAACCATTATAACCCATACGTCTCTAAATTGCAAGAAAAAAGTAACAGCGATTTAACCAAACATCACGACCTGTTTTGCAGTATTTTATACAAAAAATAACATTGTTCGACGTATTTTGGAAATATATGGATTTTTCACAGAAAAAAGCTCGGATTTCTCCGAGCATTCATCTTTAGTCCTATATAGTTATACTTTGGGATTCTATTTGTCATTCAACTTCGTTGACTCGCCTAAGATATCTTCCGAGGCGCTGATATAAGCGCGGTAATCCCTTAAAAATTGTTCAAAATATATCCTACCGGCGGGCGTAAGATTATAATAAACTCTTTTTTTACCTTCGGTTATACGGGCGTCTTGTTCTTCAACAGCTTTTTTATCTCGAAGAAAGTAAAGTGCAGTATAAACAGCATTATGTTCTATCTTATGTTCGTCATCACGATAGCTGTTTATAAACTCCACTACCTCGGAACAGTAACAAGGTTTTTGTGATAAACAAGCCAAAACCATCAACTCATCAATATTTTTGAACCAGCTTCCTTTGTTTGACACAACCTACACCTCCTGATTTTGTTCAAATATTACTGCAATAAAAAAGCGTAGCCGAAGCTACGCCAAAAATACATAGCTCTTTGTCGCGAAACAAAAATCTAACAGCAACTTTAAGCATGTCAAAACAGAGCCTGTATTTTTATCAAAAAAAACACTTGCCGAAAGTTGCTAATTTTCAATTTTTGTTTCGCACTATTATTTTATCAAATTGGACTTGATATTGCAAGAGTTTTTATATATAAAAAAGCGTAGCCACAAGAGCTACGCTAAAAACCACACAGCTCTAATTGTGCTAACAATTTCCATTTCAACATTTAAGCCAAAGTGCAGGAAAAGAGCGTGTGTTTTTTACAAAAAAACACACTTGTAGCTTAAATATTGAATTTTAGAAACTGTTAGCAAGCTAATAATACCATAATATCAAACTTATTTCAAGAGAAAACTCTTTTGACTTTTGTCATTATTATGACCAAACAAAATCTTGACTAAGCCGAGCGTATTGGGTACAATAGGATTTAGAAGCGGAGGACTTTCTATGCAAGATAAAGATATTGATAAACGCAAGAGAGCTGTAAAAATTGCAAAAGCAATCAATAGCATTGAGGGCGTACCTGTATCTGAAAAAGCAGAAATTATTTTTGCCCAATGGGCAGAAGGAATACTGACAGACGAGCAAATGTGCTCTCAAATGCTCGCCATGTATACAAGGGCTTAAAATGAAATACGATATTTACCTTCAAGAAAACAGTAAAGCTTTAAAAAACAAACTCGGTATTACAGACGATAAAGAGCTTGACATAGCTGAATCAGCGATGGCAAGAACCCGCATGTCTATACTTTACAACAGTGGTTTTTCGGATTTTTCTGCTCAAGGCTTTTGCGAAATTCACAAAAGAATATTCGGTGATATTTATGAATGGGCGGGTCAATATCGCTCTATCAACATTCAGAAACGCGAGCCTTTGCTTGCAGGCAAAAGTGTTTGGTATTCAAATTGGGATACTATAGACGACGATTTAAAGTCGGCTTGGGAAAAGATAGACGCGGTAGACTTCGGAAGCCTTACCCACGATAATTTTGCTAAAGCGGTAGCGCACACTTTTCCTGCTATCTGGCAGGTACATCCTTTCCGCGAGGGCAACACACGCACAACCGTTATGTTGATTGCATTATTCGTTGAACATTACGGTTACTACTTTGACTACAATCTTATGGCTGCGAGTGCTGGCTATGTACGCAATGCGTTTGTGCTATGTTGCTTTGGAGAACATTCCGAATTCGAACACCTTGAAAAAATTTTGCTCGACGCAATCAGCGAAACGCCGATTGGGAATCCGGACAGTGTTCCCGATTCCGAAACCAAATCATCTAAATACAAAAAATACTACACGAAGGATTACAAGCCCACTCCCCACGAATATCTGTCTGATAAAAACTAATAACATTAAAAAGGCTGTTGCAAAAGACTTGCAACAGCCTGTATTTATGTACAGCTAAAACAAAAAACTCCCCTTTCGGGGAGCTTTTATGCAAAATTATTTCATTGCTTTTTTGAATTCCTGTCTTGTGTGCTTAATCTCCTTGGAGTAGTCAGCAAGAGTATTGTCTACACGCTCCATAAGGTTTGCAACGTAGGAATTAGCCGCCTTGTGCATATCGTCGGACTTCTTCTTTGCAGCCGCGATAATCTCCTGAGCCTGAGCCTGAGCAGCTTTTACGATTTCGTTCTCGCTGAGCATAACCTTGCGTCTTGCTTCAGCCTGACGGATAACCTCCTCTTCCTTGCGTTTAGCCTCGGCGAGGATTTCGTCACGGTCAGCCACGATACCCTTAGCCTGACGAACCTCCTTGGGGAGGTTGTCCTCGATTTCGTCAAGAATCTCGAAGATTCTCTCACCGGAAACGAGCACCTTTCTGTCCTTGCTGAGAGGAACGCCCTTAGCGTTGTTGACCATATCCTGTAATTCTAAAATTAAATCTTCAATTCTTTGTTCCATTTTTCCCACTCCATTATCTGATGTTATAGTGTTTGTTTTAAACGTGCCAATATTTCATCATGCACGCACTCGGGCACAAACGAGCTGATATCTCCGCCGAGGGAGGCGACCTGCTTTACCATACTGGAGCTGAAATACATAAACTCCGAATGGCTGGTGAGGAACACCGTCTCAAGGTCAGGATTTAGCTTTTTGTTAGTGAGTGCCTGCTGAAATTCATACTCAAAGTCCGACACAGCCCTCAGTCCCTTTACGATAGAGGTAACGCCTTGCTGTTTTGCATAGTCGGCAAGCAAGCCGTCAAACCCTACGACCTCGACGTTGTCGATACCCTTAAGCGACTCCTTAAGCAGAGCGATTCGCTCCTCGGTGGTGAAGCTTGGATTCTTCGCAAGGTTGTTGAGCACGCCGACGATAACGTGGTCGAACATTCTCGCCGCTCGGGTGATGATGTCGACGTGGCCGCGCGTTACGGGGTCAAAGCTACCCGGACAGATAACCTTAGTTTCCATTAAGCAACTTCCTAAATGTATTCACTATGTCTGTACATAGATATTTTTATTTTACCATAGTGTTTCTGTCTGTCAAGCACAAAATCGCCATATTTTTCAAAAATTTCTTCATTTTCGGCATTTTCTGCGATTATTATGCCTGTTTTTTTCACAATTTCGCTCACCTTCGGCAGGGCCTCCTGCAAAAGTCCCGTCCCGTAAGGCGGGTCAAGAAAGACGATATCAACCGGCTCGGAGAGCATATCGAGGTAGCCGATACTGTCTGTATGGACAACCTTTGCGCGGCTGTAGAAACCCACGTTATTTAAATTTTTGCGGATTATATCGACGGATTTTCTCGACGCGTCGACGAAGGTCGCGGACTTTGCGCCGCGGCTGAGAGCCTCTATACCCATCTGTCCCGAGCCTGCAAAAAGATCGAGAAAGCTCCTGCCCTCTATTTCAAACTGTATAGCGGAGAAAATCGCCTCTTTTACCTTTGATGTTGTCGGGCGGACGTCCTCGCCCTCAAGGGTAATTAGTTTTCTTCCTCTCGCTTCTCCTGTTATTACTCGCATAATGTGCTCCTTTTTCTATTCCTCTGTGTCGTGGAAATAATTATAGACCATAACCGCCGAATCGTGGGTCATCTTCGGACAGAGCTCGAGCTCCTCTAAATCGGCGTTGCGAATATTGGTTATGGTTCTAAAGTGCTTTAAAAGCGCCTTCGCGCGGACGGTGCCTATACCGTCAATATCGGTAAGAGAACTCTTGAACGTTGCATTTTTTCTGCGCTGGTGGTGGTAGCCGATAGCGAAGCGGTGCACCTCGTCCTGCATTTTGCTTATGAAGGTAAATACCGCGCGGCGCGAATTAATAGATATTTCGCCGCCTGTACCCGTTATTGCTCGTGTGCGGTGGCTGCCGTCCTTAACCATACCGAAAATCGGAACGTCGAGGTTGTGCTTTCTGAGAACAGGCATTACGGCGCTGACCTGTCCCTGTCCGCCGTCGAGCAGAATGAGGTCGGGCAGTCTGCCGAAACCCTCGCCCGTGTCCTTAAGCTCCTCGTACTCCGTAAATCGGCGGTCGAGCACCTCTGCCATTGAGGCGTAGTCGTCCTGTCCTTCGAAGGATTTTATCTTAAACTTGCGGTAAGCCGACTTGAGCGGCTTTCCGTTTTCGTAAACTATCATACCCGCGACATTCTCCGTGCCCGCAAGGTTTGAGTTATCGTATGACTCGATATACTCGGGGATTTTCGAAAGCCCCAAAATCTCACGCAATTCCTCAAGTACCGAGTACTCGCGCGAGGTTCTGCCCTTTATCTGAGCGAGCACCTCGGCGGCGTTCTTGCGGCACATCTGCACAAGCTGAGCCTGCTCGCCGCGCTGGGGGCAGGTCAGGTAGACGCGGTTGCCGCGCTTTTCCGAGAGCCATTTTTCGATGACTTCGCTGTCCTCGGGGATACGGTCGAGTGTGATATTCTTCGGGATTTCGCGCATAGAGTAGAAGCTCGTTATGAACTGCGAGAGCTCGTTTTCGCCGTCCATAGGGTTATTGATAACGAAATTTTCGTGGTCAGTAAGCCGTCCTCCGACGAACTTAAACACCTGAAAACAGCCGCGCTCGCCGTCGGTGAAGTAAGCGATTACGTCCTGGTCGGGGACGTTGACGGAGACGACCTTCTGCTTGTCGGACATCTTCTTTATCGCGTTAATTTTGTCACGGATTTTCGCCGCGCGCTCGAAGTCGAGAGCCTCGGCGGCGGTTTCCATTTCCTCGGTGAGCTGCTTTATCGACTCGCTGCTGCCGCCCTTTAAAAACTCGAGCGCCTGCTCGACGTTTTCGTTATACTCACTGAATTTTACCTTGCCGGTGCAGGGCGCTAAGCACTGCTTTATGTGGTAGTTAAGGCACGGACGCTCCTTACCGAAGCACTCGGGGAATTTGCGCGTGCAGTCGGGCAGCTTGAAGGCACGGTTAGCCTGCTCGACCGACTGTTTGACGTAAAAGCCCGTCATATACGGACCGATGTAGGTCGCGCCGTCGTCCTTTTTTTGCAGCTCATAAGTAATTCTGCGCCACTTCTCGTTTGACACGCGGATATAGCTGTAGCCCTTGTCGTCCTTTAAGAGAATGTTGTACTTCGGCGTATGCTGCTTTATAAGACTGCACTCGAGCACGAGCGCCTCGAACTCGCCGTCGCAGATTATATACTCGAAGTAATCCACGTTTTCGACCATTCGGCGCACCTTTTCGCTGTGGTTATTCTGGGAGCCGAAATACTGGGAAACGCGGTTTTTGAGCACTTTGGCTTTACCGATATATATTATTTTTTTGTTTTTGTTGTGCATTATATACACGCCGGGAGACTCGGGCAGAGCCATAGCCTTACGGCGTAATTGTTTAATTTTAGGGTTCATACTAAATAATATAACCGAATCACGTTTTAATAAAAGTAAAAAAGGGCGGATATGCTCCGCCCATCAGATTATCAGTAGATTAGTCAGCAAATCCGGACTCTACGAGAGCAACGAGACCGTCAACAGCCTCTTCCTCGTCGGAGCCGTCAGCAAGAATCTTGATAGTTGTTCCGCCGATAATGCCGAGTGAAAGTACGCCAAGAAGACTCTTTGCGTTCACGCGTCTTTCTTCTTTTTCTACCCAAATAGTAGCCTTGAATTCATTAGCCTTCTGAATGAAAAATGTTGCAGGGCGTGCGTGCAAGCCAGCCTTGTTCTTAACCAGAACTTCCTTAACGTACATAAACTAAAACCTCTCTAAATAAACTCTAAATAAACAAATTTTAACCTGTACCCCTTTGCGGGATATTACGACGTACTCTATTATATCACTTTATTTTTTGCCGTCAACAGTAAAAAATCATTTTTGGATTTAATAACATTTATAATGTTTTTACACAAATTCAGTTTGTGCAACTTCACGAATATGTAGTTTGTGCTGATTTGCCACGGGGAGATTTTCAGACTCACGTTTGCGAAAACAATTCCGCTCTTGTGAATATTATACACAAAATCAAATATTTCCTTCAATAATCTTTAAATCTTCCTCAGAAAGCTCCTTTTTTTCGAGCATATCGGGGCGTTTCTTAGCGGTGTTTATGAGGCTGTGCTCATAGCGCCAGCGGTCAACCTTCGCGTGGTCGCCGCTGTAGAGAATCGGCGGAACCTCGAGCCCGCGCCATACCTGCGGCTTTGTGTACTGAGGATATTCTAAAAGGCCGTTAAAGTGGCTCTCCTCGGTAAAGCACTCGTTGTTCGAGAGCACACCCGGCGCCATACGCGCCAGAGCGTCGATAAATACTAAAGCAGGCAGCTCGCCGCCCGTGAGAACATAGTCGCCGATTGAGATTTCCTCGTCGATAAATTCATCAATTATACGCTGGTCTACGCCTTCGTAGTGACCCGCTAAAACGCAGATATTCTCAAGCTCCGAGAGCTCTCTGAGCCGCTGTTGAGTTAGCACCTTGCCCTGCGGCGACATATATATGAAATGCGGTTTTGACCCGCGTTTTTCGCATATCGCCTCATAGCAAAGCGCAATCGGCTCGCACTTCATAAGCATACCCATTCCTCCGCCGTAGACGGTGTCGTCAACGCGACGGTGCTTATCGAACGCGTAGTCGCGCAGCTGGTGGCACTCGACATCGATAGCCTCGCTCTTGCGCGCCCTGCCGATTATACTCTCGCCCAAAACCGCCTCGCACATCTCGGGGAAAAGTGTGATTAAATCAAGCTTCATCGTCGAAAAGTCCCTCCATCGGTCTAACGAGAACAATGCCGTCGTCGACGTTCTTCTCAACAACAACGCTGTCAATAACGGGGATAAGGTACTCCTTTCCGCTCGTGCTCTTGACCGTATAGACGTCGTTCGCGCCCGTTTTGAACACGTCGGCGATTGTGCCGTACTCGACTGTTTTATCGTCGGCGTTAAGCACCCTGCAACCGAGCAAATCCTGAACGAAGTTTTTGCCCTCGGGAAGCTTTACGCTGTTTCGGTCGATGTAGAGCACTCTGCCGCGGAGCACCTCGGCTTCTTCGATAGACTCTATGCCCTTTATTTTCATAAGGACGATATTTTTATGCGGACGGGAGGAAACCTTGATTTTCTCGTCGCCGCTGTTGTAGTAGAGGGTTTTAAACTGCGCAAGGAAGTCGGGAGAATCGCACCACGGCTCGACGCGGAGCTCGCCGCGGATACCGTGAGTTCCGACGATTCGACCTACCTCAAGAAACTTTTTTTTCATAAATTTCCATAGCCTTTCCGCCCACAAACAGATATTAAATTTTTCCACAACCTTATCGTGGGCGGATAAGGCGTGTATGGAAATTTTAGCCATCGCTCGTTGCCGCTTGCAGCAAACTGAGCGGGCAATATAAATAGCTTTCACCTACTGTGATTTTTATGTTGCTATTTTATCATAAACGTAAATTTGTGTAAAGAGATTTTATAAAGGCTCTGCCTTTCGACAGAGCCTTGCTTTTTGTTATACAACTTTTACCTTGAGTTTTAAAGTTTTTCCATTCACCTTTACTTTAAGAGTTGTGCTACCCCTTTTCAATCCATTTACGGTTAGCTTTTTTGCAGATGTTTTCGAGGTGATTTTAGCGATTTTTGTGTTTTTATACACGTTATTTACACCAAAGGCTTTGCCTGAAATTTTTACGGTTTTGGTTTTACCCACTTTAACAGATACGGATTCTTTTTTCAGGCGCGGGTCTTCAAACACTGTCATATCCCTCGAGTATTTTGAGCCGTCCGCAAGAGTTGCTTTGAGAGTAACAGTGCCTTTTTTGAGAGCCGTTACCTTTCCCGAGGAGGTTACTTTTACGACCTTCGGGTTTGTGGACTTCCATTTGGTAGCATATTTTCCGTCAATCTTGATTTTAAAGGAAAGGCCGCAGTGAAGTTTAATATCCTTTTTTTCGCTCGATTTCGTAAGATAGTTGCAGAAAATGCCGTAATCTTTGCCCGCGGTACCGAGCGCAGCGTGGTTGCTTGCATATTTTTCAAAAGAATTGGAGCTTGTAATATTCAGCTTAAAATCTTTTTGTTTAACTTTCTTTCTGATTTTCGTATCGTCGCTGTATTTGTAACCGCAGGAATACTTTGTAAATGCGGTATACTCGTTAACGCTGAGGCTCTTTAGCTTAGGACAATCAAAGAACGCGTACTCCAAAACAGCAAACACTCCGTTTAAATGGTTAATGCTCTCTAAGCTTGTGCAACCCTCAAACGCATATTTGGGTATTGTGTCAAGACCCTCGTTGATTGTGACGCTTTTTAGCTTTGTGCAATCTATGAAAGCGCCTTCGCCGAGGCTGCGCAGAGTACCCGGAAGCGTTACGCTCTTCAGATTAACGCAATGTGCAAATGCGTATTCTCCGATACGGGAAACCCCCGACGGGATTACAATTTCCCTGAGTCTTGAACCGAACGGTCCGTCATCGCCGACATAATGCTCAAATGCTGCATTATCAATTTCGGTAACGGTATCGGGGATAACGACCTTGTCCGCCGGAACATCGTTTTCGCTGAAAAGTCTGTATCCGAGATATCTGACCGTATATCCGTCAATTTTACTCGGGATATAGTATGTTCCGCCGATGGTTTCTTTTGAAACGAATTCGGTCAGCTCAGCGTACTTTCCGTCGTAGACCTTGTACTCATAATCTCCGCTTTTGCCTCGGATAACGTCGAGCGCGGATACGTTCACGACTGCCGACGCGATAATACTTACGATAAACAAAACCGAAAACAGAAAAGAAATGTGCTTTTTCATAATTCAAAACCTCCTAAAAATTTATAAAAAATTCACCTTTCACTATAGTAGTGTCAGATTTTTCAAAAAAAGTTTCAAGAATTTTGAATTTTAAGTTAAATTTTTTTCAAAAACAAAAGCCGCCCGAAGGCGGCTTCTGAAGTTTTTGTGAAATCAGTCGATTTCAACCATTACCTTCTGCTCGCTTCTTACGGCAGCAGAACGTGCGATTGTACGGATAGCCTTGGCAATTCTGCCCTGCTTACCGATAATGCGGCCCATATCGTCCTCAGCAACGTGGAGGTGATATACTACTACACCCTCCTCGTCGGGAGCGTCAGCCTCAACGCTTACAGCGTCGGGGTTCTCTACTAAGCCTTTTGCGATGATTGTAAGTAAATCCTGCATAATTCTCTAAATCCTTTCCATTCCTGAAAATACACTAAACCAAGTTTAGCATTAGTCAATATAACCGTTCTTCTTTAAAAGAGCCTTTACGGTATCTGTGGGCTGTGCACCGTTAGCAATCCACTTTTTAACTGCCTCGGCGTCAACCTTGAACTCTGAAGGCTTTTTAAGAATATCGTATGTGCCGATTTCCTCAATGAAGCGGCCGTCACGCGGATATCTTGAGTCCGCAACAACTACACGATAGAAAGGTGCCTTTTTAGCGCCCATTCTTCTGAGTCTGATTTTTACTGCCATTTGTTTCACCTCCGTAATCCATAGTTAATTATATATTAACCAATGTTGATGTCTAGCCTCATTGCTCTCCACTGTTCTGTAAATAACTCCCACTCCTCTAATCTGTTTCGCAATCTATGATTGCTTTACAGCTTAGTCGTCGCCAGTCGTTATTTACAGGCTCCGAGCCTCGGCTTTTCTTTGGGTTAATAACGTTTAAAATCCGGGGAATCCGCCGCCCATATTCATCATCTCGGGCGGAAGGCGCATACCGCGTCTCTTCTTACCTTTTCCGCTCATCTGGCGCATCATTTTCTGCATATCCTTTAGCTGCTTTATGAGTCGGTTAACCTCCTCGACGCTCCTGCCTGAGCCCGCGGCAATTCTGCGCTTGCGGCTCGGGTTGATGAGGTCGGGCTTTTCGCGCTCGGCGGGGGTCATCGAGAGGATAATCGCCTCGGTCCAGTCGATTGCGCGGTCATTTATATCAACGTCGTCAAGCTTGTTGCCGACGCCGGGAAGCTTGGAGAGAATTCCCTTTAAGGGACCCATCTTCTTAATCTGCTGAAACTGGTCGAGCAGGTCGTTGAAGTCCATTTTATTGTGCATCATTTTGCGGGCGACTTCCTCGGCCTTTTTCTCGTCGAGCTTTTCCTCAGCCTGCTCGATAAGCGTAAGCACATCGCCCATACCGAGTATTCGGCTCGCCATACGGTCGGGGTGGAACTGCTCGAGGTCCTCAAGTTTTTCACCGGTACCTGCGAATTTAATCGGGCAGCCGGTGACCGACTTAACGGAAAGCGCCGCACCGCCTCGGGTGTCGCCGTCAAGCTTGGTGATGATAACGCCCGAAATCTCGAGCAACTCGTTAAAGCTCTTTGCTACATTTACGGCGTCCTGACCGGTCATTGAGTCGATAACGAGCAGGATTTCCTGAGGATTGACCTCAGCCTTAAGCTCCTTAAGCTCGTTCATAAGTTCTTCGTCTATATGCAGACGTCCGGCGGTATCAAGGATAACGATATCGTTGCCGTAATCCTTGGCGTGCCTGATAGCCTCGCGCGCGATTTTAACAGGCTTATCCTGACCCATCTCAAACACGCTTACTCCGGCTTTGTTGCCGACAACCTTAAGCTGTTCGATAGCCGCAGGACGATAAACATCGCAGGCTACGAGAAGCGGTCTGTGGTTCTGCTTTTTAAGCATCAGGGCAAGCTTACCGCTGTGGGTAGTTTTACCCGAGCCCTGAAGACCGCACATCATAATTACCGTGGGCGGCTTTGAAGAAAATTCAAGGCGGGAGGTTTCCGAACCCATAAGCTCGGTGAGCTCCTCGTTGACGATTTTTACAACCATCTGCGCGGGAGTAAGGCTCTCCATAACGTCCGCGCCGATTGCGCGCTCGGTCACCTTGTTGGTGAACTCCTTTGCCACCTTATAGTTAACATCAGCCTCTAAAAGCGCTAAGCGCACCTCGCGCATAGCCTCCTTTACGTCTGACTCGTTTAATTTACCCTTGCTTTTCAGGCGCTTAAACGCACCCGAAAGCTTTTCGGAAAGGCCCTCAAATGCCATAACCGTTACCTCTATTCGTGTAGTGATTTCGCAGTTTCAATTAATTTTTCTACGGTTTCTTCATCGTAGCCGTCTAAGAGCTTTTCTGCGAGATTTTCTATCTCGTAGAGCCCCGACTCGGTTTCGTGAAAGCGCTTCATAAGCCCGAGCTTTTCCTCGTAGGTCAGAAGCTGCGTTTCGCCGCGCTTTATGCAGTCGCGCACACCCTGACGGGTGATACCTAAATCCGAAGCAATCTCAGAAAGCGACAGGTCATCGTTGTAGTACAGAGAAATCGCCTGTTGTTGTTGTTGCTTTAAAAGCTGACCGTAGAAGTCGAATAGCAGAGATATTTCTATATTCTTTTCCAAAACAAGCTCCGCCTTCTTTCGGTGTAAAGGATTTTCCTTTACAGTAATGGGATTATAATATAAACGGGCGATTATGTCAATACTATATTTTGAAAACAAGCGCAAAAATATTAGTTTTTTTGCTGTTTTACCTGCCTTTACCGCTGCGTTTCAAAATAATTCAGTCACAATTTGCGCTATATACAACAAAAGTTTGAAATTTATCCGAAAGTTTATGTTCAATATGTCCGATAGGAAATGCACGAATATGCGAGAATTTGCGCATTTTTTACAAAGTTTGATTTATTCGGAAATTAATTGCTTTTATCGGGTGCTTTTTTTACTTCTTTGTGTTATAATTAGAGTGACAAAACAGCACAAAAATGCCTTTAGGAGGTTTTGCTACGGAAAAGTTTAAGAGTATCGGAAGAACTGAGCACGCTGTGGCGCTGTTCGGAAGCTTTGACGAAAACATCAAGCTCATAGAGCACGAGTTCGACGTCAGAGTAACCGTGCGCGGAGACGAGCTGAAAATCAGCGGCAGCGAGGAGAATGTGTTTAAGACCGAAAAGGTACTTGACGGCCTTATGCACCTTATAAATCGCGGCGAAAATCTCAGCGAACAGAACGTGCGCTACTGTATTTCTACGGTTAATGATGGCAACGAGGACGGCTTTAAGCAACTTGCGGACGATTGTATCTGCATAACCGCTAAAGGCAAGCCCATTAAACCCAAAACCATCGGTCAGAAAAAATACTGCAAAGCAATCTCGGACAACGTCATAACCTTCGGCGTGGGACCTGCGGGAACGGGTAAGACCTACCTTGCGGTCGCTATGGCGGTAACGGCGTTTAGAAGTAAGCAGATTAACCGAATCATTCTGACGAGACCTGCCGTGGAAGCAGGAGAAAAGCTCGGATTTCTACCCGGAGACCTTCAGAGTAAGGTCGATCCATACCTAAGACCTCTGTACGACGCGCTGTTCGATATGCTGGGTGCGGAAACGTACCAGAAATACGTCGAAAAAGGAAACATCGAGGTTGCTCCTCTCGCATATATGCGAGGCCGTACTCTCGACGACAGCTTTATCATCCTCGACGAGGCACAGAATACCACGAAGGAACAGATGAAAATGTTCCTCACCCGACTCGGCTTTAACAGCAAAATGGTCATCACAGGCGATATTACACAGATTGACTTGCCGAGCGGAGCGAAGAGCGGGTTGAAGGACTGCCTGAGGATACTCAAGGGGATTGACGACATCGCTCAGTGCAGATTCAACGAAAAAGACGTAGTAAGGCATCGACTTGTGCAGGACATAATCAAAGCTTATGAAAAAAGTGAGGTAACGAAGAATGAAGGAAAACAAAATCAGAGTCATCATCACTAACAATCAGAAAGCGGTAAAAATCCCGACAGGACTGCGTATGCTCATCAGACGCTGCTGTCACGCTGTGCTCGAACTCGAGAAGTTCTCCGAGCCGGCTGAAATCAGCGTTACATTCTCTGACAATGAGCAGATACGCAAGTTAAATTCACAGTACCGCGAAATCGACTCGGCGACAGACGTGCTCTCCTTCCCTATGGGCGAAAACGGAGAATATGACATGAATCTCGAGACGGGTGCAAAGATTCTCGGCGACGTTGTTATATCAATGGAAAAGGCCGTTGAACAGGCGGAGGCGTTCGGCCATTCTCTGCAAAGAGAAGTGGGCTATCTCACCGCGCACAGCGTTCTGCACCTGCTCGGTTACGACCACATAGACAATATGGACAGAGTAAGAATGAGAGAGAAGGAAGAGTTTGTTATGGACGAACTCGGACTTCCCGCGTCATCAAGCTACATTGTCGAGTGATGAAACATCAGCTAAACAGCTTTAAGGTTGCGTTTAAGGGTATATGGTACGCGATTAAAAACGAGAGCCATATGCGCTTTCACCTTGTTGCGGGCTTTTACGTTATAATATTCAGCCTGTTTTTCGGGCTTTCGAAGGCTCAGTGGGGCGTTGTACTTATGCTGATTGCGTCTATCCTCACTGCAGAGATATTAAACACCGCGATTGAGGAAGTCTGCAACTTAAACACTGACAGCTTCGACCCTATCGTGCGAATAGCAAAGGATGTTGCCGCGGGAGCGGTGCTCGTGCTTTCGGTTGCGGCGGTCTCGGTGGCGTTTATCTTCTACCTCGACATAGAAAGAATAACTGCGGTTGCGACGCAAGTATTCACCACTCCGTGGCTATTGATTTTGTTTATCGTTTCCATTATAATATCCTTAGTATTCATCGTAATGGGGCCGATGGGTTTATCGAAAATCTACCATAGATTTAAAGTTAAAAAGTAATTTTTCAAAGCTGCCTCACAAATGGCGGCTTTGTTTTTATTATACCATAACCGCAAAGCGGTTATGGTATAATAAGCCATCGCTCTTGCCGCAAAGCGGCAAATCGAGCGGGCAATATAAATTTTTATAATAAACACATAACACTTATGGTTTCCATCGACTTTTGTTGTGTTTATTATAACGAATAACGGAGAAAGCTATGAATAACAATATTAACGAAAAAAAATCGGCATTTATCGCCATAGTAGGACGCCCGAACGTGGGCAAAAGCTCGCTTTTGAACCGTATTTTAGGTGCAAAGGTTGCGATTGTGTCGAGCAAACCGCAGACTACGCGCACGAGAATCACGGGCGTGCTCACCGAGGACGACGTTCAACTCGTTTTCGTCGACACACCGGGTATGCACAAGCCGAAAAACTCACTCGGCAAGTATATGGTGCGCTCCGTCAGCGAGAGCGTTAGCGGAGTTGACTGCTGTATGCTCGTAGTAGAAGCGGGCAGAGAAGCGGGACAGACGGAGCTGAGCCTTATCGAAAAGTTTAAGGCTATGGATATGCCCGCGATACTCGCAATCAACAAAATCGACACGCTCAAGGAAAAGGACGTGCTGATGAAACAGATTCTCGAGTACAGTAAGTATTACGATTTCGCGGCAGTTGTACCCGTGTCTGCCGAGGACGGCAGCGGACTTACCGACCTCAAGGACGAGCTCAAGAATCAGGCTATGGAGGGCGGCCACTTTTTCGAGGATGACACCCTCACCGACCAGCCCGAGCGCGTGCTCGCAAGCGAGATGATACGCGAGAAAATCCTGCGCCTCACGGACAAGGAAATCCCGCACGGAATCGCTGTGGTCATCGAGAAGCTGCGTATGCGCGAGGGCAAGGACATCCTCGACGTCGAGGCGACAATCTACTGCGAGCGCGAGACTCATAAGCGCATACTTATCGGAAAAAACGGCAGTATGCTAAAGAAAATCTCAAGCTATGCGAGACAGGATATGGAGCGGTTCTTCGACTGTAAGGTTTATCTTCAGACGTGGATAAAGGTCAAGGAGGACTGGCGCAACAGCGTTCAGCTTATGCGCAACTTCGGATATGACGAAAAAGACTTCAAAAATTAAGTAATACTATAAATTTTAGAGCAGATTTTGTGTCAGACGAGCGCCATACCGCAGAAAGGCTGTCGCCTTTCGAGGACAGGGCGCGATGTATGGCGCAAAATACGCCTAAAAGAAAACCATTTTTTACTATCTATAATACCGGGCAGTTTACAGACAATAATCTCGGTGATAAATATGAACGAAATAGACGCGTGGAACGCGTTTTGGTACAGCGGTAGAATTTACGACTATCTGGTGTACAAAAGTATTCACAACAACCGCACGAAATTTGAAGGCACTCAGAGCAAAAATGAAATTTATAACGAACGGTCTGATAATCAAAGAACAGAATATCGGTGAGAAGGATAAGCTCGTCACTGCGCTGACGGAAAGTCACGGTATCGTAAAGGGCTTTGCCCACGGTGCAAAGGACATCAAAAACCAGAAGTGCGCCGCGACGGGACTGCTGTGCTACTCAAGGCTGACCTTGCACAAAAGCAAGGACAGCTACATAATCGGCGACGCGAAAGCGGTGAAGATTTTCAGCGGGCTTAGAAACAGCATAGAGGCGATGTACCTCGGACAGTATTTCTGCGAACTTGCCGCCGCGATATGTCCTAAGGAACAGGAGGCAGGCGCGCACCTTAGCCTTATACTCAACGCGCTTTACCTGCTTTCGGAGCAGAAACGGTCACCGCTCGTAGTAAAGGCGTGCGTGGAGCTTAGGCTTATGTGCCTTGCGGGATATATGCCCGACATAATGATGTGCCGCGAGTGCGGAGAGTACGAAAAGGACGTTATGTGCTTTCTTCCGAGGACGGGTCAATTCATATGCCTCGACTGCTATGAAAAGGACGAATCGGTCGACGCAAAAATAAACCTCAACCGCAGTGTTGTGACCGCTATGCGCCACTGCTGCTATGCAGATACGGACAAGCTTTTTAACTTCACACTTCCCGACAGCGACCTCAAGCTGCTGAACTTTTGCAGCGAGGAATATATGCGGTTTATTTTGGAGAGAAATTTCAAGACGTTGCAATTTTTAAAAGACATTACATAAGGTAAACGATATGGACAGACATTACAGAGCGTTAGAGCTCGACAAAATCCTTAATATGCTCGCGCAAAGAACCGCGTGCGCGGAAAGCCGCGAGAAGGTGCTGAAAACCGAGCCCGAGTTCAACCTTATACGCGCGGAGCACAACCTCAAGATGACCGACGACGCGTATGTGCTGACGGGTAAGTTCGGCGCGCCGTCGTTCGGCAACCTAAAGAGCGTTGCGAATGAGCTCAGGCGCGGCGACGCGGGCGGTATGCTCACGACGAGTGAACTGCTGAGAATCGCCGAGGTACTGCGGATAATTCGCGGCGTAAAAGGGTGGCAGAGCAAGTGCCAAAGCACGCACACAACCCTCGACCCGCTTTTCTCGGGGCTTGTCGTAAACAAATTTTTAGAGGACAGAATCAACTCGTGCATAATCAGCGAGGAGGAAATCGCGGACGACGCTTCCCCCGCGCTTTCCGACATAAGGCGAAAAATCCGCACAGCTACCTCGAAGGCGCGCGAAATCCTCGACAAAATCATCCACAGCAGCACCTACCAAAAGTATTTACAGGACACAATCGTAACTCAGCGTGACGGCAGGTACGTTGTACCCGTAAAGGCGGAATGCCGCGCGAATGTACCCGGTCTTGTGCACGACACGAGCGCAAGCGGACAGACGGTTTTCATCGAGCCTATGGGCGTTGTTCAGGCGAATAACGACGTTCGGGTACTGCTCTCGAAAGAAGACGCGGAGATTGAGCGGATACTCTTTGAGCTTTCCTCACTCGCGGGCTCGTACGCCGACCAGATTATCGGCAGCTACGAAAATTTAGTTGAACTCGACATAATCTTCGCTAAAGCCGACATCGCGTACAAAATGAAGGCGACTGTGCCGGCGCTCAACAACAAAGGTATTATTGACCTCAAACAAGCTCGCCATCCGCTCATAGATAAGGACAAGGTTGTCCCGATTGACGTAACTCTCGGCAAGGAGTTCGACACCCTCGTCATAACAGGTCCGAATACGGGCGGAAAGACCGTCACGCTAAAAACAATAGGACTGCTCACGCTTATGGCGATGTGCGGTATGATGATTCCCGCCGCGGACAACAGCGAGCTTTCCGTGTTCAGGCGCGTACTCGTCGACATCGGCGACGAACAGAGCATCGAGCAGAGCCTGTCGACGTTTTCGGCGCATATGACCAATATAATCGGCATACTCAAAAAGGCGAACGCCTCGACTCTCGCGCTAATCGACGAGCTCGGCGCGGGCACAGACCCTGTTGAGGGAGCGGCGCTCGCAATCGCAATACTCGAACGACTCAGAGAACGCGGAGCAAAAATCGCGAGCACAACTCACTACGCGGAGCTCAAGGAATTTGCGCTTCGCACCGCGGGTATTGAGAACGGCAGCTGCGAGTTCGATATAAAAACGCTGCGGCCGACCTATCGACTGCTCATCGGCGTACCCGGCAAGAGTAACGCGTTCGCGATAAGCCAGCGGCTCGGTATGGACCACAACATCGTTGACCGCGCAAGAGAACTCGTAAGCACAGACAGCCGCGAGTTTGAGGACGTAGTGACGACCCTTGAAAACCGCCGACAGAATCTCGAAAAACAGCTTGAAAACGCCCGACAGCTCACGCAAAAGGCAAACACCGAAAAGCAAAAGGCGGAAACCGAGCTTGAGCGCGCAAAGAAGAAAGCGCAGGCTGAAATAGACAGAGCGCACGAGGAAGCAGAACGCATTGTATCGCGCACAAAGGCACAGGCGTACGCGCTTATGGACGAAATGGACAAGGCGCGCAAAGCAAAAAAGGACGACGCGGATTTGCGCGCAAAGCTGCGCCGCGAAATCCGAAATATCGAGGACAGCTCGAATCCTGTCGAGCAGAAAAAATCACAGAGCGACTACAAGCTGCCACGACCGCTCAAGGTCGGCGACAACGTGCTCATCTACGATATCGACAAGGACGCTGTTGTGCTTGAACTGCCCGACAAGGACGATATGGTGCTCGTCCAGGCGGGTATTATCAAGACGCGCGTTGAGCTGTCAAATCTCAGGCTGAAAAAATCGGAAATCAAAAAAACAGAAAAAAGCTACGCGAGCCGCCGCAGAAACATTCCGTCGAACGTTGACATTCACCCGACAACCGAAATCGACGTGCGCGGACAGAGCGCGATTGAGGCGATTATGGCAGTTGACGCGGCGATTGACAACGCGTTGCTCGCAAACGTAGAGCACATCACGATAATCCACGGCAAGGGCACGGGAGTACTCCGCGCGGAAATTCAGAAACACCTGAGAACCGTTAAATTCGTCAAAAGTTTCCGCCTCGGCACCTTCGGCGAGGGCGAAAGCGGAGTTACAATCGTGGAGCTGAAATAATACACTTGTCACCCATAAAATAATATGATACAATTAGCAGAACAAAATCAGTAATTGGAGGTTATCAATATGACAGTAGAAAAGACTTCTATCATCGGCGACGTACTCGACGCATATCCGGGCACAGCGGCAGTATTTATGTCTATCGGTATGCACTGCCTCGGCTGTCCCGCTTCCCGCGGCGAGAGCATTGAGGAGGCTTGTATGGTTCACGGAGTTGACGCCGACGAGCTCATCGCTGAAATCAACAAAGTGATTTCACAGTAATGGACAAGCTATACAGTCTTGACAACAGACTACAGCTATGTGCGAGCCTTGTGCGACCGAGCGCAAGGCTTGCTGACGTTGGAACTGACCACGCATATCTCCCCGTATGGCTTTTAAAGCACGGGAAAATCAGCTTTGCCGTCGCTTCCGACATCAACTCTGGGCCTCTCGAAAGCGGCCGCGTAAACGCGCAGAAGTACAAAGCGGAGTACATAGACTTCCGACTCGGCGCTGGACTTTCGACTATCTCGGATGACGACAAAATCACAGACGTTGTAATCGCGGGAATGGGCGGCGAAATTATCGCGCAGATTATCGCGGACAGCAAGCTTACGCGCGATAAAAACCTCAATCTCATTTTGCAGCCTATGACCAAGTCCGAGGAGCTTATAGCGTTTTTGTGCAAAAGCGGTTTTGAAATCCGCGAGCAGAAATGCACCGAAAGCCACGGCAAGTGCTACACCGTTATTCTTGCGAGTTACAGAGGAGAGGTCGTGCAGGTCGACGAAGTTTTTCCGTATGTCGGAAAGCTGGACTTAAGCGACGAGCACAGTGCGCTGTTCCTTAAAAATCAAATCAAACATCTCGAAAACAAGTCAAAGGGAGACGAGAAGTTTCTCCCCATACTCAATAAACTGAAAAAGTTAGTGATACTATGACATACATAAAGGACATTATAAATTTTACGGAGACGTTCGCACCGCTCGGCTCCGCTATGGAGTTCGACAACGTGGGGCTTTTAGTCGGCGGTACTGACAAAGAAGTCACTAAGGCGGTAGTCGCGCTCGACATCACCGACGAGGTTATTGACGAGGCGGTCGCACACGGCGCAGAGCTGATAATCAGCCACCACCCCGTTATATTCAATCCGCTCAAGAGCGTTACTGACGGCGACATTGTGTACAGGCTTATACAAAACGGCATAGCCGCTCTGTGCCTGCACACAAACCTCGACCTAAGCCCGATTTTCGGCGTAAACACCTGCCTTGCCGAGGCGGTCGGAGTTAAGAACGGCGGCTTTGTCGAGGGTGAGTGTCTTTACATCGGCGAGTTCGACGAGGCAGTCACGAACGCCCGATTTGCCGCCGCGGTTAAATCGGCGCTCGGCTGCAAGGGACTGCGGTATACGCTCGCCGAAAAGCAGGTGAAGAAAGTCGCAATCTGCTCGGGCAGCGGCGGCGACTACGTTTATCTTGCAAAGGAGCAGGGCGCGGACGTTCTGCTCACGGGCGAAATAAAGCACCACGAAATCCTCGACGCGGTAAGGCTCGGGGTCGCGGTAGTCGACGCGGGTCACTTCAAAACCGAGGATGTTGTTATCGCTCCGCTGTGCGGAAAACTTAGCGAAGAATTCAAGGACGTTACTTTCGTCAGGAGCGAGAAATGCACGGACACGGTGGAATATTTATAAGGGCAACCAGATTTACCTTGCTATAATAATTGTAATCAACCTTGCAATAAGCACGGTTTTTCTCTGTGCAAAGCAGGGTTGCAACGTTACTTTCGACCACAAATAAAAACTACTCAAACAAAAGTCGCTTTCGGGCGACTTTTTACTTTACAAAACCGTAAAATAAAGATTGCAAAATTTTACAGAATTTGTTATAATGTATAATGATTAAATATGTGGTAGTATGTACTGAGGTATAAATGAGAATAAGAAAGAAAAAATGGGCTGAACCCGAACTCTCTGTGTGCGACTTTTATGTTCCTGAGCCTAAAGATTTCAGGGGCCGCTGGAAAGAGTTTTTCGGAAACGATAAGCTGATAATGCTCGAGGTAGGCTGCGGCAAGGGCTCGTTCGTGGGTCAGATGGCGCTGCTAAACCCCGATATTAACTTCATCGCGGTCGATATAAAGCTCGATATGCTCGGCGTAGGCAGGCGAAATATAGTTAAGCTTTTCGAAAACAGCGGTCGAAAAATCGACAACATCGCCCTCGTTCGCTATAACGTCGAAATGCTCGGTGAAATCCTCGCTCCCGAGGACGAAATACAGAGGATATACATAAACTTCTGCAACCCGTGGCCGCGCGACAAGCACAAGAAACGTCGCCTCACCCACCCGAGAAAGCTTAGGCTGTACAGAGAACTCCTAAAAGACGGACTCGAACTCCACTTCAAGACGGACGACGACGAGTTATTTGAGGAGAGTCTTGAGTATTTCTCGCAGGAAGGGTTTGAAGTTACGACCCTCACCCGCGATTTGCACAAAAGCGACATTGACCCCCTCACAACTCCGATGACGGAGCACGAGAAAATGTTCTCCGACGAGGGTATTAAGATAAAATATTGCATTGTTAGAAAAGTACAGAAAGGATAATCCTATGAGGTTTAAGTCTGTGCTGCTGTCGGGCGCGTGCGCGTGCAGTATACTGCTTTGCGGCTGCTCGGCAAATTTCAGCGGAGAGAATCTCCTTCACCCGCCCAAGACGACCGGCAACGAGGCGCAAATTCAGAAGCTGATTGACCAGACCGCAAACGGCGGATATATGCTGAAATATCCGAAAAGCGGTCAATACCGTTCGGCGATTGTGACCGAGGATATTACCGGCGACAAAAAGGACGAGGCTATCGCCTTCTACCGCACCGAGGGCAGCGAGCCCGCGACCCATATGCTCATTATGTACGACAGCGGCAAGCAGTGGAAAATCAGCTACGACTACTCCACCCCTTACTCAGACGTCGACTGCGTAAAGCTTGCGGACTACGACTACGACGGTATTCCCGAGATTTTCGTCGGTTTTGCTACACTCACGAGCGGCGTAAACGAGCTTGCGATTTTTGACGTAAGCGAGGACGGCAAAGAGGTCACTAAGGTCGACTTCTCGACCACCTACTCGGCGTTTACAACAGGCGACTACGACCAGGACGCGGGCAGCGAAATCCTCACCCTGTCCCTCGGCTCAGCTGAGGCGCAGGCGACGGCTACGCTAATCGACTACGACAAAAACGAGCTCTACACCCTGTCCTCCTGCTCTATGGACGGCAGCGTAACGAAGTACGAGAGCATATCTTCGGGACTGCTCGACGAGCGGACTATGGGCGTAGTGGTTGACGGGCTGAGCGACAACGCCTACAACACTCAGGTGCTATACTACAATTCCGACAAGAAAAAACTCGTAAACTTTCCGTATACTACGAGCAAAAAGAGCAATCCCACAACCCGCAGCTACCGCATAAACAGCGACGATATCGACGACAACGGATTTGTTGAAATTCCCGTCGTAAGCGACCTTAACGTCGACGTTAGCACCGACGAGGAGACTATCGCTCCGATTATCAACTGGAGCACGCTTAACCTGAAGTCTTTAAGCCTCGACTCGGGTATCCACTGCGTTACAAACTTTGAGTACGGTTACTACTTCAATCTGCCCTCAAACTTCATCGGAACGACCGTTTCGGCGCTCTCGAAGGATAACAGAGAGCTCAAAATCTACGGTCTTGACGGAAAGAAAAAGGGTGCGCTCGTGATGACTCTCAGGGTCTTTGACGTGGGAACTTCTTCGGACGAAATGCGCTCCTACTCCACCATCGAGAGTTACAACCAATACACCTACACATACAAAATCGAGGACAACGCCCCGATTTACATAGACAGCAATACTCTTACCAAAAATTTTGCACTCAGCAATTTCAGTGCTTAACAGAAGTTTTTAATTAACGGAGGTCTTAAGATGAAAAAGTTACTTGTTTGCGAGGACGAGGCTGCAATCCGCGACTTTGTCGTAATCAATCTGCAGCGCGCGGGCTACGACGTTGTCGAGGCGGACAGCGGCGAGGCTGCGCTCGCTAAGTACGAGGAAAACGGCGGCGACTTTGACGTTGCTATTCTCGACGTTATGCTGCCGGGTATAGACGGATTTCAGGTATGCAAGGAGCTGAGAAACCGAAACGGCGGTCTCGGAATCATTATGCTTTCCGCGAAAACTCAGGAAATGGACAAGGTTACGGGTCTTATGCTCGGCGCAGACGACTATGTTTCCAAGCCGTTCTCACCGTCCGAGCTGCTCGCGAGAGTTGACTCGCTGTACAGACGAGTATCCCTCGCTCAGGCTAACGCCGAAAACAACTTCAAGGAGGAGTTGCACTCGGGCGACTTTACGCTCAACCTCAGAAACCGCGCTCTCTTAAAGAACGGCCAGACAATCGAGCTCACTCAGGTTGAGTTCCAGATTATGGAATACTTCTTCTCAAACCCCGGCGAAACTCTCGACAGAACCGACATCTTAAGCCACGTTTGGGGCGACGCTTACGTCGGTGAGGAGAAAATCGTAGACGTTAACATCCGTCGTCTCAGAATGAAGGTCGAGGACGAGCCGAGCAACCCGAGATACATAGTTACCGTATGGGGTCTTGGCTATAAATGGGACGCTAACGGTTGATTAACCTAAATCTGATTTTTGGAGGAAACGGGATTGTTCAAGGGTATCACCAGACGGTGGATTTTAAGCACAATGCTTGTCATATTCGTAATTATCGCAATGATTGTGACGAGCTTAATATACGCCGTTTCCTTTCTTTACAATAAGGAAATCGAGCGGACGCTGACGTCGGTAAGTTCGGAGCTTGCCGCTGTGTTCGACGATTATCAGACGGACAACTCCACCGCCTTCACCACGGCGGCGAGGGAGTATGTGGAGGACTTCGGGCACAAGGAGCAGATGGAGGTTATGGTAATAAACTCCACCGGCAGGATTGTGCTTACCTCGACGGGATTTTCCTACGATGAGAGTGAATCTCTGCCCGACTTTGAAGAGGCTAAGAGCAGCGTGAGCGGCTCGGCGTTCTGGAAAGGAACGCTCGGCTCGGGCGAGCAGGTCGAGAGTATCACGCGCATAATCACCAACAAAAACGGCTACGTTATCGGCGGCGTGCGCTACCTCGTATCCGTTGTCGATGTAAATCAGCGTGTTATCCTTATCTCCGCTGCGCTTATACTCGTCGGGGCAGCGATATTGGGGCTTATTTTCCTTACAGGCTCATATTTTATCCGCTCTATCGTATCCCCCGTGCGCGAACTCAGCGAGGCGGCTAACAAAATCGCTCACGGCGATTTCTCCACAAAAATCGAAAAGCACAAGAACGACGAAATCGGTGAGTTGTGCGACGCTATTACGGATATGGCGAAGGACCTCGAAGCCACCGAGCAGATGAAAAACGACTTTATCTCGCGCGTGTCTCACGAGTTGAGAACTCCGCTTACGGCGATTAAGGGCTGGGCGGAGACTATGCAGATTTCGAGCCAGCGTAAACTTGACCGACGTACATTCGACAAGGGTATGGATGTAATCATCAAGGAAAGCGGACGGCTTACGGGTATTGTTGAGGAGCTTTTAGACTTCTCGCGCTTACAGACGGGACGTATGGTTCTGCTCAACGAAAAACTTGATATTTTAGCGGAACTCGACGAGGTTATATATATGCTCAAGGACAGGGCGGTAAACGAAGGCAAGCACCTCATATACGACGAGCCCGAGGCAATATTCCCGCCCGTTTACGGTGACAGAAACCGCTTAAAGCAGGTATTCATTAATATTATTGACAACGCGCTCAAGTACACTCCCGAGGACGGCGTTGTCGCAACCGAAGTTAAGTACAACGCGGAGACCGACCCTGAGAACATCACTATTATCGTGACGGACACGGGCTGCGGTATTCCGGCGGAGGATTTGCCGAAGGTCAAGGAAAAATTCTACAAAGCTAATCAGAAGGTCAACGGCTCGGGTATCGGCCTTGCTGTTGCGGACGAGATTATGCAGCTGCACAAGGGTACTCTCGACATTGAGTCGGGCGTGGGCGTAGGTACGACAGTAACGCTGAAATTACCCGTGCTCTTAGAGAATTGACATACAGATTGATATACAGGAAGGTGAAATAATTGGGAAAAACTCAGACTAAGAAAATTACCTCCATCGGCGGTAGCGCTCTCATCGAGGGCATTATGATGCGCGGTCCGAAGAAAACGACTGTCGCAGTCCGCACGGGCGAGGACAGCATATACACTGAAGACGTAAATATGAAGTTCCTCTCTGCTTCTCACAAGTTCTGGAGACTTCCTTTCATAAGAGGAATTTCGGGTATGATAGACAGTATGAGACTGAGCTACAAATGCCTTATGCTATCGGCAGACAAGGCGCTTGAAGCCGGTGAAATTGAGGAAGAGCCGAGCAAGTTCGAGAAGTGGCTCGACGAAAAAGTCGGCGACAAGCTGATGAAGGTGCTTATGGTAATCTCCTCGCTGTTCGGCGTTGCACTCGCGGTACTGCTCTTCTTCTTCCTGCCGACGTGGATATTCAACCTCGCGGGTTTCTTTATCCCCGCTATACAAGACGGCGGCGAAGAAGTAAGATTCTGGCAATCGATTGCCGAAGGTATTCTTAAAATTGTGATTTTCCTCGGTTACATTCTGATTGTATCGCAAATGAGCGATATGAAACGCGTGTTTATGTACCACGGAGCGGAACACAAGGCGATTTTCTGCTACGAAAACGACCTCGACCTCACCGTTGAGAACGTAAAAAAGCAGAGGCGTTTCCACCCGCGCTGCGGCACAAGCTTTATCCTTCTTATGCTGCTTGTCGGAATTGTCATCGGTCTCTTTATCCCGCACGCACCGTTCGGGATAACGTGGCTTAGACCTGTTATCAAGCTCGCTTTACTGCCGCTTACTATGGGAATCGGCTACGAGTTGATTAAATTATGCGGAAAACACGACAACGCGCTTACGAGAATCATAGCTGCACCGGGACTCTGGGCGCAGAGAATTACGACAAAGGAGCCCGACGAGGGTATGTGCGAGATTGCTATCGCGGCAATCACTGCCGTAATCCCCGACGACGGCTCGGATATAGTGAAAAATGGTTGCTGTTAAATTTCTATACGAAAAAGCAAAAACAGAATTTGATAAGGCAGGAATTGACGATCCTGCCTTTAATTCTATGTGCCTTATCGAGAAGGTTTTCGGCGTTGACAAGAACGCTCTTATAACCGGCACGCCCACGGCAGACGACGACAGGGCGGTACAGTTTATCACACTCGTAGGTCGAAGGCTCAGCGGCGAGCCGCTGCAATATCTGCTCGGTCAGTGGGAGTTCTACGGATATCCGCTCAAGGTCGGCGACGGCGTGCTTATTCCGCGCGACGATACCGAAGTGCTTTTGAGAGACTGCCTTAAGCTGCTTGAAAACAAGCCGAATGCCAAGGTACTCGACCTGTGCAGCGGCAGCGGCGCTCTCGCGATTGCGCTCGCTAAAGAGTGTGACGTAGAGATGACCGCGGTGGAATTATCGCCGAAGGCTCTGCCCTATCTCGTGCGCAATATTGCTCTGAATAAGGCGGATGTAAAGGTTGTACGCGGTGATGTTTTTGAGTGTATGGACAAGTTCGGGGACGGCTCTTTCGACCTCATTCTCTCAAATCCGCCGTACATAAAAAGCGGCGACATTGACGGATTGCAAACGGAAATAAGCTTTGAGCCGAGGCTCGCGCTTGACGGCGGCGAGGACGGCTACGACTTCTATCGCCACATTACCCGCGAGTGGAAAAGCAAGCTTAAGAACGGCGGAATCCTCGCGTTCGAGCTTGGCGAAGGGCAGTACGACGCTGTAGCAGAGATGATGAACGCTGAAGGCTTTGAAAATATCTCCGGAAGCCTCGATTTAGGCGGTATTCAAAGGTCTGTTTATGGTACTCTGCGTGTAAAATAGAAATTTTGTTCGAATTTTCTGCGCTATATATATTGATTTTTAAGTACCGATAATTTATAATATTTATGGAAATCGGTCATAAACTATCGACCAAATGAAAGAGTAAAAAATTTTAATGTTTTTATAAGCAGGAGGTATATGAAATGGCAGTTGATAAGGCAAAAGCACTTGAAACAGCACTAGGACAGATTGAGAAGCAATTCGGCAAAGGCGCGGTTATGCGCCTCGGTCAGAACGCACATATGAACATCGAGCACATCTCCACGGGCTCGCTTTCACTCGATATCGCGCTCGGTATCGGCGGACTTCCGCGCGGAAGAATTGTTGAGATTTACGGTCCTGAGTCCTCGGGTAAAACAACCCTCTCCCTCCACTGCATTGCGGAAGGACAGAAGAACGGCGGCAACGTCGCATTCATCGACGTTGAGCACGCGCTCGACCCGACCTACGCCGAGGCGCTCGGCGTTGACGTTGACTCACTGCTTGTTTCTCAGCCCGACACGGGCGAGGATGCGCTCGAAATCGCCGAGGCTCTCATCCGCTCAGGCGCTATTGACGTTATAGTAATCGACTCCGTTGCGGCCCTTGTTCCGAAGGCTGAAATCGAGGGCGAAATGGGAGACAGCCACGTCGGTCTGCACGCTCGTCTTATGTCGCAGGCGTTAAGAAAACTCGCCGGCGCTATCAACAAGAGCAACTGCGTAGCTATCTTCATTAACCAGCTGCGCGAGAAGGTCGGCGTTATCTACGGCAACCCCGAGGTTACGACGGGCGGCCGCGCGCTCAAGTTCTACAGTTCCGTGCGTATTGACGTAAGACGCGTCGAGACGCTCAAGCAGGGCGGCGAGATGATTGGTAACCGCACGAGAGTAAAGGTTGTTAAGAACAAAATCGCTCCTCCGTTCAAGGAGGCCGAGTTCGATATTATGTACGGCCAGGGCATCAGCCGCATCGGCGAGCTTGTTGACCTCGCCGCAAAGGCAGACGTTATTCAGAAGGCGGGCGCGTGGTTCAGCTACAACGGCGAACGCCTCGGTCAGGGACGCGAGAACGTTAAGGAACTGCTCCAGAACAACGAAGAGCTCGCACAAAAGATTGAGCAGGATCTCTGGGACAATATCGACAAACTTGCTCCCAAGAAAAAGACAGCGCCTAAGGCGAAGCCCGTTGCGGTCGGCTCTGCTGACGAAAAAGCTGCGCCTGCTGCAAAAAAGGCAAGCATCGACGTACTCGTTGAAGAATAATGATTATCACCGACGTTGTTCCCAAGCGCAAGCGGCTGTCAGCTTTATATATTGACGGCGAGTTTGCGCTGAAAATCGACACGGAGACGTTTCTCTCGAGCCGCTTTAAAATAGGCGGCGAGATTACGGACGAGGAACTCAAGGAGCTTATCGATGCCTCGAACGAAAAGCGCGCCAAGGAAAAGGCGTTATGGCTCATCTCCTACCGCGACCACAGCAAAAAGGAACTTTCCGAAAAGCTACGCCGCGACTCGGACGACGAGGCCGCTCACAAGGCGGTCGAGCGTATGGAGGAGTTAGGGCTAATAGACGACGAGAAGTACGCGCGCCGATACGCTGAGGAACTGATTAATGTAAAGCACCTATCCGTGCGCGGGGCTCGATACAAGCTGACCGAGAAGGGAATCGACCGCGAGCTTGCGGACGAAATTCTCGAGGAACTTGACCCCGACCCGAGGGAACACATCGCGACCATAATAGAAAGAAAATACAAAAAAGCACTCACCGACGAAAAGGGCAAGCGGCGCGCCGTCGCTGCCTTACAGCGTATGGGCTACAGCTGGAGCGACATTAACGCGGTTATCGGTGAGTATGAGGAAGAAATCATATGAAATACAAAGTAGGTATAGTATCTCTCGGCTGCGCCAAAAATCAGGTCGACGCCGAGATGCTGCTGGCTTCGCTTAACGAAAATCATTTTGAAATAGTCGAGGATGTCGCGTTTTCGGACGCGGCTATCGTCAACACATGCTCTTTCATCGAGCCCGCAAAGCAGGAGAGCATCGAGGAAATACTTGAGCTCGCAAAGCTTAAGGACGAGGGCAAAATCAAGTGCCTTATCGTAACCGGCTGCCTTGCAGAACGTTACAAGGACGACGTTATGAAGGAGCTTCCTGAGGTTGACGCTGTTGTAGGCATCGGCGCGAATGACCAAATCGCAGATATCATAACCAAGGCTCTGCTCGGCGAAAAACAGAACATCTTTCCTCCAAAGGAAGATTTATCCCTTGAGGGCAAGAGAATACAGAGCACTCCTCAGCATTTAGCCTACCTCAAAATTGCCGAGGGCTGCGACAACCACTGCACCTACTGCGCAATCCCGATGATTCGCGGCAAATACCGCAGCCGCACTATAGAAAATCTCGTCAAAGAAGCCGAGTGGCTTGCTGACGGCGGTGTGCGCGAGCTCGTTATCATTGCTCAGGACACATCCTACTACGGCAACGATATTTACGGAAAGCCGATGCTGCCCGAGCTTTTGAGACAGCTTTGCAAAATCGAAAAACTGCGCTGGATACGCGTGCTCTATTGCTACCCCGAGAGGATAACAGACGAGCTGATTGACGTTATCGCGAGTGAGGATAAAATCGTCAAGTACCTCGACCTGCCTCTCCAGCACTGCGATAAAGATGTTTTAAAGCTTATGAACCGCAAAGGCGACGTCGAATACCTCACCGAACTTTTGAATAAGCTTAGAGATAGGATACCGAACCTCACGCTCCGCTCGACCTTCATCACAGGATTTCCGGGCGAAACCGAAGAGCAGTTTGAACAGCTTGCGCAGTTTGCGAAGGATATCCGCTTTAACCGCTTGGGCTGTTTCCCCTACTCGCAGGAGGAGAACACTCCCGCGGCGAAGCTTCCGAATCAGGTTCCCGACGACGTAAAGCAAAAACGCGCCGAAATAATTATGGAACAACAACAGCTTATTATGGAAGAGTACGCCGAGCAGGCTATCGGCACCGAGGTCGAGGTTCTCGTTGAGGGCTTTGACAAGTACGCCGAGTGTTACTTCGGAAGGACTCCCGCCGACTGTCCCGAGGTTGACGGCAATATCTTCTTCACCCCAAGCGGCATAAAACCACAGGTCGGCAGTTTTGTGAAGGTTAGAATAACCGACACGATAGGCATTGACCCCGTAGGCGAAATGATATAAAATATGAAGTCGCAGGCTCTACCGCCGCCGACTACCAACTTTAAAAGGCTGATTATATGAATTTACCCAACAAATTGACTATGATGAGGATTATCCTCGTACCGTTTATGATAGCTGCGATGCTGATAGATTTTCCGTATCATTATCTCGTCGCTCTCGCTGTGTTCGGCGCGGCGAGCCTTACGGATATGTTCGACGGAAAAATCGCGCGCAGCCGCGGTCTTGTCACAAATTTCGGCAAATTCAGCGACCCGCTCGCTGATAAAATACTCGTAATCTCCGCGCTTTTGTGCTTTGTGCAGTGCGGCGTGTGCGACAGCATTATCGTTATCGTTACGCTTTTCAGGGAGTTCGCCGTTATGTCGGTGCGTCTGCTCGCCGCGAGCGAGGGCAAGGTTGTAGCCGCGAATATCTGGGGCAAGGTCAAGACCGTCACGCAGATTATCGCGATTATTCTGATTTTTATTTTACAGTTCATAATCGAGCTGATGCAAATAGGAGTTATCCCGATTGCGGCTGACGGCATTATCATAGCAGAGAGTATTTTCTACATAATCGGCGAGGTTGCACTGTGGATTTCGACTGTGTTCTGCATAATATCCGGCGTAATTTACCTGTATGACAACAGGCAGTTTATAAGCGAGAAATGAGGCATACAATGTATTTATATAACACATTAGGACAGAAAAAAACGGAGTTCGTTCCGCACGACGGGAACAAGGTCAATATGTACACCTGCGGTCCGACCGTGTACCACTTCGCGCACATCGGTAACCTGCGCACATACATAATGGAGGACGTCCTCGAAAAGTACCTGCGCTACTCGGGCTACGACGTTACGCGCGTTATGAACATCACCGATGTCGGCCACCTCACCTCCGACGCGGACACGGGCGACGACAAAATGCTCCAAGGCGCAAAGCGCGAGCACAAGACCGTTATGGAAATCGCAAAGTTCTACACGGACGCGTTCTTCGCCGACTGCGCAAAGCTTAACATCAAAACTCCGGACGTGGTCGAGCCCGCGACGAACTGCATCGACGACTTTATCAATATGGTTTCCGCGCTGATTGACAAGGGCTACGCGTACCTTGCGGGCGGCAATGTTTACTTCGATACATCAAAGCTCGACGACTACTATGTTTTCGGCAATATGAACGCGGACGACCTCGAAGTCGGCGTGCGCGAGGACGTTACAGGCGACGACAACAAGCGCAACAAAACCGACTTCGTTCTCTGGTTTACAAAATCGAAGTTCGAGGATCAGGCGCTCAAGTGGGAAAGCCCGTGGGGCGTGGGCTATCCGGGCTGGCACATCGAGTGCTCGTCAATCAGTATCAAGCACCTCGGCGAACACCTCGACATTCACTGCGGCGGCGTTGACAACGCGTTCCCGCACCACACCAACGAAATCGCGCAGAGTGAGGCGTTCCTCGGTCACAAGTGGTGCAACTACTGGTTCCACGTTCTGCACCTCAACGACGCGCGCGGCAAGATGAGCAAGTCGAAGGGCGAGTTCCTCACCGTTTCTCTGCTCGAAGAAAAGGGCTACAACCCGCTCGTGTACAGAATGTTCTG
Organism: Ruminococcus sp.; assembly: GCA_022510945.1. Taxonomy (GTDB): domain Bacteria; phylum Bacillota; class Clostridia; order Oscillospirales; family Acutalibacteraceae; genus Ruminococcoides. Next base: position 57,159 of record JAFLSK010000007.1, read on the forward strand.
CCTGCAGAGCCACTACAGAAAGCCGCTGACCTTCTCCTACGACAGCCTCGACAACACCGCTAAGGCATACGACAAACTGATTAAGCGAATCTCCTCGCTGAAAGCTGACGGCGAGGTCGACAAGGATAAAGCAAAGGAGTTTGACAATAAATTCCGCGAAGTTCTCGACAACGACCTAAATACCTCACTCGGTCTCACGGCGGTTTACGACGTACTAAAGGCGGACGTAAACGACGCGACTAAGTTATATCTTATCGAGAAGTTCGACGAAGTTCTCAGCCTCAATCTCGTTCAGGCTGAGAGCACCGAGGAGAATGACCTCGACGCTGAGATTGAGTCGCTCATCGAAAAGCGTCAGGAAGCGCGCGCTAACAAGGATTGGGCTACTGCCGACAAAATCCGCGACGACCTCCTCGCAAGAAATATAAAACTCATTGACACTCCCGACGGAGTGAAATGGGAGTTAATCAATTAAATAAATAACAGGCTGTCTTATGAAAATAAGGCGGCCTTTTTACTGTCATAACCGCGCCATCTTCCACATACACTTTAGCGAAGGTGATAGATATGCGGTACATTATACTTACACGGAGAAGTCTATTGATAATAATGCTGTGCACGTTGCTTTTGGTCGCGAGCGCGGCGGTCGGAATCACCACAGCCACAGAGGCGGTCACAACCGCCACAACCGACAGGGTTATCCCGATTTACTGTGTGGACACGGACAAGAAAATCTGCTCTATCTCGTTTGACGCTGCGTGGGGAAATGAACAGACCGACGGACTGCTCGACACGCTTGATAAATACAAGGTAAAAACGACGTTTTTCCTCGTCGGTAGCTGGGCAGAAAAGTACCCCGAGTCCGTAAAAGAAATCGCGAAACGAGGCCACGACGTGGGCAATCACAGCGCAACACACGCGCATATGACGCAGATTTCTTCGGAAGATATGCTCACCGAGCTCGAGAACTGCAACAATAAGATAGAAAAGCTAACGGGCAAGCGCCCGACCCTGTTCCGCCCGCCCTACGGCGACTACGACAACAACGTCGTGAACACGGTTATGTCGCTCGATATGTACTGCGTGCAGTGGAACATCGACAGCCTTGACTGGAAGGATCCGAGCGTTGACCAGATTGTGCAAAACTGTACATCAAAGCTACAACCCGGCTCGATAATTCTGCTCCACAACGGCGCAACTAACACACCCGAGGCGCTCCCGAAGGTAATCGAGGCAATCCACGCGCAGGGCTACAAAATTGTACCCATTTCAAAAATCCTGCCTAAAGGCAAATATACAACCGACGTTCAGGGTAAGATGATAATTAACAATTAAAACGCGCAACTGCGCAAGAAAGCGTTCGCAAATTGCGAACGCTTTCTTTGTTGGACTTAGATTTATGCTCTGTTACTTAACAGTAATTTTGCACTTAAGCTTCATTCCGTTTGTTTTAACGGTTATGGTAGCCTTGCCTTTCTTCTTAGCTGTGATTTTGCCGTTTTTGTTTACTGTTGCAATCTTCTTGTTGCTTGATGTAAACTTCGCTTTACCTACGCCGCCCGTGATTTTGAGGGTGAATTTCTTGCCCTTCTTGAGGGTTTTCT
>JAFLSK010000008.1 GCA_022510945.1 Ruminococcus sp.
TCTTCTACCTTTGGTAGTCCCTTTTTGTGCTGTCTACACAATTTGGTGCAGTCCACGAAAAGGTTGTGCCTGCCTTAGTTTTCTATATTAATAATTACTCAGTAAAGCACTTTACGAGAACGGCTTTCTGAGCGTGGAGGCGGTTTTCTGCCTCCTCGAAGATTTCGTCTGCGTGAGCCTCGAAAACATTCGCGGTGATTTCCTCGCCACGGTGAGCGGGCAGGCAGTGGAGAACCATACAGCCCTCGTTTGCTACCTCGAGCAGACTATCGTTAATCTGGTATCCGTCGAAAGCCTTTGCGCGGATTTTCTGCTCCTCTTCCTGACCCATAGAAGCCCATACGTCAGTTACGAGGACGTCGGCGTTCTTAGCCGCGTCAGCGGGCTTTCTGCAAATTTCAAATTTATCGCCGAAGCTTTTGCCGAATTCGATGATGTTCTGCGGCGGGTCATAGCCCTCGGGACACGCTACGGAAATCGACATACCTGTCCTAAGAGCGCCTACGATGAGGGAGTTCATCATATTGTTACCGTCGCCGATAAAGCACATCTTAAGTCCCTCAAGTTTGCCCTTGAACTCGCGGATAGTCTGTAAGTCAGCGAGCACCTGACACGGGTGGCAGTAGTCGGTAAGGCCGTTGATAATCGGGATTGAGCCGTACTCGGCGAGAGCCTCAACCTCGCTCTGTGCAAAGGTACGAATCATAATTCCGTCGATAAAGCGGCTGAGCACGCGCGCCGTGTCCTGAACGGGTTCGCCGCGGCCAATCTGCAAATCGTTTGACGAAAGGAACAGCGGGTAGCCGCCGAGCTGAGTCATACCGACCTCGAATGATACGCGTGTGCGAGTAGACGCCTTCTCGAAAATCATACCGAGTGTTTTGCCCTTGAGGATTTTGTGCTCGATTCCGTTCTTTGTTTCGTATTTGAGCTTGTCTGCGAGGTCGAGAGTCGCGATGATTTCTTCGCTCGACCAGTCCTCTAATTTGAGTAAGTGTTTCATATGGTTATCCCTCCATTATGGTTTTGTTTAATATTTCTACGGCTTCGTCAAGCTCTGCGTAGCTGATGTTCAGCGGCGGGAGCATACGGAGCAGATGTTTCGCGGTGATGATGAGCAAGCCGTTTTTTACACACTTTACGGCTATGTCGTGGGCGTCGCCGTCATCGAGCTCAATGCCGACCATTAAGCCGAGGCCTCGCACGGATTTTACGCCCTTGATTTCGAGCAGCTTTTCCTTAAGATAAGCGCCTTTTTTGTTTACCTCGCTGAGGAAGTTTTCGTCACAAACTGTGTCGATAATGTAGTTTGCGCCCGCGCATACAACGGGGTTAGCCGCGAAGGTCGAGCCGTGGGACGACGGCTGCATAACCTCGGCGAGCTTTTCCGTACACATACAGAGTCCTATCGGAAGTCCGCCGCCGAGCCCCTTTGCGCATGTGATGAGGTCGGGAATGATGTCGAAGTTTTCGTAGCAGAACAGCTTGCCTGTCCTGCCGACACCCGTCTGCACTTCGTCGGCAATGAGCACGAGGTCGCGCTCGTTGCAGAGTTTTCTTATAGACTGTACAAAGTCCTTGTCGAGTATATTAACGCCGCCCTCGCCCTGAACTAATTCGACGAGAATTGCGCAGGTTTTATCGCTTACAAGCGACTTTACGCTATCGATGTCGGGCTGAGCGTACTTAAAGCCCTCGGTAAACGGGAAGAAATAGTTGTGGAAAACGTCCTGTCCCGTTGCGGAGAGGGTGGTCACGGTTCTGCCGTGGAAGGAATCCCTGAGACTGATTATCTCGTTTCTATCCTCGCCGTACTTGTCGAAGCTGTACTTGCGCGCGACCTTAATCGCGCACTCATTTGCCTCCGCGCCGCTGTTGCCAAAGCAAACCTTCTTAAACGGCGTGAGCGTGCATAGCTTTTCTGCGAGAGAGGACGGTTGCGGACTGTAAAAGTAGTTGCTCATATGCTGGATAGTCGCCGCTTGCTTTGTGACAGCCTCGACCCAGCCCTCGTCGCAGTAGCCGAGCGCGTTTACGCCGATACCCGAGCTCACGTCGAGGTACTTCTTGCCGTCCTCGTCGAACGCGTAGCAGCCCTTGCCGCTTTTCAGCGCAACGTCGTAGCGGCCGTAGGTGTGCATTATGTATTGTTTGTCTTGTTGTTTCGTATTCATCTTAATCTAATCCTTAGTTTTCAACTCAAAGAGCACGTTGTCCGTGCGCTCAAAGCCCAAGCTTTTCCAGAAATTCTGGCCTGTTTCGTTATCTATGTAGCAGTAAATCTGAGTTTTGTCTATGCCGTCCTCGAAAATTTTTTCGAGCGCTTTGGTTGCAAGCTGCTTTCCGATATGGTGTCGTCTGTACTCGGGCAGCACCGCCATATGGTGGATAAACCCGATCCGTCCGTCGTGACCCGCGAGTACCGTGCCGACGATTTTTCCGTCAGCGAGAGCGACCTGACTCATCTCGGGGTTGCGCCCGAGGTAACGCGCAAGGCTGTCGCGCGAGTCGGCGGGGCTGAGGGCGCGCTTCGTGGTAATCTGCCACATAGCGTAAACCTCGTCGTAATCTTCGATTGTCATAGGACGAATTTGCATAATATGTACCTTTCAGATTTAGTAAAGCATTGTTCCGATACCTTCGTCGGAGAACAGCTCGAGCAGAATAGAGTGCTTAATCCTGCCGTCGAGGATATGCGCTCTGCTTACGCCGCTTTGCACGGCGTCAACGCAGCAGTCGATTTTCGGAATCATACCGCCCTTGATTATGCCGCTCTTTTTAAGCCTGCTGACGTCGGTGGTTTTTACGACGGAGATAAGGCTGTTTTCGTCTTCGACGTCTTTGAGCAGTCCGCGCACGTCGGTCATAAGAATCAGCTTTTTCGCGTGTAGCTGTCCCGCGATACGCGCCGCCGCGAGGTCGGCGTTGACGTTGTATACCTCGCCGTTGTAGCCGCCCGCAATCGTGGAGATTACGGGGATATAGCCGTTTTTAAGCGAATCCATAATGATGAGCGGGTTGACGTGGTCAATCTCGCCCACGAAGCCCAGATCCTCGGCAGTGGTCAATTTCTTTGCCATAAGCATTTTGCCGTCAAGACCGCAAAGTCCGATTGCCCTACCGCCGCTTTGGGAGATGTGCTGAACGAGGCTCTTGTTGACCTTACCCGCGAGCACTTGCTGGACAATGTCGATAGTCTCCTTGTCGGTGACGCGCAATCCGTTTTTGAACTCGCTCTTTTTGCCTGTTTTGTCGAGCATATAGTTGATTTCGGGGCCGCCGCCGTGCACGAGCACAACGTTAATGCCCACGAGCTGCATAAGCACGATGTCGCTCATTACAGCCTCTTTGAGCTCCTCATTGAGCATAGCGTTGCCGCCGTATTTCACTACGATAGTCTGTCCTCTGTGCTTCTGAATATATGGCATAGCCTGAATCAGGACTTCGGCTCTTGTGTTAATATCCATATTGTACTTCCTTTATGTACGGTAATCTCCGTTTATTTTAACATAGTCGTAGGTGAGGTCGCAGCCGTACGCCTCGGCGGTGCTGTCGCCGTCGCCTAAGGTGACGAGAATTTCAATCTCTTTTTCGAGCAGAATTTCCTTGGCGATTTCCTCGCTGAAATCTATACCCGCGCCGTTTTTGCATACGCAGATAGTGCCCTTTGGAGAGCGAAAGCTCACGCCGACCTTCTTAACGTCCACGTCCGCGCCGCTGTAGCCAATTGCACAGAGCACGCGACCCCAGTTTGCGTCCGCGCCGAACATAGCCGCCTTAAGAAGGCTTGAGCAGATTACGCTCTTGCTGATTTTTACAGCGTCAGCCTTCGTTTTAGCGCCGCTTACGTTGCAGATTAAAAGCTTAGTCGCGCCCTCGCCGTCAGCCGCAAGCTTTTTGGCGAGCATTCTGAACGCTTCGGTGAGGCCGCTCACGAAGGTGCGGTAGTCGTCGTTTTTCTCGGTGATTTCAGGGTTTTCTGCCTTTCCCGAGGCGAGGATAGCGAGGGTGTCGTTTGTGGAGGTGTCGCCGTCGACGCTTACCATATTGTAGCTGTCCTCGACCGCCTCGCGCAGAGCCTCCTCGAGCATTTCCGAGGAAACTGCCGCGTCCGTCGTCACGAACGACAGCATAGTGCCCATATTTATGTGAATCATACCTGAGCCCTTTGCAATACCGCCGATTGTCACGGTTTTGCCACCGAGCTCCATAGTCATAGCCATTTCCTTCTTGACCGTGTCGGTCGTCATAATCGCCTCGGCGGCGTTAGTGCCGCCCTCCTTCGAGAGCGTACCGCGCATAGCCTGTGCGCCTTTTTCGATAGGCTCAATCGGAAGGATTTCACCTATTACGCCTGTTGAAGCGACGATAACGTCCTCAGCATTAACGCCGAGCACGTCGGAGGCAATTTTGCACATTCTCTCAGCCTTTTCCACGCTGTCCGCGTTGCAGGTGTTGGCGTTGCCGGAGTTTACGATAACAGCCTGAGCCTTGCCGTTTTTGAGGTGATTTTTTGTTACTGTGATGGTGTCGGACTTCACGAGGTTCTTCGTGAACACTGCCGCCGCGTTGCACAGAGTGTCGCAGTAAATAAGCGCGAGGTCGCGCTTGCCGTTAAGCGGCAGTTCCTGCGGCACGGTTGAGCCTGTGATAGCCGCGTTGGTCGCCGCCTTTACGCCGGCGCATATTCCCTGCGCGGTGAAGCCCTGCGGCGCTGTTACGCCGCCGTTAATAAATTTATACATAACTAATTTCCTTATATTAAAATGCCGGAGGCAGAATTTCGAGGCCTGTTTTCTCGTCGAGGCCGAAGATGATGTTCATATTCTGTATCGCCTGACCTGCCGCGCCCTTGACCATATTGTCGATAGCCGCGCAGGCAATCAGCTTGTGGGTGCGCTTGTCGTAGTGGGTGCTTATGTCGCAGAAGTTCGAGTATTTGATGTTGTGGATATCCGCGCATTTCCCCTCGGGAAGAAGTCGAACGAAATACTCGTCCTTGTAGTAATCCTCGTACGCCTTGCGGATTTCTTCGTATGTTACGCCTTCCTTGATGTCAGCGTAGCAGGTCGCTAAAATTCCGCGGTTAACGGGGAGAAGGTGGGGCACGAAGGTGAGCGTTACCTTTTCGCCCGAGAGTTTCGAGAGCGTCTGCTCAATCTCGGGGGTGTGGCGGTGGTTCGCCACCTTGTACGCGTGAAAGCCCTCGTTGAGCTCGGGGTAGTGGTTGCCCTGAGACGGTTTTCTGCCCGCGCCCGTAACGCCGCTTGCGCAGTTACAGATAATGCCCTTTAGCTCAACAAGTCCGTTTGCGACCGCGGGAGCGAGAGCAAGCGGAGAGCAGGTCGTGTAGCAGCCGGGGTTGGCGATAGTGGACTTGCCCTTTATTTCATCGCGGAAGAACTCGGGAAGTCCGTAAACAGCCTCCTTGTGCAAAGCCTTGTCGAGGAAGGTACCGCCGTACCATTCGTTGTATTCGTCCTCGCTCTCGAGACGGAAGTCCGCGCCGAGGTCGATGAACTTTACGTTCTCAGCCTTGCACTGAGCGGCTAACTCCTGACTCAGACCGTGAGGAAGAGCCGCAAAAACAACGTCGCTTTTCTTAACGACCTCGTCGGCTGTTTCGCACACCATATCGTTTAGGTAAATATAGCTTGGGTATACATCCGAGATTTTCTGTCCCTCAAAGCTTACGGAACTGATTGCCGCAACCTCAGCCTCGGGGTGAGAGGCTAAAAGGCGCACGAGCTCTGTGCCCGCGTAGCCTGTCGCTCCTACTATTCCTACTTTTATCATCGTATCAATCCTTATTTATTGTTAACTATATCGGCAACCCTCTGCGCCTGCGCCTTTACGTTCTCGGGAGCAGGACCGCCGAACGCGGTGCGCTGAGATACGCAGTACTCGAGTGAAATCGCCTTGTATACGTCGTCCGTGAACACGTCGCAGACCTTCCTGTATTCGTCGAGCGGAAGGCTCTCGAGGTCGGTGCCGAGTTCAATGCAACGCGCAACTAACTCGCCTGTTGCCTTGTACGCGTCACGGAAAGGCACGCCGTTTTTCGTCAGCCAGTCGGCAACGTCCGTTGCGTTTATGAAGCCGCCCGCGGCAGCCTTACGCATATTCTGCGGAATAACGCGCATTGTGTCGAGCATAGGAGTGAACGCAGTGAGGCACATTTTCACGGTGTCAACCGCGTCGAATATAGCCTCCTTGTCCTCCTGCATATCTTTGTTGTATGCGAGGGCGATACCCTTCATAACGGTCAGAAGAGTCATTGTGTCTCCGAAAACGCGTCCTATCTTTCCGCGCACTAACTCCGCGATGTCGGGGTTCTTTTTCTGCGGCATAATCGACGAGCCTGTCGAGAACGCGTCGTCGAGCTCAATAAACTTGAACTCCCAACTGCACCACATAATTATCTCCTCGGAGAAGCGGCTGAGGTGCACCATAATAATTGACAGACAGCTTGCAAATTCAATGCAGTAGTCCCTGTCGGAAACGCCGTCGAGCGAGTTGTTTGTGATTCTATCGAAGCCCAAAAGCTCTCTTGTGATATTTCTGTCGATAGGGTATGTCGTGCCCGCAAGCGCGCACGAGCCAAGCGGCATTTCGTCCATGCGCTTGTAGCAGTCGTCGAGACGGCTGATGTCGCGCAGAAGCATTTCGGCGTACGCGAGCAGGTGATGACCGAATGTAATCGGCTGCGCTCTTTGGAGGTGAGTGTAGCCGGGCATAACCGTGTCGCTGTATTCCTCAGCTTTCTTTGCGATAACCGCGACGAGCTCCTCAAGCTGAGCGCGGACGTTTTTTACTTCCTTTTTGAGGTAGAGCTTAACGTCGAGCGCAACCTGGTCGTTTCGGCTGCGCGAGGTGTGCAGTCGTTTTCCGTCGTCGCCGATTCTCTGCGTGAGCTCGCCCTCGATGAAGGTGTGGATATCCTCAGCCTCCATATCTATCGAAAGCTTGCCGCTTTCGAGGTCCGCGAGGATTTCGCGCAGACCCTGTCTTATGTGCTCAGCCTCTTCTTCCTTGATGATGCCGCACTTTCCGAGCATAGTCGCGTGGGCAATGCTGCCCTCTATGTCCTCCTTGTACATACGGCTGTCGAAGGAAATCGAGCTGTTGAAATCGTTGGTTGTCTTTGAGAGTTCCTTTTTAAATCTGCCTTTCCAAAGCTGCATAATCTGTCCTCATTCTTTTCAATAATTAGGAATTGTGCACCTGTCATTGCACATTAAACAAATCCCTTATAAAGCACTTAACGGGCAGGGAAAATAATCCCCGCCCCTAAGTATTGTTAATTATTTTTTTACAGGAATCTTACTTGATAAGACCCTTCTTAGCGCGGACCTTAATCGGAAGGCCGAAGAGGTTGATGAAGCCTGCGCTGTCGTTCTGGTTGTAAACCTCGTCCTCGTCGAAGGTTGCGATTTCCTCGTCATAGAGGCTGTACGGGCTTGTAACGCCTGCGTCGATGATGTTGCCCTTGTAGAGCTTGAGCTTAACGTCGCCTGTCACATACTCCTGAGTGCTGTCAACGAAAGCGGAGAGAGCCTCGCGCAGCGGTGTGTACCACTTGCCGTCGTAAACGAGCTCGGCGAACTTGATAGCAAGCACGGACTTGTAGTGCTGGGTGTCCTTGTCGAGGCAGATTTCCTCGAGCTTATTGTGAGCAGCGTAAAGGATTGTGCCGCCCGGCGTCTCGTATACGCCGCGCGCCTTCATACCAACGAGACGGTTCTCGACGATGTCGGTGATACCGATACCGTTTTTGCCGCCGATTTCGTTAAGCTTAGTAACGATGCTTACAGCGTCCATTTCCTCGCCGTTGATGCTTGTAGCCTCACCCTTCTCGAAGTGAATGGTAACGTACTCGGGCTCGTCGGGCGCCTGAAGCGGGGATACGCCCATCTCAAGGAAGCCTTCCTTCTCGTACATAGGCTCGTTAGCCGGATCCTCGAGGTCGAGTCCCTCGTGGCTTAAGTGCCAGAGGTTCTTGTCCTTTGAGTAGTTTGTCTCTCTGTTTATCTTGAGAGGAATCTTCTTCTCCTCTGCGTAAGCAATTTCCTCCTCACGGCTTTTGAACTCCCATGTTCTCCACGGAGCGATAATCGGCATATCCGGGGCATACGCTTTGATAGCGAGCTCAAAACGCACCTGGTCGTTGCCCTTGCCCGTGCAGCCGTGGCAGATAGCGTCGGCGCCTTCTGCTAAAGCGATTTCAACGAGTCTTTTCGCGATGATAGGACGAGCAAACGACGTACCGAGCAGGTACTTGCCCTCGTAAACTGCGCCCGCCTTGATTGTCGGGTATACATATTCCTCTACAAACTCCTTGTTGAGGTCCTCGATATAGAGTTTTGACGCGCCTGTTGCGAGCGCCTTCTCCTCGAGACCCTCAAGCTCGTCAGCCTGGCCTACGTTACCCGAAACCGCGATAACCTCACAGTTGTCGTAGTTGTCCTTGAGCCACGGGATGATGATAGATGTATCGAGTCCGCCTGAGTAAGCGAGGACTACCTTTTTAATCTTTTTGTCTGCCATAATAATTACCTCCGGATTGGTTGTTTTTAACATTGTATCTAACATTATACTCACATTATTTAAAAAATCAAGCCTTTTTGTATAAATATTCAAAATTTATTAAATATACATAAAATTATACCGAATCCCCGTGTTTTTACCTAAATTATTGATAAACAATGCGGAGAACAGCAAGGTTGTCCGCGGAGATTTCCGTATATTCAAACTGTTTTATATGCATAAAAAATGAATATTATGTATAAAAATTCATTCTATTGAATATTATTCATTATTGTGATACAATATTTCATATATATAGTAAGTCGTCGGAGCCGCCCGTTTGCGGCCGGCGAGAGGTCAGCGTGGGGATATTCCCCATAAAATTTTAACGGAAGGAAATAATATAATGTCTGAATTTAAGGAAATATCGCCGAGTGAAATTGTCTCAAATCCATTTGATTTGATAGGCAAGGATTGGGCGCTCGTTACCGCGAAAAACGGCGACAAGGTGAATATGATGACCGCGTCGTGGGGCGGTGTAGGAATAATGTGGAACAAGCCCGTCGCGTTCACTTTTATTCGCCCGCAGCGCTTCACCTTCGGTTTGCTCGAAAACGAGGAGTACTGCTCCTTAAGCTTTTTCGACGAGGAATACAGAAAGGTTTTGCAGTTCTGCGGCTCGAAGAGCGGAAGAGATTTCGATAAGGTCAGGGAAACGGGACTCACCGTAAACTTTGACGGAGAGGTGCCGTATTTTGAGGAGGCGAAGCTTGTGCTTATCCTACGCAAGATGTACGGACAGTTTTTGAATGAAGAGAGCATAGTCGACGTTGAAACTATCTCAAAGCAGTACAACGGCGGCGACTATCACAAGATGTATATAAATGAGATTGTAAAGGTACTTGCACGATAAGATAACATAAAGGGGAAGTTCAAAATGTTGAAATTCAGGACAATTATTTGTACGGTTCTTGCGGTTATGCTTGTTGTTTCGTGCTTTTCGGGGTGCTCACGCGAGAAGAAAAAGGAGCTTGACGTAAAGAAAATCGTATTTTCCGAAGAGCAGCTTTCCGAAATCCGCAGAGAGATGGATGAAATAATAAACAGCGAAATCTTCTACGGCGGCGTGTCCGTAATGCTCAACGAAAACGAGGTCTATAAGGGTTATTTCGGACAGTCTAACAAAAAGGGAGACCCTGTTACCGAGGATACTCAATATATGGTCAATTCGGCAACAAAAGTGTTTACCGCTGTTGCAATTATTCAGCTTGCTGAGAATAACAAGCTATCGCTCGACGATACCCTCGGCAAATACTATGATTCGGAAAAGTACCCGTATCTTGACGAGGTTACCATAGAGAATTTGCTTGATGTATCCGTAAGTTTCGGAAACTATAGGTACGAGCTGAAGAGTAACAAAAAGGCTTGGGATAAGCTTGTCAAGAAAGCAAAAAGCAAAAAGAAAAAAGCCGGCAAGCAGGTCAGGGAAATGATAGAGGAGCATATCCTCAGGAGAGGCATTGATGAACAAAACGTCCAGATATCCAACTATTATCTCCTTGGTAAAATTATAGAAGAAGCGTCAGGAATGGACTACGAAGAATACCTGCGGAAGAATATTTTCTATGTTATCGGACTTAATAACACCGACTTTGTGAATTCTGATCAAAAGGGCGTCGGATACAATCGGAAAAAGGATAAGTGGGTTAAGCAGGCGGATAAGGAGTTGTTCGGTAACTATGATTACCTATACTCAGGCTACGGAGTAATTTCCACCCTTGATGATATGGGAAAGTTTTATAAGGCGATTGTTGACAATAAGCTTTGTCAAACAGATATCGTGAAGAAAGCAATCCGACAGGGAGAGGGTTTTTACTGTGGGTTTGAGACTGACGGCAAAAAACTCTATGTACGTTCCGGACTCAACATTCACCGCGTATATTCGTGTATAAACCCCGATACGGAGGAAATCGTAAACGTTCTTACCTGTACCGTTGGAGGGGAGAGTCTTACCCCCCTCGGCAGGAAAATATACAGCAAGGTAAATGCAAAAGTTAATCGGGTTCTGCTTGAGAGTTATGATTAATTACACTTCAAAATCAGCCAAAGCGCTCTGCGGGGCGCTTTTGTGTTTTGTGAAGTATTAAACTGCCCGTTGTGGAATTATTTGACTTTTTATGTCGCGGGTGGTATAATCAAATTTACCGCTAAAGCAAATAATGCTAAAAAAGAAAAATGGAGTGGTTGGATGTCAAATTATGAGTTACTCGTTCCCGTTGCTGCGGGCGTAGTAGCGCTCTTCTTCGCGATTTATTTCGCGCTGTTTATCCGCAAACAGGACGTGGGCACAGATGGAATGAAGAAAATTTCCCGTGCGATTTCGAGCGGCGCAAGAGCGTTTCTTTTCTCCGAGTACAAGATTTTGATAATTTTTGCGGCAGTACTGTTTGTTGCTATCGGTTTTGTAATCGACTGGGGCACCGCGGGCTGCTTTATCCTCGGCGCACTGTTCTCGACCTTAGCGGGCTATTTCGGTATGACCGTTGCCACAATGGCTAACGTGCGCACCGCTAACGCCGCGAGACAGAACGGTATGAACAAGGCGCTCAAGATTGCGTTCCGCGGCGGCGCGGTTATGGGACTTTCTGTTGTAGGTCTCGGCGTTGTCGGTCTCGGAATTATCTTCCTTATTATAAATAATCTTTTCGATCTCGCTTCAAACAGCGAAGTCCTCAATATCTTCACGGGCTTTAGCCTCGGCGCGTCCTCAATCGCACTGTTTGCGCGCGTGGGCGGCGGTATCTACACCAAGGCGGCTGACGTAGGCGCAGACCTCGTCGGCAAGGTTGAGGCAGGTATCCCCGAGGACGACCCTCGTAACCCCGCTACAATCGCAGACAACGTCGGCGATAACGTAGGCGACGTTGCGGGTATGGGCGCGGACCTTTTTGAAAGCTATGTGGGCTCTGTTGTTTCCGCGATTACGCTTGCGTTCGCGTCATTCACCGGCGCGAAGTTGGCGACAGCCGCAACAGCGGCGCTGTTCCCGCTTTTACTCTGCGCCGTGGGTATTATCGGTGCGGTTATCTCGGTGTTCTTCGTGCGCGGCAAGGACGGCTCCGACCCGCAGAAGGCGCTCAACACGGGAGAATATCTCTCCACCGCTCTCGTTATAATCGGCGGCGGTGTGCTCAGCTGGTTTATGTTCGGCAGTATGAATCCTTTCTGGTGCGTGCTGGCGGGACTCGTTGTCGGTACGGCTATCGGTAAGCTTACCGAGATGTACACGGCGGATAAATACCGCTCCGTAAAGAGCATTGCGGAGAGTTCAAAAACAGGTTCGGCTACAAACATCATCACGGGTCTCAGCGTTGGTATGAAGTCCACCGCTGTCCCTGTTATATTCATCATAATCGGTATCCTCGTCGCATACTTCGTTATGGCTCAGGACGGCGCAGGCCTCTACGGCATTGCGCTCGCGGCTGTCGGTATGCTTTCGACGACAGGTATGACAATCGCGGTCGACGCGTATGGTCCTATCGCGGATAACGCGGGCGGTATCGCCGAGATGAGCGAGCTCGACCCGTCCGTACGCGAAATCACCGACAAGCTTGACAGCGTCGGCAACACGACCGCCGCTATCGGCAAGGGCTTTGCAATCGGCTCGGCAGCGCTCACAGCGCTCGCGCTCTTTGCGTCCTTTGCTCAGGTTGCGGGCATTGCGGACGGCGGTATGTCAATCCTCGACCCCAAGGTCGTTGTCGGTCTGTTTATCGGCGGTATGCTCCCGTTCCTGTTCTCGGCTCTCACTATGGACAGTGTGGGTAAGGCGGCTAACAAAATGATTGACGAGGTTCGCCGTCAGTTCAGAGAGAAGCCAGGTATCTTAGAGGGCAAGGATGAGCCCGATTATTCAAAGTGCGTTTCAATTTCCACCAACGCCGCGCTCAGAGAGATGATTCTCCCCGGCGTTATGGCGGTTGTTGCTCCGCTGATTGTAGGCTTTGTACTCGGCGTTGAGTCGCTCGGCGGTCTGCTCGCAGGTTCGCTTATCACGGGCGTTATGCTTGCTATCTTTATGGCGAACAGCGGCGGCGCGTGGGACAACGCGAAGAAGTACATAGAGACATCCACCGACGGCAAGGGCAGTGACGCTCACAAGGCTGCGGTAGTCGGCGACACGGTCGGCGACCCGTTCAAGGACACCTCGGGACCGTCAATCAATATCCTCATTAAGCTTATGACGATTGTATCCCTCGTGTTTGCGACTGCGTTCCTTGCGGTAAACAACGGCGCAGGACTTTTCTGATAAACAAATAATGCAAAGACTGTCCGAAAGGGCAGTCTTTTTTTGCGACAAATATTGTCAAATTCTTCAAAAAGTGATATTATATTAAGAGAATTTAAAGATTTCAGGGGTAATCATATGAAGTATTTTTATCCGGCGGATATTCTTCTGCCGAAGTCTGATTTTGAAAAATGGGCGGTCGTTGCCTGCGACCAGTACACCTCCGAGCCCGAATACTGGGAGGATGTTGAGAAAACTGTCGGCGATACGCCGTCCGCACTGCGCATTATCCTGCCCGAGGTGTACCTCAAGAAGGACAACACCGAGCGCATAAACCGAATCAACGCGACTATGCAGGGATACCTCGACAGCGGCGTTTTTGAGGAGCACAAGGGCTCGATGGTATACGTTGAGAGACGCTCCAACCACACTATCCGCCGCGGAGTTGTAGGCCTTATTGACCTCGAGCAGTACGACTACACTCAGGGCAGCACCTCGCTTATCCGCGCGACCGAGGCGACCGTTATCGACCGACTTCCGCCGCGTGTGCAGATTCGAAAGAACGCGCCTCTCGAGATGCCGCATATACTTCTGCTCATCGACGACCCCGAGCGCACCGTTATCGAGCCGCTTAAGAATAAAAAGTACGACTACACTCCCGCATATAACTTCGAGCTTATGAAGAACGGCGGCGGAATAAAGGGATGGTTTTTAGACCAGAAGAATATCGAGGCGGTGCAGAACGCTCTTGCCGCGCTGATTGAGGGCAAGGATGACAAGATGCTCTTTGCTGTCGGCGACGGCAACCACTCTCTCGCGACCGCGAAGGAGTGCTACAACCTCTCGAAAGACCCTGCCGCCCGCTATGCGCTCGTCGAAATCGTGAATATCCACGACGAAAGTATCGCGTTCGAGCCGATTTACCGCGTTCTCTTTAACGTTGACGAGAAGGATTTTATAAACAGCTTTATCGACTACACCGAGAAAAACGGCACAAGCGTGCTCCAGCGATTCAACTTTATGACCGCGAAAGGGCACGGCGGTATCAACGTAAACGCCACTGCAAAGCTGCCTATCGGCACGCTGCAGAACTTCATCGACATCTACGCCGAGACTCATCCCGATATGGTTGTCGACTATATCCACGGCGCGGACGTTGTGGCGTCTCTTTGTAAGAAGGAGAACACGCTTGGATTTATCTTCGACGGTATGGCGAAGTCGGAGCTTTTCCCCGCGATTGAGGCGGACGGCTCGCTTCCGAGAAAAACGTTCTCTATGGGACACGCGCACGACAAGCGGTTTTATATCGAGGCGAGAAAAATCAAATAATTTTACGGCTGTCGTGCAAGCGACAGCCGATTTTTTCTAAAAATTTCATTTTTATTGCAACACTTTACCTCATTTTATGCACTTATCATATGACACTAAACACTAATAAAATGGATATCTATTAGGCATATTTTGCGCCATACATCGCGCCCTGTCATCGAAAGGCGACAGTCTTTCTGCGGTATGGCACTTGTCTGACACAAAATCTGTTCTAAAACCTTATCTCATTTTTCATTAGTGTTTAGTATCTGAACGACGTCGTAGGAGAGAAAATTTGTTGCCCACTCGGTTTGTCGCGAGCGACAACGAGCGATGGCAGAATTTCCATTACGCCTTATCCGCCCACGTTAAGGTTGTAGGAATTGTAAAGGTCTCCTTTTGTGGGCGGAAAGGCTATGGAAATTGTATGGACGAAAGGATTTTGGTGAAACGGGCAGTGCTCGGCGAGCGCGGGGCGTTCGCGCAGCTTTACACGCTCTATAGAGACAGGCTCTACCGATACGCCTACTTCAAATTGGGCAACGAATCGGACGCTCAGGACGCGGTCTCGGACTGCGTGATGAAGGCGTATGAGAGCATAAAAAGCCTCAGGAGCGAGAAGGCGTTCCCCGCGTGGATTTTTAAAATACTCTACCGCACTTGCGCCGGGATTCTGTCGCGCCGCAGCACAGAGCAGGAGCGGGAGGATATCATTACGCTCGCTGATGGTGAGGACAGCTCGTCGCAGCAGCTTGCGCCCGAGCTGAGCGAGGCTCTCGACCTTCTTAAGGCAGAGGACAGAGACATCGTCCTGCTTTCCGTTATCTCGGGCTACAACAGCCGCGAAATCGCCCAAATAACGGATATGAAACCGTCCACAGTCCGCTCAAGGCTCTACCGTAGCCTTGCGAAAATGAGAGAATTTCTGGAGTGATACCTATGAAAGATTTTGAATTTATAAAAAACAAATTTGATGAGAGCGGAGTAAACGCTCCCGACTCGCTCGGCGAGCAGTTCGTGCTCGACAGTACATCCGAGACAAAGGTGCCCGAGCCGAAGCCTAAGAAAAAGAAATATGTAAAATACTCTGCACTCGCGGCGTCTGTCGCGCTGATTGCGCTCGCGGCGTTTTCGATTAATATTTTCCGTCCCGCCGCGCCCGTATACGAGGTAAAGAAAGCGGAAGCGAAAGGCGGCAGCGCGCTTGCAGAAGTCAGAAGTTTCAATAGTTACGCCGAGCTGAAAGACACGCTCGACAAAATCGACGAGCGTAACAAAACCTTTTATTACGCGGAGGATGCAGGTATAAGTTACGGCTCAATGGACGATAGCGCAGCTGCGGCAGCACCCGGCAGCACCTCGAAAAGTGCGTCGAGCCACAGCGAGACCTACAAGCAGGTCGACGGAGTTGACGAGGCGGATACCGTCAAGACCGACGGTCGCTATATCTACTGCGTAGACTACGTCAATGAAGCGGTCAGGATTTTCTCGGCTAAAGGCAAGAAATCCGAAAGAGTGACAAGCGTCTATCCAAGGGACGCCGAATCCGCAACTCCCGACGAGGCTAAAAAGAAAGCATATGATGACGAAATCGACGTTTGTGATATTTTCATTAATGATAACAGGCTCATCGTAATCAGCAACTATTATGATACGGACAGCGAAAAAACCGACACAAGGGCGCTTGTATACGACGTGACCGATGTTGAGAATATCCGCCTGCTCGACGAGTTTACCCAGAGCGGCGATTACTGTAGCTCGCGTATGATTGGCGATACGCTCTATCTTGTCTCCAATTACGAAGTTGGCAAGAAATCAAAGCTGCCGAAGTGCGGCAGGGGCTCAAGCCCGAAAAAACTCGCGTTGGATTACTGCTACACGGTTGAAAAGCCGACGAGCAAAAATTTCCTCGTTGTCAGCAGCCTCAACACCGCCGACTCAACCCACGAGACACAGAGCAAGGCTATCCTCGGCTCGGCGGATACCGTCTACTGCAACGAGAATAATATGTACGTCACCGCCGAGCAGTGGGACGAGGAGACTTACAAAAAAGCCGCTATGGATGCACTTATGGGCTATGTGTACAATCCCGTAAACGTCAACACACAGATTGTCAAGATCAACCTCACAGACGGCATCAAGATCATAGCCTCCGCAAAGGTTAAGGGCACGATTGATAGCCAATACTCTCTCGACGAGTACGACGACAACCTCCGCGTTGCGACCACCTCGCAGAATAAAAAGGGCAAGGACGAAAACAACCTCTTTATTCTGAGCAGTAAGCTTAGGCCGCTCAGTTCCGTGCAGGGCTTTGCAAGGGATGAGCACATCGAGGCGGTGCGCTACGTCGGCAGTACGGCCTACGTCATTACCTACGAGGAGACCGACCCGCTGTTCATTATCGACCTTTCGAACGTCAAGAAACCCGAAATTCTCGGCGAGGCGAAAATCACGGGCTTTTCAACTATGCTTGTGCCGATTGACGACAACACTATCTTAGGTCTCGGCTACCACACCGAGGAAGAGGACTGGGCCGACCTTGAGGTGAAGGAAGGATTTAAGCTCGCGCTGTTCGACGTGTCCGACAAGAAGAACCCCAAGGTGCTCGACAGCAAGATTTACGCAAACTACTACTCCGAGGTTCAGTACAACCCGAAAGCCCTTGTCTATAACGCAGACAGAAATGATTTCGTTATTCCGTATGACTACTCCGGCGATTACGACGAGGATTATTGCGGAATGATAAACTTCAAGGTCGAAAACGGAAAGATTAAGGAAATCGACCAACGTAAAGCCGACCTCGATTCTGTTGACCGTTGTCTGTACGTTGAAGATACTGTCTATATGATAGGTAGATTCGGTATGCCCACTATCGACAGTGTAAAGTACAAATAAATGCCAACATAAAAGCGAGGACTTCTCAATCTGAGAAGTCCTCGTTTATGTTTATTTGTGTACTAAATCTGAAGTCCCCACGACAGGAATTCGGGGAAGATAATTCTCCACCAAGCCTCGTTGTGCGCGGCGTCGTCCTCAATAGAGAGCTTTATCTTGTCGGTACTATAACCGAGCGAGAGAAGTCTCTTGTGCATTGCGATAACGTCGGGGTAGAGCTCGTTTTCGAAGTCGCCGTTGCCGTTGTAGATGTAAAGCCTCGGCATATCAGCGGATTTGAAGTCGTACTTCGAGAGGTAGGAGTTCCATACACTCGAATTAAAGAGCAGGAACGCAGGAGACAGCGCGCCGATTCCTCCGAATTTGTCCTTGTGCTCAAGTCCGATGTAGAACGCCTCAAGTCCGCCTGAGCTCGAGCCTGCGATGAAGTTGTCGACCCTTGCGGTTGAGGAGTTGTAATTCTTCTGCACATACGGCATAACTGTGTTCACAACAAAGTTCGAGAACGCTTCGCCCGTGCGGTTTGCAAACTCGTTCGCGTAGGACGGTACAACACTGCCTATATCGGGAGTGAGCTCGCTGTCGCGCTTGTTGTTGCCGTTGTCGATTCCGACGATGATAACGCCTCGTCCGCCGTTTGCCATCATTGACTCAACCGCGTCGGTAACCTCCCAGCCGCCGTAGCCGTCCTGGTGGTCGTCGTCGAAGAGGTTCTGACCGTCCATTATGTAGATTGTTCTGTACTTTTCGGCGGATGTAGCGGAGTAGTCGGCGGGTGTCCAAATCCAGATTTTCTTATTGTAACCCGGGGAGTATGTCAGGTTCGTCTTAGTAATCTTGCCGCTGTCGGTGCCTGTAGCCGCGTAAGTGCCGACGAGCATAGCCTTTGAGTTTCTACTGTCGGAAATAAAGAAGCCTGAGCTTGCCTTGTTGACGGGGATATTCACCGTCTGCTGCGTTCCGTTAGTGAAGATAATTCTGTTGTATTTATCTACGTCAACGGTCGAGGAGTAAACCTTCTCGCCAAAGTTATTGGTCGTATACTTAGTAATCCTTGTTCCCGGCCACTGCGCGGGGCCGTCGCCTGTTTCGGAGTTATAAAGGAAGAAGTAAACGCTTGACCAGCTTGACGGAGCTGTGAAGTATATATCAATCATATTTTTCACCTCTGGATTAGGAGCCGTAGCCTCGGTCGGTGCAGTTGTCGGAGCGGGAGTCGGCGGCTGAGTTGTCGGAGCAGGAGTTGTCGGCTGAGTAGTGGGAGCCTCGGTGGGCTCTGCGGTGGTGGGCTCAGTCGATTCGGTCGTAGCCTCTGTCGGTTCTGCCGTGGTGGGAGCAGTCGGTGCTTCAGTAGGTTCTTCCGTAGTCGGAGTCGTTGATTCCGTCGCAGCTTCCGTCGGCTCTTCCGTAGTCGGAGCGGTTGGCTCTGTCGTCGGAACAGTAGGCTCTTCATACGGCATTTCCTCTAACTCGGCGAGAACCTTCTGTATTTTTGTAACATCGTTTATGTCTACCTCTCCGTCCAGGTCAACGTCGGCGAGGATAAGCTGCTCTGCTGAGAGCGGATAAATCTCTATGCGATACATCTGGATAATGGTCGCGTCCTTAATAGAAAGACGGCCGTCCATATTCACGTCGCCGTTTTTGTAGCTGTCGTGCGACCTCGCAAAGGCAGGTGCACTGCTCAAAATCAGCAAAAACGAAAGCATAATAGCAGTAATACGTTTCATTTCAATCACCTCTAAACTGATTATATAATTTTGTGTAAAAAAATGCAATAGATTTATGCGCTATGCACTCAACTATTTTCAATATTTAATTGAAAAATGTCGAGCCATATGTTAAAATGAAAATGGTATTTTTACAATGGGGGAATTTGTATGCCTAATGTAATCAGAATTTTCGTTGAAAAACGAGAGGGAATGAACGTTGTTGCCAAGGAGACAATGTGGGATTTGCGCCACAACCTCGGTATCCGCGCTATCACAGACCTTCGCTTCGTAAATCGCTACGACATCGAGGGACTTTCGCGCGAGGACTTTGACCGCGCGAAGAATATCATTCTCTCCGAGCCTAATCAGGACATCATCTACGAGGAGACTCTGCCTGTTGAGGACGGTTTCCGCGTGTTTGCTATGGAGTATCTGCCCGGTCAGTACGACCAGCGCGCCGACTCCGCCGAGCAGTGCGTTCAGCTCCTCACTCAGGGCGAGCGTTGCAAAATTTTAACGGCGCGTGTGGTTGCCGTTAAGGGCGACATCACCGACGAGGAGTTTGTAAAGATTCAGAACTATCTCATCAACCCTGTCGAGAGCCGTCTCGCTTCTCTTGAAAAGCCCGACTCGCTCGACATTCCGATTGAACAGCCCGCAAGCGTCAAGGTTATCGAGGGCTTTACCTCGTGGAACGACGACGAAATGGCTGAGTTCTTCGGCTCGATGGGCTTTGCGATGACGCTTTCCGACCTCAAGTTTACGAGAGATTATTTCCGTGACACCGAGCATCGTGACCCGACCGTCACCGAGCTCCGTGTTATCGACACATATTGGTCCGACCACTGCCGTCACACCACCTTCCTGACACGTCTCGACAAGGTAGAGATTGAAAAATCCGCCCTCGGCAAGGTTATCGAGGACGCTCTTCAGGCGTACTACGATACCCGCGACGAGGTCTACGGCAAGGACACTAACCGCAACGTCAGCCTTATGGATATGGCGCTTATCGGTATGAAGGCGCTTAAAAAGCGCGGACTTATTCCCGACCTCGACGAGAGCGAGGAGATTAACGCCTGCTCTATCGAGGTGCCCGTTACTATCGACGGAAAAACAGAGAAATGGCTCGTTCAGTTCAAGAACGAGACCCACAACCACCCGACGGAAATCGAGCCCTTCGGCGGCGCGGCGACCTGTCTCGGCGGCGCAATCCGTGACCCGCTCTCAGGCCGTGCATACATCTATCAGGCTATGCGCGTGACGGGCTCGGGCGACCCGACTATCCCGTTCAAGGACACTATGGAGGGCAAGCTGCCGAGCCGCAAGATTACCACAGGTGCTGCTCAGGGCTACTCCTCCTACGGCAACCAGATTGGTCTCGCAACCGGTCAGGTAGTGGAGCTCTACGATAAGGGTTACGTTGCTAAGCGTATGGAAATCGGCGCGGTAATCGGCGCGTCTCCGAAGGAGAACGTTATCCGCGAGGTTCCCGCTCCCGACGATGTGATTGTACTCCTCGGCGGCCGCACGGGACGCGACGGCTGCGGCGGTGCGACAGGCTCCTCAAAAGCTCATACAATGAGCTCAATCGAGACCTGCGGCGCGGAGGTACAGAAGGGTAATCCGCCCACAGAAAGAAAGATTCAGAGACTTTTCCGCAACCCTGAGGTTGCTAAGATGATAAAGCGCTGCAACGACTTCGGCGCAGGCGGCGTGTGCGTTGCTATCGGCGAGCTTGCCGACGGACTTACGGTTGACCTCGACAAGGTTACCAAGAAGTACGAGGGACTCGACGGCACGGAGCTCGCTATCTCCGAGTCGCAGGAGCGTATGGCCGTTGTGCTCGACAAGTCTGACGTCGAGAGATTTATCGCCCTCTCCGAGACCGAGAACTTAGAGGCTACCGCTGTTGCGGTTGTTACCGAGAGCCCGCGTCTCACAATGCAGTGGAGAGGCAACACAATCGTAGATTTATCGCGTGAGTTTTTAAACACAAACGGCGTAACTCAGGTTTCGAGCGCATACATCACCGCGCCCGACGAGAACAACTGCTACAGAAACACCTGTCCCGAGGTTCTGCGTGACCTCGACACAGACGAAGCTATCAAGAAGAATATGGCTCGTCTCGAGGTTTGCTCGCAGATTGGTCTGTCCGAGCGTTTTGACGCGAGCATCGGCGCGGGTACGGTAATTATGCCGTTCGGCGGCAAAACTCAGCTTACTCCGCAGGAGGCTATGGCGGCTAAAATTCCGCTCCTTAAGGGCGAGACGGACGACGCTACGGCGATGTCCTACGGCTTTATTCCGGGCGTTTCGCGCTGGAGCCCGTTCCACGGCTCGGCGTACGCGGTTGTTGAGTCGCTCTCCAAGCTGCTCGCAATCGGCGCATATCCGCTCAAGGCGCGCCTTACGTTCCAGGAGTACTTCGAGAGACTTATGGACAAGCCCGAGCGTTGGGGCAAGCCCGCGGCGGCTCTGCTCGGCGCAATGGAGGCTCAGCTTAAGCTCGGTATCCCGTCAATCGGCGGTAAGGACTCTATGAGCGGTACGTTCGAGACTATCGACGTTCCGCCGACCCTTGTTTCCTTCGCTGTTGCTATGACCAAGGCGAGCAAGACGATTTCTTCCGAGTTCAAAAAGGCGGGCAGCAAGGTTATCTATGTTCCCGTTCCCGAAAATAAAGAAACGCTTATGCCCGAGTGGGAAGCGCTTAAGGCTATGTACAACGCGGTTTACGCGCTTATGGACGAGGGTAAGGTGCTCTCCGCTTCCGTTGTTAAGGAAGGCGGCGCGGCTGCCTCGGTATGCAAGGCTTGCCTCGGTAACGACTTCGGCTTTAAGTTCGAGAAGGAACTCACTCACGACGAGTTGTTCGCTCCGCTTTCGGGCTCGCTTATCCTTGAACTTGCGGACGGCGCAGAGCTCGACAGCAGCGTGACAAGCTATCTGCTCGGTGAGGTAACAGAAAATGCAGAAATCGAAATCAACGCTAAAAAGGTTAAAATCAGCGAAATCACTGCTGAGTGGACTGCTCCGCTTGAAAAGGTATTCCCAACGCAAGCGGAATGCCCGAAAATTGAGCAGAACGCGCCACTCTATACGCAGAGAAATAATACGTCGCCTGTAATCAAAACAGCTAAGCCGACAGTATTTATCCCCGTATTCCCGGGCACAAACTGCGAGGTTGACACTGCGCGCGCATTCGAAAAAGCAGGCGCAAACGCCGAGCTGCTTATCGTGAAGAACTTAAAGCCCTCCGACATCGAGGATACTATCAACAAGATGGTTGAGATTATTAACCGCAGCCAGATGATTATGTTCCCCGGCGGCTTCTCGGGCGGCGACGAGCCGGACGGCTCGGGTAAGTTCATCGCGACTACCTTCCGTAACCCGAAAGTCAAAGAG
Source organism: Ruminococcus sp. (assembly GCA_022510945.1). Lineage (GTDB taxonomy): Bacteria > Bacillota > Clostridia > Oscillospirales > Acutalibacteraceae > Ruminococcoides. The sequence continues at coordinate 22,135 of JAFLSK010000008.1, forward strand.
GCTGTGGACAATCTCCTCAAGAACCGCGACGGTCTTATGCTCGGTATCTGTAACGGCTTCCAGGCTCTTATTAAACTCGGACTTGTGCCGTACGGCGAAATCCGCGACATTAAGCCCACAGACCCGACTCTGACGTTCAACACAGTCGGCAGACATATCTCGCATATGGCGTACACACGCGTTACCTCGGTTAAGTCACCGTGGTTCTCGGGCGTGAACGCGGGCGATGTGTTCGCTATTCCTGTATCGCACGGCGAGGGTCGCTTTATGGCTGACAGCGAGACAGTTAAGCGCCTTATCGAAAACGGTCAGGTTGCTACTCAGTACGTCGACCTCAGCGGCAACCCGAGCGATGATATTGCCTACAACGTCAACGGCTCCGTGTGCGCTATCGAGGGTATCACAAGCCCAGACGGTCGAATCCTCGGCAAGATGGGTCACTCCGAGCGTAAGGGCGACAACCTCTACGCAAACGTTCCGTTCGCTAAGGACCAGCTCATCTTCGAGAGCGGCGTTAAGTACTTCAAGTAAAGCTAAATTCGCTACGCGAGCTAAATGTGACTTCGTCACGCTAAATTCCTGTCGGAGCTAAATTTGCTTCGCAAGCTTTTTAGCGAATTTAATTTAGCTTTGCGTTTTATCGCAAAATTTAGCTATTTTACGCAGTAAAATTATTTCGCTGCCGCAACGCGGCAATTTAGCTCTATAAAACATTAAATAAGGGATATTACATTTCTGTGTTCGCAAAATGTAATATCCCTATGTTTTTTCATTTGCAACAATGAAAAAACTCTTGACACACCTCGGCAATCTATGTATAATACTATACATAGATATACTATGTATACCGAAGGTGGTGCATTTATGCAAAACGAATATCTCGACAAGGTCTCCGCTCTGCTGAAAAACAAGCGTGCAAAGGCGCAGATTCTGCCCGAGTTAGAGTCGCATATCGAGGAAAAGATAGACTACTACCGCGAGATAGGTTATGATGAAGAGGAAGCACAGAAACACGCGCTCGCGGAAATGGGCGACCCCGAGGAAACCGCACTTTCCCTGAACTCACTCCACAACGAGAAGTGGTACAAAATTCCGTTTAACATAATTACGGTGCTTATCCTTGTGGTAATTGGCGCGATTCTTCTGATTTGTCCGCAGAAATTCGCCTACTGCGATGTTTACTACAACGTTGTACACGATGTAATCTTCGATTTGCTTTCGCTCGGAATTTTTTCAGCCTATGTTGTTTTGCTAATGTTAGCAAGGCGATTCAGGAGCAAATTCGTGCCGATTGCGGTTGCGGTGTTTCTGATTTTGCAGATTATAACATCTCTGCTGATTGCGTATAATACGACGGAATTTGGTCCGTCATATTATGCAGATTTAGAAGGCTCAATCCCACATCTTTTTGCGAGCTTTTCCAGCGTTCGCTATATTGCGCAGTCGCCGTTAAGAGTAATCACCAGCGTTTTTCAGCCGTTCCTCTACGGAATATTTACGCTGTTCACGAAAGGCCCGTCGGCATACATCGACAGTCTCTTCGGCTATGCTTACATAAGTGACAGCTATTCCGTCGCGTTTACTGTAGGTACCGTATTAATTTACGCTCTGCTTATTATATGGTCGGTATTTTGTTTTATAAATGTCGCGCGCGGTGAGCGTATGAAGAACACAAAAAACCTCAACCGAATGCTGAAAATCGGCGGCAGAACAGCGGCGATTTTCACGGCGCTGTGTATAGTCGCAACCTCTGTTTCCACTGCTTTGGCATACTCTGTAATCGACTATAAAATTTCCGAAAATCAGTTTGTGCGCGAGCAGATGATAAACTGTGCGGTGAATATCGACTTCAGCAAGGCCTATGACGAAATTGCCGAGGAGATGAAAAAAATTAAAATGGGCAATCTCACGAACGACGAGTACAGGATAGAGCACTCTTATTATTACGGAAAAGACTCAGACGACAGCGCACTATTTGGCTACTGCAAGGATAATAATTTCATTGAATTAAACTATGACCTAGGTAGCAACAACTCTTTCGCTATAATGTATGCGACGACGACACCCGGAATCCCATCTCCTCTCAATAAATACCTCTATGTTAAAACGGAGGACTTTGAAGAGTTCTGTGACAGTAGGAGGTCATTATATCCGACTACGCTCGAGGAGTTTTTGGATAGTGGTATGCAGAACTATGCCACCGTGGTGTATGTTTCAGAAGGATTCAAGCAGTTTATTTTTCTTCGCGACCCCGAAAGCGACGACTACAACGAGGAGCGCAAGATGATATATATTTATTTCGACGAAAATAATCTTATGACTAACAACTCCGCCAAAGACGAGTACATAGATTATGTCTCCGATTGATACGAGCAGGCTGTCGAAGTAAACACAATAAACGATATAAAATGCAGGAGTGTGACTAATATGAAAATCAGTAAGGAATTAATCAAGGGCAGTACATCACTGCTTGTTATGAGCGTGCTCAAGGGGCAGGACCTCTACGGCTACAAAATCATCAAGGAGCTTGAGGTGCGCAGCGAGAATGTGTTTGAGCTCAAGGAGGGCACTCTGTACCCGATTCTGCACGCGCTCGAGAAAGAGGGATTTCTCGAATCATATTGGGACGAGTTCGAAGGCCGCAAGCGCAAATACTACCACCTCACCCGAAAAGGGCTCGGACAGCTCGAAACCAAGCGTGAGGAGTGGAAGGTCTACTCGGGTTCAGTTGATAAAGTTTTATCTTTTTCGTTTTAAAGTCTCAATAACCGAAAACGCCGGGTCTTGCACAAGACTCGGCGTTTTATTTGTGGTCTCCGCACAGTTTCTGCTTCGCAGAACGAGCGATGAGAGAAGAAGAGCGTGCAAAGCACGCTCTTCTTGTTCAAAAGAAAATGAGGGGTACAAGCGGTAGGTCTCGGAGTCGACCTACCAAAGGAGGGTAGAACATACCTCGGCAGTTAGCGGTTCTGCTTCGGTATATAGCAATAGAAACCTATTGGTGCTTGGTTTCTTATCGCAATAATATTAAACAACTTTAATATGAAAACTGTGTGAAATTTGCCTGAACTCCGGCTGAAATTTTGCGTAATAAAATGAACATAAAAAACGTTTTGTAAATTTTCAAAAAAGTTAAACAAACGTTTGCAATTTGTGAACATATGTGTTAATATAAATATAACAGAATTGTTGACAACAAGGAGGAGTTCATATGAAGTCTTTAAATGATAAACAAATGGCAGTTTATAATTTCGTTGTCGAATGCTCGCAGGAGGGCAGGATTCCGTCCGTTCGCGAGATTTGCTCGGCGTGCAACCTCAAATCTACTTCGACCGCTCACCTCTACCTCAAGGCGCTTGAGGAGCACGGACTTATCGAGCGCGACGCGGGGCTTAACCGTTGCATACGCGTTGTCGGCGAGGTCAAGGTCACGGGCGTTCCGCTGCTCGGTAAGGTTGCCGCGGGCAACCCGATTGTCGCTATCGAGGACATCGAGTGCTATGTGCCTGTCGACAAAGAAGTGAGCCGCGGCAAGGAGCTTTTCGCTCTGCGTGTGCAGGGATTCAGTATGGTGAACGCGGGAATTCTCCCCGACGATGTACTTATCGTCGAGCGCACTCCCGTTGCGCGCAACGGCGAGATTGTTGTCGCTCTCGTTGACGACAGCGCAACCGTAAAGCGTTTCTATAAAGAGGACGGACACTTTCGTCTCCAGCCCGAGAACGACGACTTCGAGCCCATTATCGTGGACGAGGTTATCCTGCTCGGCAAGGTAATTCAGCTTATTCGCAATTTTTAAGGACGTATAATATGAAAAAATTAATTGTATTTTTACTTGCTGTAGCTATGTGCGCGGCAATGCTTCCAGGCTGCTCGGCGCCTGAAAAAACCGCGCCCGAGACGGAGTCGGTCAGCGAGACCGAGGATAAGTCAGAGGCTATAGACAAAATGCTCTCGGCTCTGGGATTTAAGGGCGAGGTGTATGTAACAGACGGAGACAATGTGCTATACGACAAAAGCTTCGGCACGGCTGATAAGGAGAAAGAAACAGAAATCACCGCTGATACGCAGTTTTGTATCGCCTCGGTTTCCAAGCAATTCGCCGCTACTTCGATAATGCTCCTACAGGAGCAGGGAAAGCTCTCCGTAAATGATACTATCGACAAGTATTTCCCCGATTACAAGTACGCGGGCAAAGTTACTATCGAAAATCTGCTCACAATGCGCTCGGGAATACCTGAGTACACGACCAAAACGGACAGCGATGGCAACAGCTATCCTGTAGACTCGGACACTATTGACTATGATATCAGTGAAAATGCCACGTCTAAGGAAAACCGCACGGCGATTGAAGAGTGGTTTTTTGAAAAACCGCTCGACTTCGAACCCGGCGAGGAGTTCAGCTACTCGAACAGCAATTATATGCTGCTCGCGGAAATTGTCGAGCAGGTCAGCGGCACGGACTACGAGGAGTTTGTAAAGAAGAATATCTTCGATAAGGTCGGGATGAAGGACTCCACCTTTACGTCGTTATATGACTTTTCGTCCGATAGATTCGCTCAGCCTCACGGCGGAGATGACGGCACCGAATTTTTCGCGTATCGCGGTGCAAACTTCGGTGCAGGCGACATAATTTCAACCGCAAACGACCTGAACATATGGCTCAATGCTCTGCGCGATATATGGTTTAATCCCGTAGGCGATAGCACGTTGATTTCGAAAGAGTCTATCAAAAAAATGACCCAAAGCTACTCCGAGATAGACGACGTTATGCAGTATGGATACGGACTGATGATTTTTGAAAACGGCTTCGGTCACACCGGAGCAATCACATCCTACCGCTCGTTAATATATTGCGATAAGCAAAAGGACATAAACATCATTATCCTTAGCAGCACGAGGACGGCGGATGTCAACACCATATTCAGCAGATTCTATTCTGTATTCGGTAAATAAAATTTCTTACAAAATTCAAAACTAAAACCCTCGACGTTTGTCGAGGGTTTTGCTTTACATTTCAGTTACAATTTCGTTTACGGTTTTTCCCGGCGGAATCATCGGGAGGACGTTCGTGTCGGGGCTTATCCTGCAATCAATAACGACAGGAGCGTTGAGGTTTATCGCCTGATAGAGAACGTTTTTAATGTCCTCTGTTCTCTCAATCCTCATACCATCAATTCCGAACGCATTCGCAAGCTTTACGAAGTTGGTCGCGCGGTTCGGGTCGGTCTGGGAGAAGCGGTTCTCGTAGAAAAGCTTCTGCCACTGGCGCACCATTCCGAGTACGCGGTTGTTCATAACGAGCACCACTACGGGCAGGTTGTATGACTTGAGCGTTACGAGCTCGTTGAGGTTCATATGGAAGCTGCCGTCGCCCGTCACGAGGAACACGCGTTTGTTCGGGCTGCTGCACTGCGCACCGATAGCCGCGCCCATACCGAATCCCATAGTGCCCATACCGCCCGAGGTGAGCAGCTTGCGGGGCTGTTCGATATTTGCGTACTGAGCAACCCACATCTGATGCTGACCTACGTCGGTCGCGATGATGTCGTCGTCCTTCTTTAACTCGTTGAGCGCGTTGAGGATATCCTGCGGAGCAACATAGCCCGCGTGGTTGTCCTTTTCGACCTTCTTCTCGTTCTTCCAGAGTTCGAGCTGGAACAGCCAGTCGGAGTGGTTCTGTCTGCTTACGCGCTCGTTGAGAACGTCGAGCACATCTGCCATATCGCCGATGATGTGGTTGCTGGTCTTAACGTTTTTGTCTATTTCATTTTCGTCAATGTCAATGTGAATGATGTCCGCCTGTGCGCCGAACTTGTTCGGGTCGCCCGCAACTCGGTCGGAGAAACGCGCGCCGCACGCGATGATGAGGTCGCACTTGTCGGTCGCCATACCTGTTTCGTAGCCGCCGTGCATACCGAGGTTGCCCATATTGAGCCTGTGGCTCGCGGGAATACAGCCGAGTCCCATCAGCGAGCAGCATACGGGAGCGTCGATTTTCTCAGCAAATTCGATGAGCTTATCGGACGCGTTCGCGCTGATAACGCCGCCGCCCGCGTAAATCATCGGGAACTTCGCGTTGTTAATCAGCTCAACCGCCTTTGCGACGCGCTGTTCGTCTTTTACCTTTACGCTGTGTCTTTCAAGCGGGGGCTGAGCGCGGAACTCGGTCATCTGAGCGGTGATATCCTTGGGAACGTCGATGAGGACTGGTCCCTTTCTGCCGTCCATAGCGAGGGTAAACGCCGTGCGGATTGCGGGAGCGAGGTCCTCAATCTTCTTGACGAGGTAGCTGCCCTTCGTAATCGGTTTTACGATATCTACGATGTTAACCTCCTGAAAGCTGTCCCTGCCGAGTAAATCGACGTTAACGTTACCGGTGATGATTACCATCGGGATACTGTCGATGTTCGCGGTCGCGATACCCGTGACGGTGTTTGTCGCTCCGGGACCCGAGGTCGTGATACATACGCCTACCTTGCCCGTTGCGCGGGCATAGCCGTCTGCCGCGTGAGCAGCGCCCTGCTCGTGAGCGGTGAGGATATGGTTTATTTTGTCGCTGTATTTATAAAGTGCATCATATGTATTCAGAGCCGCGCCGCCCGGATAACCGAAAACGGTGTCAACACCCTGCTCAATAAGACATTCGCATATGATTTCTGCACCTGTTAGCTGCATCTTTAATTACTCCATTCTATATAAAATACATTCTTTAAGCAATTTAAGCCTATCCGCTTTATTATACTAAAAAGTAAAATCGTTGTCAATACAGGCAGTCGGGCAAATCACAGACTTCTGATGAATTCGGAAATTACATTAATTGATTTTTCGCTTGCAACGCCGCAGAATTCCTTGAAATCCATACCCTTGTTGTTGGTGAGGTCGTCGGAAATTGTGCGGAAAACGCAGAACGGAACGTTGTTCCGAAAGCAGACGTGGCCGATAGCGCCGCCCTCCATTTCGCACGCGAGTGCGTCGAAGCGGCGGTTGATAATCTCGCGCTTGCTCCTGCGCGACACGAAAATATCGCCGGACGCGATTCGTCCCTTGAATACGTTTGAGCCGCCCGACTTTTCGCAGATTGAGTAAAGCTTTTCGACAATATCCGTATCGCACGGGAAATAGGTGCGGTTTTCGTCGGGGAAGGTGATTTGACCTACAGGGTCGCCGAGTGCGGAGATGTTCATATCGTGCTCAAGCACTTCTGTACCCACCACCATATCGCACAGCGTGACCTCGTCCGACAGTGCGCCCGCAACGCCGCTGTTTATTATGGCATCGGGGCTGAACTTGTCTATCATCACCTGAGCGCACATCGCCGCGTTCACCTTGCCGACGCCGCACTCGACCGCGACTATCTCGCTTTTTCCGAGCGTGCCCCTGGTGAAGGTCATATTTGAATACTTTACGTCCTGTTTATTTTCCATAAGCGACTTGAGGCCCTTGACCTCAACCGCCATCGCGCATATTATTCCAATCATTGCGGAACTCCTTTACTGTTTTAACGTCTGTATCAAAATTTCCCGTTGCGTACATTAATATTGAAAGTGCCGCGAGAGGCGCTGTTTCTGCGCGCAGGATACGTCTGCCGAGCGTAGCCGCTGAACCGCCGCTTTCGAGTACAAGGTCAACCTCGCTCTGTTCGAATCCGCCCTCGCTGCCGATGAATATACCGATTGTTTTTGCTCCTTTTTCGAGCAGCTTTCCAACGCTCTCGCCGCCGAGCTCGTAGAAAATGATGTTCAGCGCATTTTCGCGGCTTTGCTGAACAGCTTGTTTAAAGGTTACGCACTCTGAAACCTCGGGGATAATTCCGCGCCGCGACTGCTGCGCCGCCTCGCGGGCGATTTTTTGCCAGCGGACTTGCTTTTTTGCGAGAGCCTTGCCGTCGGGTCGCGAGATACACCTCGCCGAGAGCACGGGCACAATTTTTGTAATGCCGAGCTCCACACATTTCTGGATTATGTACTCGAACTTGTCGCCCTTCGGCAGCGCCTGATAGAGCGTGATTTCGACGTCGGGCTCGTTTTCGCACTGCTTGCGCTCGATTACGTCTACGTCGACCGTCTCGCCGCTTATGCCGCTTATCGTGCAGGTCAGTTGCTTTTGCGAAGGCGTAACCAGAGTGAGCTGTTCGCCGATTTTCATACGCAGACTCTTCGAGACGTGGCGCGCGTTCTCGCCGTCAAGAGTGTATTTATCCTTTTGTATTTCGTCATCAATAAAAAACCAAGCCATATTTTTCCCTCAGTCGTTAATTAATATAATTTTATCAAAAACTGACACGGATTGCAATATAAATACAATATATGTTAGAATAAAGACGAGGTGATTTTATGCGCACGATTACCGCAAGCGAATTTGCTGATATATTAAAGAAAGATAAAATTGACCCGAACGAGCTCCAGCGGCTCGCCGTGGAAAAGCTGTTAAAAAGCGGCAAAAAGGTCGCCACAGCCGAAAGCTGTACAGGCGGACTTATAAGCAAGCGCATTACGGAAGTGAGCGGCTCGAGCGGTGTGTTCGACTGCGGAGTGTGCTCTTACGCTAATTTTATTAAACATAAGCTGCTCGGGGTGAGCGAGGATACGCTCGCTACCGTCGGCGCGGTATCACCCGAAACCGCAGAGCAGATGTCCGCAGGCGTTCGAGCGCTTGCACAGGCGGACTTCGGCGTTTCCACCACGGGAATCGCAGGGCCGACGGGGGGCACACCCGAAAAGCCCGTGGGGCTCGTCTACATCTCCGTAAGCTGTGAAAGCGAAACCGCGGTTGTAAGGACGCTTTTAGGCGACGCACAGCCGCCGACTCGCGAGAATATCCGCAAAATCGCGAGCGATATCGCACTGTGGCTGCTCATAAAACAAATACCTTAATAGTGAAAAAACTATTGCCATTTTTTGATTTCTATGTTAGAATGAGACCGATACTATGGGAACGAGTGTAATGTTCCCGATAAGAACTAATTTAATACTTTGAGGGGAGTTGATTTTATGGCACGAGTGGCAGGCATACTGATGCCGATTACTTCTCTGCCGACGCCGTACGGAATCGGTACAATCGGTAAGGAAGCTCGTGAGTTTGCAGATTTTCTTTCCGCGGCAGGCCAGAAGATATGGCAGATTCTGCCCGCAGGACCGACCAGCTACGGCGATTCGCCGTACCAGTCCTTCTCTACCTATGCAGGAAACCCTTATATGATAGACCTCGACACTCTCGTTGAGGAGGAGCTTATCTCCAAAGAGCAGCTCGACGCTATCGACTGGGGTGATAACCCGAACGAGGTAGATTACGAGAAAATCTACAACAACCGTTTCGTTGTTTTAAGAAAGGCATACGAGACCTATATCGAGGATTATGAGCTCGACGTTTTCGAAGAGTTCAAGTCCGACAACGCGCACTGGCTCGAGGACTACGCTCTTTATATGGCTGTTAAGAAGAGCTTCGATATGAAGGCGTGGAATGAGTGGCCCGACGAGGCTATCAAGATGCGCAAGCCCGCGGCTATCAAAAAGTACACGAAGAAGTTAGCTGATGATATTGACTTCTGGAAATGGGTTCAGTTTAAGTTCTACGAGCAGTGGTACGACTTCCGCGAGTATGTAAACGACCTTGGTATTCAGATTTTAGGCGATATGCCTATCTACGTTGCTATGGACAGCGCCGACACATGGGCTAATCCCGACGTGTTCTGGCTCGACGAAAACAACGCTCCCGTGTGTGTTGCAGGCTGCCCGCCCGATTACTTCTCCGAAACGGGTCAGCTTTGGGGCAATCCGCTCTACGACTGGAACTATCTTAAGGAAACAGACTACGCTTGGTGGTTCAACCGCATTGCGGCTGCCGCTAACCTTTATGATATTACGAGAATCGACCACTTCCGCGCGTTCAACGACTACTACGCAATCCCGTTCCCTGCCGAGAACGCGATGAACGGCGAGTGGATGGACGGTCCGGGTATGGACTTCTTCAACAAGATGAAGGAGGCTCTCGGCGATATTACAATCGTTGCCGAGGATTTAGGCGACCTTTCTCCGGGCGTTTATCAGCTGCTCAAGGACAGCGGCTATCCGGGAATGAAGATACTCGAGTTCGCCTTCGACAGCGAGGAGGAAAACGACTACCTTCCCCACAACTACACCGAAAACTGTGTTGTATACACAGGTACCCACGACAACGACACCCTTATGGGCTGGTACGCTGAGGCGAAGCCCGAGGACATCGCGTACGCTAAGGAGTACTGCGGTATCGCCGAGGACGAGCCGTTTAACTGGGGACTTATACGCACAGCTTATGCCAGCAAGGCAAATTATGCAGTAATCCAAATGCAGGATATTCTCGGTCTCGGCACAGAGGCTCGTATGAACATACCCTCGACCCTCGGCGGTAACTGGGTATGGCGAATCGACGCCGACGCCTGCACCGAGGAGCTTGCACAAAAACTTTTATGGATGTCCGATACATACGGACGACTGGAGGATTAAATTATGGGTAATTTAATGGACGAACTTAAGCTTACTTCACAGGCCCTCTACTGCGAGAAGCCTGAAAACCTTACTCCCGCGCAGCTCCACAACGCGCTCGGTAAGGTTGTTCAGACCGAAATCGCTGATAACTGGGCAAAGAGCAAGAAAAAGCACGCTTCCGGCAGAAGAGCTTACTACTTCTCCGCGGAGTTCCTTATGGGTCGTATGATGTATAATAACCTCTACTGCCTCGGTATTCTCGACGAGACAAAGGCTATGCTCAAGAAGAAGGGCATCGACATCAACGTTTTCGAGGAAATCGACGACGCTGCTCTCGGTAACGGCGGCCTCGGCAGACTCGCTGCTTGCTACCTCGACTCAGCAGCTACTCAGGAGGTTCCGCTCGACGGCTACGGCATTCGCTACAAGTACGGCCTCTTCAAGCAGCTCATCGAGAACGGCTATCAGGTTGAGAAGGCCGACGATTGGCAGAAGTTTGAGGATCCGTGGTGCATCCGCCGCGAGGATCAGGCTGTAACAGTAGACTTCAAGGGTCAGACAGTAAAGGCTGTTCCCTACGATATGGCTGTTATCGGCTATGGCACAAAGAATATCAACACACTCCGCCTCTGGCAGGCTGAGGCTGTGGAGGACTTCGACTTCACCGAGTTCAACAACAGCCACTACGACAGCGCTGTAAAGGCTAAAAATGACGCTGAGAACATCTCACGCGTTCTCTATCCGAACGACAACTCCTACGAGGGTAAGGTTTTAAGACTTAAGCAGCAGTATTTCTTCTGCTCCGCTTCCCTTCAGGATATTATGCGTAACTACAAGGAGAAGTACGGCAACGACTACAGCCATTTCTCCGAGGACTACGCTTTCCAGCTCAACGATACTCACCCCGTATCAGCTATCCCTGAGCTTGTAAGACTTCTTATGCTTGACGGTCTCGGCTTTGACGAGTCATTCGAGATTGCTCGTAAGACCTGCTCTTACACCAACCACACCGTACTCGGCGAGGCGCTCGAGAAGTGGCACGCTGACCTTATGATGGACGTTGTTCCCGAGATTTACCACATCATCTGCCTTATCGCTAACAAGCTTCAGGAGGAGCTCACAGCTATGGGCATCAGCGAGGATAAGAAGGCTCGTATGCGCATTGTTGACAACAACACTGTTCATATGGCTCGTCTCGCAACCTACGTTTCCACATATGTAAACGGCGTTGCTCAGATTCACACCGAAATCCTCAAGGCTGACGTGCTCAAGGATTGGTACGAGGTATATCCCGACCGCTTCCAGAACAAGACAAACGGTATTACTCAGAGACGTTGGCTCGGTCTTTGTAACCCCGAGCTCTCCGAGTTCATCACCGAGCGTGTAGGTAACGGCTGGCTCAAGGACCTCAGCAAGCTTTCTAAGCTCAACAAGATGATGGACGACGACACAGTTAAGGCGTTCAACAAGATTAAGGCTAAGAAGAAGAAAGAGCTTTCGGCTTATATCAAGAAGATGGACGGCGTGGACGTTGACCCGAATATGATTTTTGACGTTCAGGTTAAGCGTCTGCACGAGTACAAGAGACAGCTCATCAACGCTTTCTCGATTATGCTCATCTACAAGAGACTCAAGAAGGGCGAGCTCAAGAACTGGAACCCGACCTGCTTCATTTTCGGCGCAAAGGCTGCTCCGGGCTATGCTCGCGCAAAGGCTATCATCAAGTATATCAACGAGATTGCTAAGCTCGTTAACAACGACCCCGACACCAAGGACAAGCTTCAGGTTGTTTACTGCTCTAACTACAACGTAAGCTACGCTGAGAGGCTTGTTACCGCTGCTGATATCTCCGAACAGACTTCTCTCGCAGGTACAGAGGCTTCAGGTACGGGTAATATGAAGTTTATGATTAACGGTGCTGTTACTCTCGGTACCTGGGACGGCGCTAACATCGAGATTGCCGAGCAGGCAGGCGTTGAGAACGAGTACATCTTCGGTGCAAGAGTTGAAGAGGTTGAGGCTATTAAGGACAGCTACAGCTCACGCGCTATCTACAACGAGAACGCTGAAATCAGAGAGGTTATCGACACTCTCATCGACGGTACTGTTTCCGACGGCAACGCTCAGGGCGAGGGCAGCTTCGCAGAGCTCCATAAGGCTCTCCTCGACGGCGCTTCCTGGCACGCTGCTGACCACTACTTCGTTCTTTACGACCTTATGTCCTATGTTGACGCTAAGGTTCAGGCGAACGCTGATTACTCCGACAGAGTAGCATTCGGTAAGAAGTGCCTTGCTAACGTTGCTAACGCAGGCAAGTTCAGCTCCGACCGCGCTATCATCGAGTACGCTAAGGATCTCTGGCACGTTAACTACAGAGGCAAGAAGTAATTAACAGAATATAGTACTAAGCCGTTTGGTATTTTCGTACCAAACGGCTTTTTTATGGCTTACATATTTTGCAGGGAATGTATCCAATCTCGGCGAGCAGGTCGCGACTGCTTGTAGAGATTTGTAAATTATGGTCGGCAATGGTGTCGACATAGCGACAGTCACTATAATGAAATCGGCGCGTATTTGTGTTGAGAATGTAGGTTATGCTCTGCGATATTTTTGAGTTGTTGTTCTTTTTCTTTGTTTTTTTCCTAGGTTTAGACTTGGTTGGGGAAGCGATTCTTACGGCTTCGGTAATATGAGTGCTGTTGTTACTTGGTTCAAAGTAGCTTTGGGTTGTATCTGAATAGTAGTAACACGCGACTATTATAGCAACGCACAACGCAAAACAGATTGTAGCAACTGCAATATATTTGATAATTGGTTTCATAATTTTCCCCGATAAATAAAAAGTGCGCAACTCCGAGGAGCCACGCACGAAAAACGCATACTCCTATTGTTGCAGCACAACTTACAAATACGTTTATAAAACAAGTGTAAGATAACAGAGCATACGTTTTTACCGAAATAGGGTAAAAACATACACCTGTTTTAAACAAACGTATTCAGTTATGCTGCAAGGCTATTCTACCATATTGTTTTATTATTTTCAATCACTAATTATATTAAATACAAAAGCAAGCACAACTTTTCAGTTATGCTTGCCTGTTTTTGTGTGAAATTAATTGCGAATTGCGAGCAGTCTACTCGTCTATCATAATATCAAAATGTCGCTTATATCGTTTGGGTATTTTTATATCACAATAATAACCCATTTCTGCGAGGAAGTCGGATATGGTTCTTATACCGTCCTTGTAAAACTCTTTAATTCTGTGCGATTTATAAGGAATATTTTTGTAAGTAGGCGGACAAATAAAAGTCCAGTCCGCACCTTCCTTGTCAAAGATAATTCGGAAAAATTCATCAATTTCCGTTCCGCTGTATCCCACTTTGCGCAGCAGAATATGATGTTCAACGCCGTCATCAAGATGACTTACATACGCCTTAGAGCCGTCAAAGGAAATCACCGCCATTAGCGGTTCGTTTTTTTCTATTGCGTTTTCTACGCTTTCATAATCGTTGAATTTGGTTATTTCCATTTTTTATCATTCCTTTTGAATTATACCGCAAGGTTATTCTATCATACGGTTTTATTATTTTCAATCTAATATTTGCACATTTTGTTTAAACGATAATTATTACGAATTGCAAATTGACTTAAACTCCCGCAATTTCTTCCAATGCGTTCGTATTCAAGACAACGACCTTTCTGTACTTCGTTTTAACGTAGCCGTTTTTTGCAAAGTCGTTTAGGATATTGCTCACCGTCACCCTCGACACCCCGACCGTGCTCGCGATTTCCTCGTGGGTGAGGCTTACGGTCTGCTTTCCGTCCTCGGTGTGCGCGCTCTGTAGCAAAAGCTGCGCGATTCGTCCGTCCGCCTGCAGGAAGGTCATCGCGTCAATCTGCGTGGACAGCTGGCGTATTCTCGTAGCCTGAATTTCGAGCAGCTCAAGCGCAAGCTGAGGGCTTTCCTTTATGAGCGTGACGAGCTTTGGCTCGTTTATTGCGACGAGCTCGGTGCTCGTCAGCGCGCTCGCCGAGCTTACGCGCGGCATTTTGTCGAAGAACGCCGCCTCGCCGAGAATCTCGCCTTGGGTCGCGGTCGAGAGCGTTTTTTCAACCCCGTCGGGGGAGGTCATATACACCCTCACTCTGCCCTTTTTGAGGTAGTAAAAGCTTTCCGCCTTGTCGCCCTGATAGTAAATTATATCGCCCTTTGTCAGTTTTTTCGTAGCCGGCTCGCTCTCGAAAATCCGCTGGATTTCCCTGTGAATATGCAATTTGTTTTCCATTGTACTCACTTCCGCTGTTTTGTATTATCCGCTCAGCTTCTGCTTCGCAGAACGAGCGATGAGTGAAAAAGTGTGCTTGCACGCTTTTTATTGCTTAATTGTAACATACTTTACAATCTTTTGGCAATATAATATGCAATAATTAGCTTGAAAAGATTATTAAAACCCTAAAGGAGTGTTTTTTATGGGAATGACTATGTCACAGAAAATCCTCGCCGCTCACGCGGGTCTGCCCGAAGTAAAGGCAGGACAGCTCATCGAGGCTAAGCTGGACTTAGTTCTCGGCAACGACGTCACAACGCCCGTTGCAATCAATGTATTCGAGGAAAACGGCGCGACCTCAGTGTTCGACAACACGAAAATCGCGATGATTATGGATCACTTCACACCGAATAAGGATATCAAGGCGGCAACTCAGGTTAAGCAGGTGCGCGACTTTGCCGACAAGTACGATATCACAAATTACCGCGACGTAGGCGGTATGGGAATCGAGCACGCGCTCCTTCCCGAGATGGGTATCGTGGGTCCCGGTTGCCTGTGTATCGGCGCCGACAGCCACACCTGTACCTACGGCGCGCTCGGCGCGTTCTCCACGGGCGTAGGCTCGACCGATATGTGTGCTGGTATGATAAGCGGCAAGGCGTGGTTCAAGGTTCCGTCCGCTATTAAGTTCAACCTCATCGGCGAGCCGCAGGGCTATGTTTCGGGTAAGGACGTTATCCTTCATATTATCGGCAAAATCGGCGTTGACGGCGCACTCTACAAGTCTATGGAGTTTGTCGGCGAGGGCGTTAAGCACCTCAACATCGATGACAGACTCTGTATCGCAAATATGGCGATTGAGGCGGGCGCTAAGAACGGAATCTTCCCCGTTGACGACATCACCCGCGAGTACTGCGACGGCCGCTATCAGGGCACGCCCGTCGAGTACTATCCCGATGACGACGCGGTTTATGACGAGGAATACACGATAGATTTATCGGAACTCAGACCGACTGTTTCTTTCCCGCACCTTCCCGAGAACACCCGCACGGTTGACGAAATCGGCGAGACAGAGGTAAAGATTGACCAGGTTGTTATCGGCTCCTGTACAAACGGCCGTATCTCCGACTTGCGCGCGGCTGCAAATGTGCTCAAGGGTAAGCAGCTCGCCCGCGGTGTTCGCTGCATAGTGATTCCGGGCACGCAGAAAATCTGGCAGCAGGCTATGCACGAGGGTCTGTTTGACATTTTTGTAGACGCAGGCGCAGTAGTTTCAACTCCCACATGCGGTCCGTGTCTCGGCGGTCATATGGGTATCCTTGCGGCAGGCGAGAAGGCTATCTCCACCACAAACCGCAACTTCGTAGGCCGTATGGGTCATGTTGACAGCGAGGTCTACCTCGCGAGCCCTGCGGTTGCGGCGGCAAGCGCAATAGCAGGTTACATCATTGACCCTGCGAAGGTATAAGAAAGAGAGGTACACACTATGAACGTAAAAGGTAAGGTACATAAATTCGGCGACAACGTCGACACCGACGTAATCATCCCCGCGCGCTATCTCAACACAGCCTCCCACAAGGAGCTCGCCGCTCACTGTATGGAGGATATCGACAAGGAGTTCGTCAACAAGGTTGCTGACGGCGACATTATGGTTGCGACCAAAAACTTCGGCTGCGGCTCTTCGCGTGAGCACGCGCCTATCGCGATTAAGGCGAGCGGCATAAGCTGCGTAATCGCGTCGAGCTTTGCACGCATTTTCTACAGAAACTCAATCAATATCGGTCTGCCGATTCTCGAGTGTCCCGCGGCGGCTGAGGCTATAGGCGAGGGCGACGTGGTTTCCGTCGACTTCGGCACGGGCGTAATCACCGACGAAACAACGGGCGAGAAGTTCCAGGCTGAGCCGTTCCCTGAGTTTATCCAGAACATCATCGCCAAGGGCGGACTCATCAACTCTATAAAATAATAATACTATCAGAGCCTTTCCTTCGGGAAAGGCTTTTTCCTTTATTTTTTGTTTTTAGTTGAAAAAAACGCGCTAAAGTAATATAATTACAGTGTATATGTTTGAAATATGTTTGGAGGGAAACCTATGAAAAGCTATAGAAAAGAGCTGTGGTTCAACGTGCCGCGCCGCAGACAGATTGTGCGAATCACCGAGGACGTTCAGGCGGCTATCGACGAAAGCGGAATCAAGGAGGGCTTAGTCCTCGTGAACGCTATGAACATCACCGCGTCCGTATTCATCAACGACGACGAGAGCGGACTACACAGCGACTACGAGAAGTGGCTCGAAAAGCTTGCTCCCGAAAAGCCCTACAGCCAGTACAACCACAACGGCTTTGAGGACAACGCCGACGCTCACCTGAAGCGCACCATTATGGGTCGCGAGGTTGTGTGCGCGATTACGAACGGCAGACTCGACTTCGGAACGTGGGAGCAGATTTTCTACTACGAACTCGACGGCAAGCGCAACAAGCACGCTTTGATAAAGATTATAGGTGAATAATTGGGGTGTAACATATGAAAATAGCAGTATTAACAGGCGGGCTCAGCACCGAGCGTGACGTCGCGATTTCCTCCGGCTCAAAGATTGCGGGCGCATTGCGCTCGAAGGGACACAACGTCGTTTTGGTCGACGTGTTTATGGGCTACGAGCAGGGGTGCGAGGTCGAAAAGCTTTTTGAGGAGAACCGCGATTTAATAGAAAGCGCGGATGTTGCCGAGGTTATCCCCGACATCGCGGCTATTAAGGAATCGCGAGAGGACAAAAGCGACTGCTTCCTCGGCAAAAACGTAATCGAAATCTGCCGCGCCGCGGATATAGCCTTTTTTGCGCTCCACGGCGGCGAGGGCGAGAACGGTCAGCTACAGGCAACCTTCGACATTCTCGGCATAAAGTACACAGGCGCGGACTACTTATCGGCAGCTTTGGCTATGGATAAGGGAATCACGAAGGCGCTTTTTGAGCAGCACAACGTGCTCACCGCCAAGGGTAGAATTTTCAAAAAGGGCGAGAACACCGACTCGTGGAACACCTTCCCCTGCGTTATCAAGCCATGCTCGGGAGGCAGTAGCGTGGGTATCGCGAAGGCCGAGAACAAGGCGCAGTTCAACGAGGCTGTCTCTGACGCGTTTTCCTTTGAGGACGAGATTGTTGTCGAGCAGTTTATAACGGGAAGAGAGTTTTCCGTCGGCGTGCTCGGCGACGAGGTTCTTCCGCCGATTGAAATTATCCCGACCACGGGATTTTACGACTATAAATCGAAGTATCAGGCAGGTCTCACGATAGAGGTTTGTCCTGCCGATATCACCGAAGAACAGGATAAGATTCTGCGCGACAGCGCATACAAAGCGTTCAAGGTACTTCGCCTTAACGCCTACGCGCGCATTGACTTTATCCTTGACGAAAACAACAACGCCTACTGCCTCGAGGCGAACACCCTGCCGGGTATGACCCCGACCAGCCTGCTCCCGCAGGAGGCGGCTGCTGTTGGTATGGATTACCCGACCTTATGCGAGAAAATCGTAGAAATATCGCTTAATACTAAACACTAAAATATAACTGAGGTGAGCTATGAAACACTTCACACTCGAACAAATCGCCCTCGCCTGCGGCGGCGAGTATGTGGGCGACGAAAGCCTGAAAAACACGCCTGTCAGCTCTATTGAGCGCGACAGCAGAAATATCCGTGAAAATTCGCTATTCCTTGCGATAAAAGGCGCGCGGGTTGACGGCCACGACTTTATCGAAAAGTGCTACGCTGACGGCGCAATCTGTGCGCTGTGTGAGAAGGCACCCGAGAATCCGTCAAAGCCGTACATCCTCGTCGACGATACGCTTAACGCGGTAAAAAAGGTCGCGAAGGCGTACCGCGAGCTGTTTGACATTCCGATTGTCGGCATAAGCGGCAGCGTGGGCAAGACCTCCACGAAGGAGATGATTGCCTCCGTCCTCGCGCAGAAATACCGCGTGCACAAGACCGCGGGCAATCTCAACAACGAGCTTGGTGTGCCGCTCACGCTTTTCGGTATGGACGACAGCACCGAGGTTGCCGTGGTCGAGATGGGTATTTCCGACTTCGGCGAAATGTCGCGAATTTCCGAGATGGTGCAGCCAACTGTCGAGGTAATCACCGTAATCGGCGATTGTCACCTTGAGAACCTCGGCGACCGCGACGGCGTTTTTAAGGCGAAAACCGAGATGTTCGAGAACCTGCGCGACGGCGGAACGGTCGTGCTCAACGGCGACGACGATAAGCTTGTTCAGGTTGTGACCGTAAAGGGCAAGGAGCCGATTTTCTACGGGCTCAACGGCACCGCCTACACCGCGGAGAATATAAAGAATAACGGTGTGCTCGGCGTGGACGCCGACCTCATCTTCGCAGGAAACCGCGAGAGGGTCACTATCCCCGCAATCGGCACATATATGGTCAGCAATGCGCTCGCGGCTGCTGCTGTGGGCATAACGCTCGGGCTTACCGCCGACGAAATCAGGCGCGGAGTCGAAAGCTACCGCACCGTTGGCAGCCGCGCGAACCTCGTCGACACGGGTGTTGTGAGAATCATCGACGACTGCTACAATGCGAACCCGACCTCCGTTAAGGCGTCAATCGACACGCTGATGAATTTCGATGGCAGAAAGGTCGCAGTCCTCGGCGATATGAAGGAACTCGGCACGGACGAACTGAAGCTTCACTACGAGGTCGGCGAGTACGCGAAAAAGTGCGACTTAGTTATTGCAATCGGTCCGCTCGCAAAGGAACTCGCAAAGGGTGCTGAGTGCGTTCACTTCGATACGAAGGAAGAGGCTATGGCGAATTTCGACAAGCTGATTATGAGAAACGACACAGTCCTCGTAAAGGCGAGCCACAGTATGGAGTTCGAGAAGATTGTGGAGTTTTTAAAGCTGTGTAAATAAAGGAAACATATATGAAAATACAAGCCGTAGTATTTGATATGGACGGGCTGATGTTCGACACGGAAAACCTGACTTATACGCTGCAAAAGGAGATTATGCACAGGGACTTCGGCGTTCAGTTCAGCCTCAGCCAATATAAGCAGACGATAGGCAAACGCTTCGTGGATTTGCCGCAGCTTTTTGAGGACTTGTACGGCGAGGGCTTTGACTTTGAGCGGTTTCACGAAAGCTGCCGCAGCGAGTTTATTAGCTACACGGACAAATTCGGCGTGCCGATAAAGGACGGGCTTTTTGAACTCCTCGACGAATTAAAGCGGCGCAAAATAAAAATCGCCCTCGCAACCTCAACGAGCACAAAAAGTGCGATGAGAATGTTGAAAATCGCGAAGGTCGCGGATTATTTTGATGAATTTGTTTGCGCCGAGGACGTAACCCACGGAAAGCCTGACCCAGAGCCCTTCGCAAAAGCGGCGGAAAAGTTAGGCGTTGCTCCCGAAAACTGCCTCGCTCTCGAGGACAGCTTTAACGGAATACGCTCCGCTTACGGCGCGGGAATGGTCACGGTTATGATACCCGACCTGATAGAGCCCACCGACGAAATCCGCGCGCTGTGCCGCAAAGTCTGTGTTGATTTAGTCGAAGTTATTAATTTAGTTTAAAAATGCAGAGAGAAGGAGGAACTATGAAGTTAAGATTTTTAAAAAGATTAGTTACAACGGTATTGATACTGACAGTGTTAATTTCATCAACCGCTTTAAATGCGAACGGCGCAGATTCGGTCTCAATCGTTCTGGGCGTCGGCGAAACATACACTCTGCCCGTAAAAACAGATTCCGAATACACTATCGGAGACACGGGCGTAATAGGTGTCAGCACAAAGACGGTTACCGCATTAAAAGCAGGCGTCAGTACGCTTAGCTACAAAGGGACCGACAGCAAAATGTATACTTACAGCTTTAAGGTTAATTCCGCTCCGTCCGCGATAAAGCTTAATTGTAAATCAAAGACACTCTACACAAACGAAAGCCTTAATTTAAAATATACGCTGTCCGCGGGTTCCTCCGGCTCAGTCAGCTTTAAGAGCAGTAATAAGAAAATCGCTTCCGTAAGCCCGGACGGAAGAGTTTTCGCCAAGAAAAAGGGAAACGTCACTATTACCGCTTCAACCTACAACGGAAAAACCGCTTCCTGTAAAATAAAGATTAAACAATCCGTTGTCAGGATAGATATGTCGCGGCAAAGGATAGCTCTGCCTAAAAAAACAAAATTCAAGCTCAAGGCGACCGTCAACAGCGGGGCCGTGTCAAAAAGCTACAAGTGGAAAAGCTCGAATAAAAAAGTTGCCACTGTTAAGGGTAACGGTAAAAGCGCCGTGATTTCCACAAAGAAACAGGGCAAGGCGATTATAACGGTAAAGGCCTCGAACGGAACGAAGCAGACCTGCACGGTAAATGTTACGTCAACAAAAACCACAGACAGTATGGAAAAGCAGATAAATTCCCAACCGCTTTATAAGGAAAAGACAGGCTTCGTTGCCCTTGATAAGCTGGTTAATAAAATCAGCAAAAAGATTTTCAAAAAAGGTTACTCCACCTATGATAAGGTTAAGGCGATTTACGATTACGAAATAAAGAACTTTACATACGGTCACGCGTCACTTTCGACAAAACAGGCGAAGGCCGCGTATTCAAACAGCAAAAACCGCCTCTACACCGCGTATTGTGACTCGGATATTGCCGATAGGGCATACGCGTCGCTTTTGACAAACACAGGCGTATGCAATGATTACGCCGCGGTGTTCGTGGTTATGACGCGCGCAATAGGCCTCGACACCTACAGTGTCGGAGGACTGACAACTATGGCGGGCGGCGGCTGGACAGGTCACGAGTGGAATAATATGCTTGTAAACGGGAAGTATATTGTATTTGACGCTCAGGTTGAGGATAATATAGCAAACGGAGGCAGGATAAACTACTACCGCTTTGCAAAAAAAGAAAACGAGGTCAAAAACAATTATAAATACGGCGGCAGAGAAGCTGAAATCAAAGCCTTCAAGCATTTCAAGGCCGCAGACGATTTCTCGATAAAACTCACGCTGACATCCGGCAACAAAAGTTCTACGAAAGAATATGTCTGGAAGTATGATGTTAAGAGATTTCTTCAGGGCTATATTTACTGGGCTCATAATTTTATTGATGTTGACTTAGGAGTCTATGATGATGATATCGTGAACTATAGCATAGAAATCTTAAAAGGCAGCGGCGCATACTATATCAGCGGCGACAGCAAGAATTACAAGACCGACACCGTATACTGCATAGATAAATTTGAGGGAAGCTTAAAAGCATATGAATTGTACGAACTACTCGAAATTTCTGACGCGGATTCGGGCTGTGCCTTTGAATTTCGTTAGTGATTATTAAAAACCGAATATCAAAAAACACGGAGTCCGAAAAGCCGGATTCCGTGTTTTCTTATGCGTTATTTTGTTTTTCAAGCTCCTCTTTGCCTACAGCGAGCATTAGCTTGATTCGGTTTTCCTGATTTACCTTCGGCGCGCCGGGGTCGTAGTCGATTGTGACGATGTTCGCTTTGGGGTTGATTTCCTTGATTTTGCGTATAGCGCCCTTGCCGTTGATGTGGTTAGGTAAGCAGCCGAACGGCTGAGTGCACACAATGTTCTCGTAGCCTGACTCCGCGAGCTCCAGCATTTCCGCCGTAAGCAGCCAGCCCTCGCCCATCTTCGAGCCGTAGCCGATAACGGGCTTAACGAGCTCTTTGATGTGCTTGTACTGTCCGGGCGGCGTGAAGCCATACTTCTTCGTGTATTTTATCATCATCGACTCAAGCTTTTCAAGGTAGTTGAAAAGCACGGTGCAGAACTTAAATTTTAAACCGCTGCCGCCGTAGAGCTTGATGTCCTCGAGGCGGTTGTCGACCTTAAAGAGCGCAAAGCCCATAATACCGGGTAGGTTAACCTCGCAGTCCTGCTCCGCGAGGAATCGCTCGAGGTCGTTGTTGCCGAGTCGCGCGTACTTGACGTAAATCTCGCCTACCACGCCGACCTTGACCTTCGGGTTTTTGTTCAGTTTGATTTTTGAAAAATCCTCGCAGATTTTGTCGAGATGCTTCTCGATTTCCTTCGGGCGGTAGCTGTCGCCGCGCGCAAACTCTGTAGTGAGTCGCTTAGTCCATTCGTCGACAAGGCGCATACTCTCGCCCTTTTGTACTTCGTACGGCTTGGTCTGATTGCTCAATAGCATAAGCACGTCGCCGTATACAAGACCCGCGAGGAACCTGCGGACAAGCGGAATCGTCAGCTTAAAGCCCGGATTTTTCTCCATACCCATTGACAGCGAGATTACGGGAATCTGCCCAAGCCCCGCCTTCTTGAGAGCCTTTCTGAGCAGGAATATGTAGTTGCTCGCGCGACATCCGCCGCCCGTCTGGGTAATCATCAGGGCAGTCTTGTTCACGTCGTACTTGCCCGACTGCAACGCGTGGATAAGCTGGCCGATAACGAGCAACGCGGGATAGCAGGTGTCGTTGTGAACGTACTTAAGACCTGTCTGTGCAATTTCGGGGCCCGCCGTGTCGAGCAGCTCGGCGTCGTAGCCCGCGTGAATGAACACGTTTTTTATTATTCCGAACTGAATCGGAGCCATAGACGGAACGAGGATTTTGTAGCCCTCGTTTTTCATCTCCTTAGTAAAGAGAAGCCGTCCGTTTTTGTCGTATTTTAACTGTGCCATAACGATCTCCCTTATTCTCTGCCTATAGCGGAAAGCAGACTGCGGATACGGATTTTGACCGCGCCGAGGTTGGTGATTTCGTCTATCTTTATCTGTGTGTAGATTTTGTTGTTGCGCTCGAGGATTTCGCGCACTTCGTCGGTGGTAATAGCGTCAACGCCGCAGCCGAACGAAACAAGCTGAACGAGCTGCATATCGTCTCGTGTGCTGACGTACTGCGCCGCCGCGTAAAGGCGCGCGTGGTACGTCCACTGGTTGAGCACGGTGGTGTGGAATTTCTCCACCCTCGAACTTACGATGTCCTCGCTGACAACGCTTACGTCAAATCCCGAGATAAGCTTGTCTATGCCGTGGTTGATTTCGGGGTCGATGTGGTACGGTCTGCCCGAGAGGACGATAATCTCCCGACCCGCTTTTTCAGCCTCGGCGATAATCTCGTCGCCGCGTTTTCTGAGTTTTGCAAAGTATTCGTCGTATTCCTTATACGCCGCCTTAGCCGCTGCCTTTACCTCGCCGAGAGTGAGGCTCGGGAAATGAATTTTCAGCTTTTCATACGCCTTCTTCGGGAAATCTTTCGGACGGTGAATACCGAGGTACGGCATAATGAAATTCACGTCGCGGATACCCTTCATATTGTTCTTGATAACCTCGGGGTAGTAAGCGACCACGGGGCAGTTGTAGTGGTTGTCGCCCTTGCCTTCGTCGAAGTTGTAGGACAAACACGGGTAGAAGATGTTCTCTATTCCTTCGTCGAGAAGGTGCTGGATATGACCGTGCATAAGCTTTGCGGGGAAGCAGACGGTATCGCTCGGGATAGTCTGCTGACCCTTTTGGTACAACTTGCGGTTCGAGTACGGAGAGTGCACGACCTTGAATCCGAGGTCCGAAAAGAACCTCCACCAAAACGGCAAAAGCTCATACATATTAAGCCCCATCGGGAGCCCTATAGTGCCACGCTTGCCTTCTATTGGCTTGTAGCCGCTTAGCAACTCGAGTTTGTAGGAGAAAATATTGCGGTCGCTTGCAGGGGTCTTTTTTGTGATAGGCCGCTCGCAGCGGTTGCCAGCTATAAACTTCTTGCCGCCTGAGAATGTATTCACGGTCAGTCTGCAATTGTTGTTGCACAGACCGCAGTTTGTAACCTTGATTTCGTGGACAAAACTGTCGAGGTATTCTTTCGACGCGATAGCCGACTTCGGCTCGCTTTTATCCTTTACCTTTTCCATCGAGTAGAGGGCCGCGCCGTAAGCGCCCATAAGACCCGCGATGTTACTGCGCACAACCTCAACGCCCATCTCCTGCTCGAATGCGCGCAGAACAGCGTTATTGAGGAATGTGCCGCCCTGAACCACGACTTTTCTGCCGAGCTCATCGGGGCTTGTCGCGCGGATAACCTTGTAGAGCGCGTTCTTAACGACCGAAAGCGAAAGTCCCGCGGAAATATCCTCGATAGTCGCGCCGTCCTTCTGCGCCTGCTTTACGGACGAGTTCATAAACACCGTGCAGCGCGAGCCGAGGTCAACGGGGTGCTTCGCGTAAATGCCCTTGTTCGCGAAGTCCTCGATAGAGTAGCCGAGAGCGTTTGCGAAGGTCTGCAGAAAGCTTCCGCAGCCAGAGGAGCACGCCTCGTTGAGGAAAAGGTTGTCAATAGTGCCGTTGTGGATTTTGAAGCACTTGATGTCCTGTCCGCCGATGTCGATAACGAACTCAACGTCGGGCATAAAATGTTTAGCCGCGGTGAAGTGCGCAATCGTCTCGACTATACCGTAATCGACGGAGAACGCGTTTTTGACGATTTCCTCACCGTAGCCCGTGACAGCCGAGGAGGCGATGTCGAGGTCGGGGTTGATTTCGTAGACCTCCTGTAAAAAGCCCTTGATAAGCTCCACGGGGTTGCCCTTTGAGGGCATATATTTCGAATAGAGCAGCTCGCACTTGTCGGAGAGCACAACCGCCTTGACGGTAGTCGAGCCTGAGTCGATTCCGACGTAAGCCTTGCCCTTGTAGTCCTTTAAATCCTTTGTCTCAACAAACGCCTTGCTGTGGCGTTCGATAAATTTATTGTATTCGTCTTCGTTTTCAAACAGCGGAGGATTGAACGCAAAATTGCCCGTACCTGTGTAGACCTTTACCTTGTCGATAACTTCGCTGAAGTTGATTGTCTTGTCGGCGCACAGAGCCGCGCCGCACGCAACGTAGTAGAGCGAATTTTCGGGACAGATTCCCTCGGTGCTTAGCGTTTTGTCGAAACAGCGTCTCAACTCGCTCATAAAGGTGAGCGGTCCGCCGAGGTAGACAACCTTGCCCTCGATTTCGCGACCCTGAGCGAGGCCCGCGACCGTCTGGGACACAACCGCATTAAATATACTCTCGGCGATGTCTGCTTTTCTTGCGCCCTGATTGAGCAGTGGCTGAATGTCTGTTTTTGCAAAAACGCCGCAGCGCGAGGCGATGGTGTAGGTCTTTTCGTACTGCTTCGCAAGCTCGTCCATTTCTTCGAGCGGAACGTTGAGCAGGGTCGCCATCTGGTCGATAAACGCGCCCGTACCGCCGGCGCAGGTGCCGTTCATACGAACCTCTAAACCGCCCGAGAGGAAGAGAATCTTAGCGTCCTCGCCGCCGAGCTCGATTATTACGTCCGTGCCGGGGATGAAGGTGTTCGCCGCCACGCGGGTAGCATAAACCTCCTGAATAAAGCTGATGCCGCACGCGTCGGCAACGCCCATTCCCGCACTGCCGCTGAGGCCGACGAGAGCGTTCTCGATGCCTTCGACATCGTTTTTAAGCGTAGATAAAATCTCACCGATTTTCTCCGTGATTCGGGAAAAATGGCGTTGATATGTACTGTAGATTAAGTTGTTGCTGTCGTCAAGAACTACGCATTTTATCGTAGTTGAGCCGATGTCAAGACCAAGTCTCATAAGCAACCTCCAAAAAATTTCATACGGATTAATTGTATCATTTATATGTATAAAAATCAATGTTACAAAAAGCCAAATATGTTAAATTAATAACATAGATTTTCGGCATAATTGTAGCACTCGTACGGATTAAATACAATGAAAAAATGTCAGGTTTTGTACATATCCCGCGACCTTAAGAAAAATATAGGGCAAAAAAGTTCCATTCTTGTAACTTTTGGGTTTAATATCCAGTTTTTGCTTGATTTTATTGCGGATTTTATTTATAATTTATAACGTGATGAAGTGTTGGCAAAAAGCCTACACAGAAGCGAAATATTATTTTAAGGGGGTACAATCCTTTGGAAAAACTGTTCAAACTTAAAGAACACGGAACAAACGTAAGAACAGAGATTATCGCCGGACTTACAACATTCTTCACGATGGCGTACATCATCTTTCTTAACCCTGTCATCCTCGGTGAAGGCTCACCCACAGGTATGGCAAACACAGCCGTAGTTACAGCTACCTGCATCGCGGCTGCTATCGGTACATGGCTCATCGGCTGGCTCTCGAACTACCCGATGGCTCAGGCTCCGGGTCTCGGACTTAACGCAGTGTTCTCGTACACACTCTGCGGCGCGTTCGGACTCTCCGCAGGCGCTGCTCTTGCTGCTGTATTTATCGCAGGTATCATCTTTATCCTGCTCACAGTAACAGGTGCTCGTACCGCTATCGTTAAGGCTATTCCGCTCAACTTAAAGAAGGCTATCTCCGCCGGTATCGGTCTGTTTATCGCTATCATCGGCTTCGTTAACGCGGGCATCGTTGTAGGCGAAAGCACAGCCGCTACAACAATCGGACTCGGCGACTTCTCCAACCCCGCAGTTTTACTCGCTTTCGCAGGCCTTATCATTACAATCGTACTCGTAGTAGCTAAGGTTCCCGCTGCTTTATTTGTAGGAATGGTTGCTACCTCCGTTATCGGTTGCGTTTTACAGTTCGTTTTCGGTGTTGAGGTTGGCGTAACAGCTCCCACAAGCTGGGTTCCTTACCTCGACTTCTCGATGTTCGGCGCATGTTTCGCAGGCTTCGGTGACCTTATCTCCGCTCCGGTTGCATCCCTTATCGCAACAATGATTACACTCGTACTCGTTGATATGTTCGACACTATCGGCACACTCATCGGCGCAGCAGGCAAGGCAGGCTACCTCGATGAGGACGGCAACCTTCCCAAGATTGAGAAGGCTATGCTCGCTGACGCTGTTGCTACTTCCGCAGGCGCAGTAGTTGGTACATCAACAGTTACTACATACGTTGAGTCCACCTCAGGTATCGCAGTAGGCGGCCGCACAGGTCTTACTTCCACAGTAACAGGTATCTGCTTCGCTCTTGCGCTCTTCCTTTCACCGGTTATCGGTCTCGTTCCGACAGCTGCTACAGCTCCGCTTCTTATCATCGTAGGCGTTATGATGTGCAGCTCCTTAAAGGAAATCGACTGGGCTGACATTGAGGTTGCTATTCCTTGCTTCCTCACCGTTGCAGGTATGCCGTTCTTCTATTCAATCACAGACGGTATCGCATTCGGCTTCATCGCTCACGTTGTTATCAAGCTTGCTAAGGGTAAGATTAAGGAGATTCACCCGCTTATGTATGTAATCGTTCTCCTCTTTATCCTCAAGTATGTAATCAGCGCATTGCCAATCTGATTATAATGATATAAGTAACTAAGGGTCGCTTCGGCGGCCCTTTTCTTGTTGTAAAATTTATTCAAATTCTATTGCGTATAATTGCATTTTATGGTAATATATTATATAAATATAAGTGTATAATCGGTAAATTTTGGTTAAGGAGGAGTTTTTGGTGAAAGCTTTCAAAAAAAGCTTAGCAGTTCTGCTTTCGGTCGTTATACTGTTTTCCGTAATGACTGTGCCTGTGTTTGCTGCTTCCGGCAATTACTACGTCGCCGGTACAGAAGCGCTTTGCGGTGCCAACTGGGAAGCCGGTAATTCAGCCAATATTATGAAACTCGGCGATGACGGTCTTTACTTTAAGACATATCAAAACGTCCCCGCGGCAAGCAACTACCAGTTTAAAATTACTCAGGAAACATGGAATAACAACTGGGGCTTAGGCGGTCTTGCCGACGGTCAAAATATTGTGTTTGACGTCACTAAAAAGTGCGACGTAACAATCACCTTTAACGCTAACACAAAGGACATCAAAGTAGAAGGTGACGGCGTAAGAGTTCAGAAAAACTATAATTTCAGCTATATTACCGCTGTTGGCGACAGTAAGAGCGACTCTTCTTTCCTTAACGGTATTGATTGGGACCCTACTGCCAAAGAAAACAGAATGGCTACGGAATACGGTGCGGTTTACACAATCACCTACAAGGGCGTTGCCAAAAATAACGGCTATCAGGTTAAATTTGCTGCTAACGGCGCATGGACAGATAACTGGGGAACTTCAGCTTCCGCCGGAGAAGGCGTAGCAGTTTACGGAACCTCCAGCTCCAATATCTCCTTCGATGTTAAGTACAATCTTGCCGATGTAACACTCACACTCGACCTCACAAACTTTGACTACAATACAGGGTCAGGCGCAACCTACAAAATCGAGGTTGCGGAGGTTAAAGAGGAAGTACCTACTGAGGGCGAATCTTCAGAGGGTACAACTACTGACGACCCGACTCCGACTACCACTGACGACGAGAAAGAGTCCGACGCTAACCCGAGCGCTCCGACTACACCCAGCGGCAGTAGCAGTTCGTTCAAGTTCACCAACAATCGGGGTTGGAGCAAGGTTTACGCTTATTTCTTCGATGAATCCGGCGATTTAGCAACTTCTTGGCCCGGAGATTTAGTTACCAAATTCGAGACAAACAGCTTAGGCGAAACAGTATACACAATAAATGTCCCGAAGGGCGCTACAGGCTGTGTAATTAACAACGGTAGCGGCGAGCAGACCACAGATATCACCGATTTCAGTGTTGAAGGTTACTACACCGATGGTTCTACAAATAGTGCCGGTCATTACATTGCTATCCCGTGGCCCGGTGAAGGCGGCGGTGATTCCGGCT
The DNA here is from genome assembly GCA_022510945.1 of Ruminococcus sp. GTDB lineage: Bacteria > Bacillota > Clostridia > Oscillospirales > Acutalibacteraceae > Ruminococcoides. The sequence goes on from JAFLSK010000008.1 coordinate 51,525, forward strand.
GGGGTGGGCCCGGCGGTGATTATGATGGTTCGTTTAAGTTCACTAACAATCGGAAATGGAGAAATGTTTACGCTTATTTCTTTGGTGAATCCGGCGATTTAATAAATCCCTGGCCCGGAAGTGTGGTTACCGAATTCGAGACAAACAGCTTAGGTGAAACAGTATACACAATAAATGTTCCGAAAGGTGCTATAGGCTGCGTAATCAACAACGGCAGCGGCGAGCAGACCACAGATATCACCGATTTCAGCGTTGAAGGTTACTACACTGACGGCTCTATAGATATTAATGGTTATTACATTGCTATCCCGTGGCCCGGCGGCAGCGGCGAGGATAAACCCGCCTCTGACCCGACCACTCCAAGCACCTCCGGCAGCGATACTCCGACAGAGCCTTTGCCGACTCCCGATCCCGACGGAATAAACTTTACAACAACTTTAAACGGTGCTTATCCGAAAGCACATGTCGCTTACAGCTCACCCTTTACGGTTACATACTATCTCACCGCTTCCGAAATGATTGCTTTCTGTCAGGGTAGGGTGACATATGATGAGACAAAGTTTGA
>JAFLSK010000009.1 GCA_022510945.1 Ruminococcus sp.
AACGGTGTCGCCCTGAGCAGCGTTAGATACAACCGTACCCGCAACAAAGCAGGACGTAAATATCAGAACGCTGAGCAAAAGCGAGAGTATTTTCTTCGTTAACTTCAAAACAAAAATTCCTCCTTTATATAGTTTATATAACCGCAAGAATTCTCGCGTTATTTTACTACCTTTACTTTAAAGGTTTTGGAGTAGTTTTTGCACTTCACGGTAATTTTTGCCGTGCCCTTTTTGAGTCCTTTTACTACGCCCTTCTTAGAAACCTTAGCGATTTTCTTGTTGCTCGAGGAATAAGTTACCTTACCGGAGGTATTCTTAGTGGTAATCTTTACGGTCTTTTTGACCTTAATCTTTGTTTTTGAGATTTTAACAGTCGGATTCTTTACAGTGATAGTAACCGTCGCGGACTTCTTGTTGTTAGTGGCAGTTATTTTTACCGTACCCGCCTTTTTGGCAGTTACCTTACCTGTTGAGTTAACTGTTGCAACCGAGGTGTTGCTTGATTTGAAGGTAGTAGTACCGACAGAGTTTTTGACGGTTGCTGTCACGGTAGTAGTACCGCCGACATAAATTTTAGTTTTAGCCGCTTTAGCAGAGATTGTGGTGGCGGGAGCTTTCGGGGTAGTCGGATTAGTTGGGTTCTTAGGCTCCGTCGGCTCGATTGTTGTTGCGGGTTCTGTGGTTGTCGGTTCTGTAGTTGCGGGCTCTGTAACCTCTGTTGTCTCGGTAGGCGCGGGCTCTTCATAGAGCGATGAATCGGTATTAGAGATAACAGCGACTGTGCCTGCTTTGAGCGTACCTTTGAGAGTTCCGCCCTCAACAGTGAACTGTGCACCTGCGGCAGAATCTGTATAGGAACCGTCGAGCAAATCAACCGACTGCTTAACCTGAATATCGGTTGTGCCGTTGTTAATCATAACAGCACCCTTGTCTGAACGAGTGATGATGAACGCTTGTTTGAGGGTGTTTAAGTTCTTCAATACGAACGGCTCGCCTGCTAAAGCGTTGTGGAATTTATTTACAGCGACAACCTCGGGGTGGAAGTAGTTTTCGTCGCCTGCGTTACCGATTTTGTTAGTACCCCAGCGCGCGGGGTCGTAAACATCTGTGTTATCAGTCGCCTCGCTGCCTTCGGGACGCGCAAAGAAGAGGCTTGTGGTGTCGCCTGTTGCGGCGATTAGCGCCCAGCCGCGACGGATAGCCGCGTTGTCAATCCAGAAGGAGGTCGAGGTGTTGACGTCGCCGCTGTTTGCATATGTATCGTGAGACTCTACCCATGTAACAAGCCTGTCGCCTGTTACGTTATCAGAGCCGTACTGAGAAAGCGTGTTGGCGGTAGATGTTCCCTTTTGGAGAAACTCGCGGATTTTACCGCCGTAGGCAGACGCCGTTACATGCATAATCTTGGCGTAATCAGCAAAGCGAGTCGCGTTATTCTCCGCTGTGGAGCCGCCCTGAAGAACCTCGCCGTACTGGAAAGCGGAACCGTTATCGAGTACGGTCGGCCAGAAGTCGCTGCCGAAAAATCCATTTTCATCCTCGTCGTCGGGAAGCTCGATGTGCTTCGCGGTATCATAGCGGAAGCCGTCAGCGCCGTCAGCTACTGCTCTCTTTAAGAAATCGAGAACCATATTCTGATAATTTACGTTATGCGTATTTACATCCGGAAGACCGTCGTAAAGCTGGGTCACGCGACGGCGGTTTACAACACTGCTCGTGTAGTTGTGATAAAGACCGCCCTCGATGTTCTTCAGCTCATCACAAACAGCGTTTCTTACTCCGGTTGTGTGGTTGGCTACAACGTCAACGATTACCTTGATGCCGTATTTATGAGCTTCCTCACACATAGACTTAAACTCTTCTTCGGTTCCGAGCTGGTAGTTACCAATAGCAAAGCCTATGGGCTGATACTGATAGTACCATTTTCCCTCGCCGTACAGCTCCATACCGCCGTTTTCGCCCTCGTAAATCGCGTTAATCGGCGAGGTCTGGATAGCGGCATAGCCCGCCTCAGAAATAGCCTCAAGGTTAGCCTTGATGTTGTTGAAGTTCCAGCTCCAGCAATGCAGAATAAGACCTCTCTCGACCGCGTCGTCAGCGTCCGCGTTAGCGGATGAGGTGAATGTCATTGCTGAGAATACTCCCGCTGCCATAAGCACGGCTAAAAGCACGGAGAGTAAGCGAATGGATTTGTGTTTCATAAATACCAGCCTTTCAATATTTATTTTATAATTTTTATTGTACAAATTAGTGTCGATTGCTGTCAAGATAATTCTGCAAAATAATCGTGGCAGCAACGGAGTCAACTACGTTCTTTCGTTTTTTACCGCGGGTGTTAGTGGCGTTTAGATAATTGTGGGCGGTTATGGTTGTGCCTCGTTCGTCCTGCATACGCACAAGGATTCCGGTTTTTTCCATAAGCTTGTGCGCAAACTCGCGCGCGTCTTTTGCGGAATCGCCCTCTGTACCGTCCATATTTTTAGGCAATCCGACAACGATAAGCTCCGCTTCTCGCGCAAGCGCGACGTTACTGACCTTATCAAGCAGAACGTCGGGGTTTTTCTCGCTAATCTGCGCAAGAGGAGACGCAAGCATTTCCATTTTGTCGCAAATCGCAAGGCCTGTCCTCGCTTTGCCTAAATCCACAGCTAAAATAATCATACTCTTCCCTATCTCCCTGAAAGTTTACCAGAGTTGCACCTTGCCCGTAAGCTCTGTGACCGAGCTCAGGTTATTTTCGTCGAGGTAATTTCTTAGACCCTCATTGATTTTTACGGGCGCATACGGGTCGTTAAAAAGCACTGTGCCGATTTGCAGAGCGGTAGCGCCTGCTAAAAGCATTTCGACAGCGTCCTGCCACTTTGAAATTCCTCCCATACCGATAATCGGGATTTTTACGGCGTTGTAGACCTGATTAACCATACGCACAGCAACCGGGAATACCGCAGCGCCGCTGAGTCCGCCCGTGTTGTTGCGGATAATCGGACGACGGGTGTTTATATCTATGCGCATACCTGTGAGGGTATTTATCATCGAAATAGCGTCAGCACCATAGTATTCGGCGGACTTGGCGATTGAGGCGATGTCGGTTACGTTCGGGCTGAGCTTGACCATAAGCGGCTTTTTACAGTGCTTTCTGACAGCGTCGGTAATTGCACCGACAGACTCGCAGCTTGTGCCGAACTGCACACCGCCGCTCTTGACGTTAGGACAGCTTATGTTCATCTCGACAAAATCTATATCAGTATCGGAAAGCTTCTCAGCCATAGCGCAGTAGTCCTCGGCGGTGTTTCCCGCAATATTGGCGATAACTACTGTGTTCTGCTCCTTAAGCCACTGCAGGTCCTTCTCGATAAAATGGTCAACACCGGGGTTCTGGAGACCTACTGCGTTGAGGATACCGCTCTCTGTCTCCGCAATACGCGGAGAAGGATTGCCTGGGCGTGCGCTCAGGGTGATACCCTTGCTCGAAATTCCGCCGAAAACAGAAAGCGGATAAAACTCGGAGAACTCTCTGCCGAAGCCAAAGGTGCCCGACGCCGCGATGAGCGGATTGTTAAACTCAACTCCGCATACATTCACCTTTAAATCAGACATCAAAGAACACCTCCTCAGCGTTGTAAACAGGGCCGTGACGGCACACCTGAGACATAAACTCCTCGCCGTCTTTAGGCTTAGTCTTACAAGCGCACACAAGGCACGCGCCTATTCCGCAGCCCATACGCTCCTCGAGCGAAACCTGACACTCGACCTTGCCGCGGCAAACGCCGGCGACAGCCTTAAGCATCGGAGTCGGACCGCAAGCGCACACGACGTCAATATCGTCGAGGCGCTCTTTTAAAACATCTGTAACAAAGCCGTGCACTCCCGCACTGCCGTCGTCTGTGGTGAGAACCACTTCGGCACCGGCCGCCCTGAAATCGTCCTGTAATATAACCAAATCTTTATTTCGAAATCCCGTGATAACTAAAGGATTTTCCGTCTGCTTAGCTGAATAGAGAAGCGGTGGCACGCCTATTCCGCCGCCTACAAAGCAGTAACGCTTTCCCTCTTCTATCGTAAAACCGTGGCCGAGCGGCGCGAGGATTTCGACGGTATCGCCTGCTTTCATCTGAGACATAATCTCTGTGCCCTCGCCCTTCACCTGAAAGACAAATCGCAGAGTTGTGTCAGTAGCGTCACAAATTGAAATCGGTCGGCGCAGAGTTTTGCTTGGCACCTTGATATTCGCGAACTGACCGCACTGCGCAAGTCGGCAGAGCTCGTCGTTTTCGACTGTCCAGTCAAAGATACCGTCGGCAATCTGCTCGTTTTTGAGCAGCTTAAACGGTCTGGTATCGTACTTCATCGTTTTCACTCCTAATTATAATATAGTTCCACATTTATGGTGTTGAGAAAATTCTTCTTGCAGACTACGCTGTAAGGACGCAGCACGTCCGAGCCGAGAATTTCGTTCGCCTTCTTTATGTAGTGCTGGAAGGTGTACAGCTCGTCGGAGAAAAGCTGGTCGTAGGTCGTGCGGTAATTCATAGTTTTCGGGTTAACGTAGATATTGAAGTAAGGATCTCGGTTTTCTGCCGCTTTAGCGAGATCCTCAGCGAGAGTGTTGTCGCTGATATCGTTGAGAATTGAACCCGTGTATTTATAATAATTGTACTTTGTTTTTGTGCATTTAGGCGTTTCGCAGTTGTAATTTATGCTGTTGCCGTCTTTATCCAAAAGCTTTTCTGTCGGGATATCGGGATAGTCGGGAGCAATCGCGTGGGTTTTCTGTATCTGTTTGGTGGTGAGGTTTAAGTAGTCGTACATACTGTACTCCTTAGAGTCGTCCCATGTTACGTCGGTATGGTACCAATCGCCGTCAAGCTCAACGACACTCCAGACGTGGTTAGTGTTTCCGTCGGTCTTATCTGAGCCCGAAACAGATGTGGAATTCACTCCCGCGTACGAAAGCAAAAGCGCGAACGCCTCGTTGTAGCCCTCGCAGACAGCCTTCTGCTCCACAAGACAGCCGTAGGCGTTGTAGTGGTTATTGCTGTTTTTGCTCTTCTTATACTTGCAATTTTTGATGATATAGTCGTGTATATATAGCTCGCGGTCGAACTCGTTCATATCGGGCTTTAAGCCTTTGAGTACAGAATTGACAACTGCATTGAGTTGTTTTTTACACTTTTTTTGGGTCTTTTTGTCGAAATATGAGCGCAGAGTAACCGTTAAGTTACGCTCGGAGTCGAGGACATATGTATAGCGCGAATCAAGCCAGAAAATGTCGGGGTTATCCTCGAACACTGACGAAATAACGTTTAAAATCTGTCGCCTTTCGAGGTGAACATCCGAAAGCTTTATCGGCTCAATAATATAGCTTGCGTATCCGTCGTCCGTGGCGCGCTCATCGGTGATTTCGTCGCAGCCTTTTACGATAGCGTTGTACAGATTGCGCTCCTCGTTTTGCCCGAGTCTGTCGTACCAATAGGTCATCTCTCGCTTTTCGTAATACGGAGAGAGCTTTATCGAATCAGCACGGACGGTTTTATCTATTTTTATAGAGTTTGAACTGTTTGTGTTGTGGTCACGCGTCTCGATCGTTTCGCCTGAGTTAAAGCTAAACGGGATTGAGCACGAGCTTAATAACAGCACAGCAGACATAATACTCGAGATTATAATTCTTTTATGCAATTATGATACCTCTTTATCGGTAATCTATCGGCAGGGTTGCAACAGCGTTGAGACTGAGGTCGGCAATATTCCCGTTCAGATATTCGTAATATCCCTGTGAGCCGACCATAGCGGCGTTGTCGGTACAAACAGATTTGTCAGGTTTATAAAACTTTATGCCGTGCTTTTCGCTTTCCTCGGCAAAGCGCGTGCGCAGAAGCGAATTTGCGGAAACTCCGCCTGCTATCACGAGAGTTTTGATGTCGAAATCCTCGCACGCTTTTATTGTATTGGAAACGAGCAACTCAACAACCGCGGAGCGGAAACTCGCGCATATGTCCGCCTTTGGAATTTCCTCGCCGCGCTGTTCCATATTATGTATGAGATTTATAACCGAGGTTTTAAGTCCTGAAAAGCTGAAATCATAGGGTGCGTCGTGCACAACAGGGCGCGGAAACTTGAACGCCTTAGGGTCTCCGGACTCGGCGATTTTGTCCATTTCGATACCGCCGGGATAAGGCATATTCATCGTGCGGGCTGCCTTGTCAAACGCCTCGCCTGCCGCGTCGTCACGCGTTCTGCCGATAACCTTCATCTTAGTATAGTCCTCAACCATAACGATGTGGCTGTGACCGCCGCTTACAACAAGGCACATAAAGGGCGGCTTTAATTCCTTATGAGAAATATAATTCGAGGCGATATGACTTCTCAGGTGGTGCGTGGGCACAAGAGGCTTGCCCGTAGCGAGCGACAGACCTTTTGCAAAGTTTACGCCGACAAGCAGAGCACCTATCAAACCGGGTGCGTGCGTTACGGCGATAGCCTCGATGTCGTCCATAGTGACATCGGCATCATTAAGCGCCTGCTTAACAACGGGCACAATCGCCTCGGCGTGTCGGCGGGAGGCAATCTCGGGCACAACGCCGCCGTAGAGCTTATGCTCCTCGACCTGTGAGGCTATTACAGAGCTGAGGACGTTCCTACCGTCCTCGACTACGGCTGCGGCGGTCTCGTCGCAGGAGCTTTCTATTGATAATATTTTCATAGTCGGTTTTCCTTTTTAAAAATTCAGGGTTAAGAGAAGCGCGTCTTCCGCGGGATTTCTGTAGTAGTTTTTTCGTGTGCCGACGTACTCAAAGCCAAGCTTTTCGTAAAGAGAGATTGCGGCAGTATTTGACGCACGCACCTCGAGGGTGAGGAATTTCAAATCGTTTTCGAAATGCTTTATCATATGTCGGACAAGAGCCTTTCCTACTCCCCTGCCACGAAACTTGGGTTTTACGGCGATGTTCATTATATATCCCTCGTCGAGGATAATCTCGGCGCTGATATAGCCGATAATCTTGCCGTCCTCGCGGTAAACGAAGAAATACGCGTCGGGGTTTTTGAAGCTTTCGCGCAGGCTCTGCTCGCTCCAAGGATGGGAAAAGCACTCGCGCTCGATTTCAGAAATCTCGGGAATTTCGTGTTCCTTCAATAAATCTATCATAATTCTTTTAAAGAAGATTCGATTGCGTTGTAAATCTCATCCCGACAACGACGGTAGACGTCAATATCGCCGCCGTACGGGTCAGATATTCCTCCGTCCTCAGTGGCAAGGACGCTTACTTTGTACGGATTTGCGCCGAGGGAGATTAAAGCCGCCTTATGGTGGACGGACATTGTATAAATCGCGTCGAACTTGCTGAGATCGAGGCTTTGGACATCGGTCGCACGGTAGCGCGAAATATCTACGCCAATCTCGCGGCAAGCAGCGACAGCGTTCGCGGAAACAGGAGCGCCTGTCGTCGCGGAAAGTCCCGCGCTTTGAGCCATTATCGGGAGTCTTTGGTCGAAGGCGAGCTTTTCGCATATGCCCTGCGCCATAGGACTTCGGCAGGTGTTTCCTGTACATACAAATAAAATGTTTCTCATTGGTATACCTTCTTTATAATTAACCTTTAGCGTCGTACCACGTTTTGCCGACTGAGGACTCGGCTACGAGAGGAACGTTAAGGCTGACCGCCTTCTCCATCTCCTCCTGCACGAGCATAGCAACGCGCATACTCTCGTCAATCGGCGCCTCGACAATCAGCTCGTCGTGCACCTGTAGGATAAGTCTCGCGTGCAGTCCCTCGGACTTAATGCGGTTGTCGACGTTTATCATAGCGATTTTGATTATATCGGCGGCTGTACCCTGGATCGGCATATTGCGCGCCACGCGCTCGCCGAACGCACGGGTAACGTGGTTACCTGTATTCAGCTCAGGCAGGTAGCGTCTGCGGCCAAACATTGTCACCGAGTAGCCGCACTCCCTCGCCTGCTCAACTACATTCTTCATATAGCTGTCGATACCGCTGTAGTGAGCGAGGTAAGATTTTATATAGCTTGCCGCCTCTTTATTAGTAACGCCAATGTCCTTCGCGAGCGAGAACGCGCCGATACCGTATACGATACCGAAGTTTACCGCCTTTGCGCGGCTGCGCATCTGCGAGGTCACCATATCAAGCGGCATATTGAACACCTGAGAGGCGGTGATTGCGTGGATATCGTCGTTGTTTTTAAACGCCGTTATCATATTCTTATCGTCGGAAAGGTGTGCGAGTACGCGGAGCTCAATCTGGCTGTAGTCGGCGTCGATGAGCACGCAGCCTTCCTTTGCAACGAAGAACTTACGCATTTCGCGACCGAGCTCCGTGCGTACGGGAATATTCTGCAAATTCGGTTCGGTGGAACTGATTCGGCCTGTGCGGGTTTCGGTCTGGTTGAAGTTGGAGTGAATACGTCCGTCGTCAGCAATAACCTTGAGCAGACCGTCGCAGTAGGTGGACTTCAGCTTGGCAAGTGTGCGGTAATTAAGCACCATATCGACCACGGGGTAGCTATAGCGCAATCCTTCTAAAACGTCAGCGTTGGTGGAATATCCGCTTTTAGTCTTTTTCTTCGCCGGAAGCCCGAGCTCCTCAAAGAGAGCAACGCCAAGCTGCTTAGGTGAATTTATATTGAACTCGTGACCGACCTGAGCGTAGATTTCCTGCTCGAGGTTCTTAATCTGAGTACCGAGCATTTCGCCGTAGCTTTCGATACCTTCCCTATCGACCGAAAAGCCGATGTTCTCCATTTTTGCAAGTACATTTGCAAGCGGAATTTCAATATCATTAAGCAGCGAGGTCATACCCTTTTCCTCAATATCAGAGAGAACCTTGTCACAAAGCTCGGGCATTGTATAAACCGCTGCATATAATTCTTTTTCAGAATTATAAACTTCAGGTAAGTCGAATCCGTAGGAAACAGCAATCTTATCGAGACCGTAGGACGAAGCGGACGGCTGCAAAAGATAAGCGGCTAAGAGCAAATCGGTTTTCAGATTCTTTATTTCAAAGCCGTTTCTGTCAGCATAAGCGAACAACGGCTTGCTGTCAAAAGTGAATTTTGCAATATTATCGTCGGCGAGGATTCTATCAATTTCCGCTTTATCCTTTAAAACACATACCTTTTCACCTGCGGATATTGCCAGGGAAATATCGGTTTCCTCAAATTCAGCGACAAAATATAATTCTTTTACAGAAATATTATCTGCTGCTTCTACAGTGATTTTCTTCTTATCCGTTACTTTCGGAGTAGTGTCGCTGTCGGGGCTGTTTTTTAAATCAAGCTTGTCCATCAGCTTAAACAGCTCGAGCGAGCCCATAAAGCGCATAGCCTCGTCGATGTCCTTGCACACGACCTTGTAGCTGTCGAAGTCGGTATCAATCGGAATATCGCGCTTAATCTCGCCAAGCATACGGCTCATATAGGCGTTGTCTTTGGATGCGATAAGTTTATTACGCATACCCTCTTTTATATCAATCGTATCAATGTTTTCATAGATATTATCAAGGTTTGAAAAACGCTGAATGAGGTCAATCGCGCCCTTCGGGCCGATTCCCGTAACGCCGGGAATACAGTCGGAGCTGTCGCCCTGAATCGCCTTTACATCAATAAGCTGGAGCGGCTTTACGCCGTAGTCCTCGAAAATCTTCGATGGTGTGTAGAAAATGTTCTCCTTGTTTGTGGCGAGGTCAACAGTGGTGTTCTCGCTGACAAGCTGCAAGGAATCCCTGTCGCCTGTTGCGAGAAAGCATTTCACGCCCTTCTCGTCCGCGACGGCAGAGAGCGTACCTAAAATATCGTCAGCCTCATATCCCTCACAGGTTACGAGGGTATAGCCGAGCAGAGTGAGCAGCTTTTTGAGCGGCTCTAACTGAGCGGCGAGGTCGTCGGGCATACCCTTGCGGTTTGCCTTATAGCCGTCATACGCCTTGTGACGAAACGTCGGAGATTTTAAATCAAAAGCGATAGCCACGCGGTCGGGGTTTGTATCGGATTTGATTTTTTCAAGCATAGTTAAAAATCCGTAAATCGCGTTGGTCGGCTGACCGCTCTTAGTGGTGAGCGGTCGGATTCCGTAGAACGCACGGTTGAGGATACTGTTGCCGTCTATAACAAGAATCGTCATATCTTATACATCACTTCCGTAATTTTTTCGTGCCTTACATAAAAGCGCGGTACGCGCTTTGAAATACCGCATATTACCTCGTAGTTGATTGTATCGGCACACAAGGCGAGGTCGTCTGCCGTGCGCTCTCCGTACTCGCCGCTGCCGAAAACAACGACCTCGTCACCGATTTTCACATCGTCGATATCACTTACATCAAGCATCGTCTGATCCATACAAATCCTGCCGATTATGTTAGCGCGCTTTCCGTTTACTATCATATATCCATCCTTTGCGTAGGAGCGGATAAAGCCGTCAGCATAGCCTATCGGAACTGTCGCGACCTTCATATCCCTGTCGGCTGTGAAGGTGCGTCCGTAGGAAACGGTGGAGCCTTTGTTTATGGTTTTAACGTGGGCGACAGTGGTTTTCATTGTCATACACGGCGTGAGATTAAGCCTGCCTTCAAGGAGCGGAGACGGCGCAAGGCCGTAGAGAATAATTCCCGCGCGAACCATATTGCAGTATGTATCGGGATAGTCCTCAATCGCACCGGAATTCGAGCAGTGAGCAAGTTCGAAGTTGATACCATTCTCTTTGAGATAATCGACAGTCCGACTAAAGCTATTAAACTGTTTTTTCGTAAACTCTCTTCCCTCTTCTGCCGAGTCGGAAACGCAGAAATGGGTAAAAATGCCGTTCGGCACTAAGCCGTCAAGAGAACACGCTGTTTTTATTTCTTCTATAGAATAATAATCTCTCGGGAATTCCTGACACAAAAAGCCCAGTCGATTCATACCCGTGTCGATTTTTATATGAATTTTTATACTTACACCGTACCCACGGCATTTTTCGCTGAGCGCCTTTGCGTAGTCGAGCGAGTAGACAGTCTGGCAGATGTCGAGCCGAGCAAGGTCATCGGCGTCCTCAACGGGCGTATAGCCTAAAATCAATATAGGAGCAGTGATGTCGTTATCTCTCAGTTCCTTTGCCTCATCGATATTGCTGACCGCGAAGAAATCCGCGCCCAGCTTTTCGTACATTGCAGCAAGCGCAGCCGCACCGTGGCCGTAGCCGTCCGCTTTGATAACACAGCACAGCTTTGAAGAACCGATTTTCTTCTTTATTTCAAGAAAGTTATTTTTCGCACGGTCGAGAGAAATCTCCGTCCAGGTGCGCCTAACAATATCCATAATATCGCCTTTCTCTATTATTATAGATAATATACATATATATGTATACACATAGTCAGTGTAATTATAATACTAAACGGATGTTAAATCAATGCTATTGGAGAATTAAGATAAATTTGTTTTTGCTGTTTTGCGTACAAGTATTGATTTTTAATTAACACTTGTAAATTTCAATTTAATGTGTTACAATGTTAAAGTATTTGTAAAAAAATGAAAAAATGGAGGTTTTTATGACTACTACAAATGTAATAGTTCTTTGTGCGTTTGCGTTCTATATGGTTATGATGATTGTAATAGGCGCGGTTTACTCGAGAAACACAAAGAACAACGAGGATTACTTCCTCGGCGGACGTAATTTGGGTGCCTGGACGGCCGCACTCTCGGCGGAGGCGTCGGATATGAGCGGTTGGCTTCTTATGGGACTTCCGGGTGCGTTTTATCTCACAGGTTCAGGAGATATCTGGACTGCTATCGGTCTTTTCATCGGCACTGTTCTCAACTGGATTTTTGTATCCTCAAAGCTGAGAAAATACACAATAGTATCGGGCAACAGCCTTACTATCCCCAGTTTCTTTGAAAATCGTTTCAAAAGCAACGGTGTTCTTAAGATAGTTTCCGCTGTAATTATCACTGTATTCTTCGCAGTATACACAGCTTCGGCGTTCTCAAGCGGCGCGAAGCTTTTCGCTACGCTGTTCGGAACCGACGAGAACTATTCTCAGATATATGTAATCGGTCTTGTAATAGCAGCTGCTGTTATCCTTATCTACACCTTCCTCGGCGGATTCAAGGCTGTGTGCACCACTGACCTCATCCAAGGTATGCTGATGATTGTGGCAATCCTCACCGTTCCGATTATTGCATACGCAACGCTTACATACGACAACTCATTCAGTGCTGCACTTACTGCAAAGGGTGTTACAGATGCAGGTTCATTCCTGAATCCGTTCACTTTAGATAACCCAAATAAGGTTATCTCCGGTCTTGCATGGGGTCTGGGCTACTTCGGTATGCCGCATATCCTCGTTCGCTTTATGGCTATTAAGAGCGACTCCGAGATTAAAAAGTCCAGAAAAGTTGCTATCATCTGGGTTGGTCTTGCGTTTATCGCATCTTTCCTTATCGGTATCATCGGACGCGCTTATCTCGCCGCTCAGCTTGACGACACAACGAGCGAGACTGTATTTATCAGAATGATTCAACAGCTGTTTGCAAACAACGGCGTTCTCATCTTCGTCGGCGGTATCTTCCTGTGCGGAATTCTTGCCGCTATTATGAGTACTGCTGACAGCCAGTTACTCGTTACGGCTTCGGCAATTTCCGAGGACATCTACAAGGGTACATTTAAAAAGGACGCGTCCGAAAAGAGCGCACTGTTCGTAGGCAGAATCGCTGTTATTGTAATCGCGGTAATCGCGTTCTTCGTTGCAATCAACCCGAACTCAAGCATTATGGGTCTTGTATCCGACGCGTGGGCAGGCTTCGGCGCGGCGTTCGGTCCGGTTGTACTGCTCGCACTCTTCTGGAAGAGAAGTAACTGGGCAGGCGCACTCGCAGGTATGATAAGCGGTGCTGTTACAGTTATTGTATGGGACTACATTCCGATGGTTTCGACTGCTGACGGTCTTGTGACAATCGGTTCCTCAACGGGTCTCTACTCTCTTGCGGTAGGCTTCCCAGTGGCGTTGGTACTTATGGTTGTTGTTTCGCTTTGCACCAAAAAGCCTGACAGCAAAATCGTCGAGGAATTTGAAAGCATAAAGACAATAACAGAATAATCTCAGTAATATTGATTAAAAAGGCTGCTTCGGCAGCCTTTAATTTCTTTACAGAAAAATAAAAAAAATATTGCAAATTCTTAACAAAAATCCGTTCCTCTTTTTGTAAGTTTTGACAGGTGGTTTTTGGTTGCTTTGCTATTGATTTATCGGACAAGTTATTTTATAATTGTTTATAGGTTTTATAACCGAAAAAATATTTTTTAAGGAGGAAAATTTTCGATGAAAGTTTTCAAGAAAAGCTTAGCAGTTATGCTTGCAATTCTTATGCTGTTTTCTTTAACAGCTGTTGCATTTGCTGCTGACGACGATGCTGCCGATGTAACCTATTATGTTGCCGGCACAGACACTCTTTGCGGAAGCAATTGGCTTGTAAACGACGAGAACAACATTATGACTCTCGGCGAGGATGGTCTTTACGTTAAGACATATCCGAGCGTTCCCGTAGGAGAAGGCTATCAGTTCAAAATCACCCAGGGCGACTGGGATCTCGAGAACTGGGGTGTTGACGGTAATAACGTTACATTCAACGTTGTTAAAGATTGTGACGTAACAATCACATTCAACGCTGATACAAAGGAAATCACCGTAACAGGTGACGGCGTTGAGATTCCCTCCGAGCTTGCTATCGACTACATTGTTGCAGTTGGTGACAACAGAGGCGACGCATCTTTCCTTAACGGTGAAAGCTGGAACGTAGCAGCTGAGTCAAACAAAATGGCTACAGAAGACGGCAAGGTATTCACAATCACCTACAAGGGTGTTGCAGCAGGTACCTACCAGGTTAAGTTCGCTGCTAACGGCGCTTGGACAGACAACTGGGGCGTTAAAGACGACTCTGAGGAAGGCGTAGCAGTTTACAACGGCGATAACATCTACTTCGATGTTGATTATGATCTTGCTGATGTAACTCTTACACTCGACCTCACAAACTTTGACTACTCTGCAAAAGCCGGCGCAACCTACGCAATCGAGGTTGTAGAGGCTAAAGAGGATGTAGCTACCGGTGACGAGGCTACAGAAGAGCCTACTGAGGAGCCCACAGAGTCTGTTGCAACAAGCGACGAGGCTACAGAGGAGCCCACAGAGTCAGTTCCCGATGTTACAAATCCTGATGAGACAACTACAGACGCACCTGAGACAGATCCTGAGACAGATCCTGAGACAGAGCCGACAGTTCCTGCTCCTGTTCCCGGTTTCTACCTCGTAGGTTCTGAGGAAGTTTGCGGCGCTGAGTGGGGTTGGTCCGATCCTGCTCCGTGGACTTACAGCGATCCTATGACATTATCTGAGGACGGCACTTACTACTACAAGGTAGTTAAGGATGTTGTTAACAGCTACGGCAACGAGACTGACGAAGGTCCTGACATCTATGTATTTAAGGTTATCTATGTAGATGACAGAGGCAACGTTACATGGCATCCGGACGGCATGGGCAACAACACAGAGGTTAAGGTTGAGGAAGACGGTTCTTCAATCGCATTCGTGTTCAAGCTCCTCTCCGGTTCACCGACTAAGCCGAACGCTAACGAGAGAGTTATCGCTACAGTTTACGGCCCCGGCGAAGAGGTTCCCGAGGTTCCGGAATATCCGACAGCTCCTACAGAGCCTGAGACAACTGAGCCCGAGACAACAACAGAGCCTGAGACAACTGGGCCTGTTGTAACAGAGCCTGAGACAACACAGCCTGCTCCTACAGAGCCTGCAGCAACAGAGCCTACAACAACAAAGCCTGATGATACAAAGAAGCCTGCTGCTACAGTTAAGAAGGTTACAAACCCGATTAAGGTTACAGTTGCTTCCGCTAAGAAGCTCACAGTTAAGGCTAAGAAGGTTAAGGGTAAGAAGTACACCTTCAAGAAGGCTATCACAATTAAGAAGAATAAGGGCGGTAAGGTAACTTACACCTTAGTTAAGAAGGGTAGCAGCAAGAAGCTCTCCGTAACAAAGAAGGGCTATATTACCGTAAAGAAGGGCACTAAGAAGGGAACTTACACCATTAAGGTTAAGGTTTCGGCTAAGGGTACTTCAAAGTATAAGAAGTTTACTAAGACAGTAAAGGTTAAGATTAAGGTTAAATAATTAATCTTTACTCCCCTTCTAAAAATCACATAAACTGATTTTTCGGAGCTCGTCGAAAGACGGGCTCCTTTTTTGCGCTTTCCAATATATATGTTTATCGGTTGCTAAAAAACAACATTGTAACTCTTCGATTACAAAATTTAATAACTGATTTTTATAAAATTGTCTCAGATTTTCAGGTATTATGTCGTTTAATTCTTATAGAAAATTTAACAAAAGGTTTATGCTCTAAATGCACAAAAATATCGCCTCAAATTTGTAGGATTTACCATTGACGAAAAAGGTGAAATCCGATATAATGTGCAGGCACTTAAAGAAGACACACAATATATTGTGGTTTTAAAGAAATAACGTTTACAAATATGTAATACTTGGGAGGTAAGACTATGATTACAAAAATCAAAAAACGCGACGGACGTACAGCTAACTTTGACATTCAAAAAATTACGCAGGCTATTTATTTAGCCGCTCAGGCTATCGGCGGAACTGACTACAAAACAGCCGAAGACCTCGCACAGCAGGTATGCGCTGTTCTTGAGGCTCAGAGCGAAACAGAGCCTACCGTAGAGCACGTTCAGGATACTGTCGAGAAGGTACTCATCGAAAACGGCCACGCACGAACAGCTAAGGAGTACATCCTCTACCGCGCAGACCGCACACGCGTTCGTGATATGAACACAAAGCTGATGAAGATTTACGAGGATCTCACGTTCAAGGCCGCTAAGGACAACGACGTTAAGCGTGAGAACGCGAATATTGACGGCGACACAGCTATGGGTACTATGCTTAAATACGGCTCAGAGGGCGCAAAGCAGTTCTACCATATGTATATACTCAATCCTGTTCACAGCAAGGCTCACCTCGAAGGCGATATCCATATCCACGATCTCGACTTCTTAACACTCACCACGACCTGCTGTCAGATTGACCTCTTAAAGCTGTTTAAGGACGGTTTCTCCACGGGTCACGGCTACCTCAGAGAGCCCAACGACATTCAGTCCTACTCCGCTCTCGCCTGCATAGCTATCCAGTCCAACCAGAATGACCAGCACGGCGGCCAGAGTGTACCGAACTTTGACTACTCAATGGCGCCGGGCGTTGCAAAGACATACAGAAAGCGTTACCGTCAGAACCTTGAGAGAGCTATCGAGCTGCTCACTGACACCGAGAATCCCAAAGAATTCTCAAAAGACCTCGCAGACAAGGCTGAGGAAATTTCCTCACAGCAGCCGAAGCTTGAGGACAACAGCCCCGAGTACAAGGCAGCTGAGTTCAAGCTTCTCTCGGAAGCGTTCGACGAAAAGCTTGCGGGCAAAATCCAGCGTTTTGCGTTTAAGCACGCTGAGGCTGAAACCGACAGAGCTACCTTCCAGGCTATGGAGGCTCTTATCCACAACCTCAACACTATGCACAGCCGTGCAGGTGCGCAGATTCCGTTCTCATCCCTCAACTACGGCACAGACACAACGCCCGAGGGCAGAATGGTTATGAAAAATATCCTCAAGGCGACAGACAGAGGTCTCGGAAACGGAGAGACTCCTATCTTCCCGATTCAGATTTTCAAGGTTAAGGAAGGTATTAACTACAACCCCGGCGATCCGAACTACGACATCTACAAGGAGACTATGAAGGTTTCTGCAAAGCGCCTCTTCCCCAACTACTCCTTCCTCGACGCTCCTTTCAACAAGCAGTACTACGTTGAAGGTCGTCCCGAGACTGAGGTTGCGTATATGGGATGCCGCACACGAGTTATGGGCAACGCTTACGACCCCGACCGCGAGCAGACCTACGGCAGAGGTAACTTAAGCTTTACCTCAATCAACCTCCCGCGCCTTGCTATTCTTTCCAACAAGAACGTTGACTTCTTCTTCGAGCAGCTCGACAGAATGTGCAACCTTTGCGTTGAGCAGCTTTTAGAGAGGTTCGAGATTCAGTGCTCGAAACTTGTTAAAAATTATCCGTTCCTTATGGGTCAGGGCGTATGGCTCGATTCCGAAAAGCTTGGTCCGAACGACTCCGTGCGCGAGGTGCTAAAGCACGGCTCGCTGACAATAGGCTTTATCGGTCTTGCAGAGTGTCTTAAGGCCCTCACAGGCGAGCACCACGGCGAGAGCGAAACCTCGCAGAAGCTCGGTCTCGAGATTATAGGATTTATGCGCAAGAAGATGAACGAGGCAACACAGAAACATCAGCTTAACTTTGCTGTTATCGGTACTCCTGCAGAAGGACTTTCGGGACGTTTCGTAAGAATCGACAGAGAGCGTTTCGGCACAATCCCCGGCGTTACAGACAGAGAGTACTACACCAACTCCTTCCACGTTCCCGTTTACTACAATATCTCCGCGTTCGATAAAATTAAAATTGAGGCTCCGTATCATAACCTCACAAACGGCGGTCACATCTCCTACATCGAGCTCGACGGCGACCCGTCACAGAACCTCGATGCGTTCGAGGCTGTTATCCGTCAGATGAAGGAGAGCGGCGTCGGCTACGGCTCAATCAACCACCCTGTTGACCGCGACCCTGTATGCGGACACACGGGTATAATCGGCGACTACTGCCCAGTTTGCGGACGTAAGGAAGGCTCGGGCGGCGAAGGCTTCGAGAGAATCCGTCGTATTACGGGCTACCTCGTAGGCACGCTCGACCGCTTTAACGACGCTAAGCGCACCGAGGTTGAGGAGCGCGTAAAGCACGCTATCGGCAGTGCTGTCGATATGGCTGAGTTTACGGACGAAGCGGTTTAAATGGGAACTAAGCTTAATCTTTCTGGTATCGTCAGCGAGAGTATCGTTGACGGTCCCGGTATAAGAATGACCCTGTTTACGCAGGGCTGTCCGCACCACTGTAAGGGCTGTCACAATCCCGAGACGTGGGCGTTCGAGCCAAGGCATCCGGGCGATGTTGATAAAATCCTCAGCGTCGCTGTTAAGAACCCGATATTGCAGGGCTTGACATTCTCGGGCGGCGAGCCGTTCTGTCAGGCAGAGGAACTCGCAGAGCTTGCTGTGAAATGCCACGAGAACGGACTGAATGTGATGAGCTACACGGGCTATACATTCGAGCAGCTTGTTGACGGCTTTAACGAGCACCCCGAGTGGAAGAAATTGCTCGAAAACCTTGATTACCTCGTAGACGGACCGTTTATACTTGAGGAGCGGAGTTTAATTCTGCTGTTTAGGGGCAGTAGGAATCAACGTTTCCTTGATGTAAAGGAAAGTCTTAAGCAAGGCAAGGCCGTCAGTGTGGACGAGGACACTCTGTATCTGGGTACAAAGAAAAGAAACTGATAAAAGGACTGTCTTACGGCAGTCCTTTCCTTACTTCTTGTATTTCACAGAATCCTGTATTATAATAGAAATCAAGGAAGTGAAGTTATGAAGGAAATAATTTTTAAAATTTTGCGTGTGATTGTGGTTATCGTCGCGGCGATATTTCTGGGTTGGTTTATCCTTCCTGTAATGTACAGAATAATAAATCCAGGCAATTTGCTCGGAGCGGCGATATGCGTTTACCTAATATTTTGGTGTGGTTTCAATAAGTATTATAAAAACATAAAAGAGCGTCTTTGCGCCCGTAAATCAATCAAAATACTGTGGAGGATATGGAATGTGTGCGCGACGGTTTTCGTCGCATACGCGGTAACTGTGAGCGCGATAATGGCATATGCGGCTCTCTCCCCTGCTCCGACAGGTGCAACGGCGGTTGTCCTCGGCGCTCAGGTGAAGCCGTGGGGGCCGAGCGTAAATCTTCAGCAACGTATCGACGCGGCTGAAAAATATCTGCGCTCAAACCCTGACAGCAAGGCCGTTCTCTCGGGCGGAAAAGGCGACGACGAGCACATAAGCGAGGCTGAGTGTATGTATGAGGTGATGACCGACTATGGAATTGACGCGGACAGGCTCTATATGGAGGACAAGTCAAAGAACACTCAGCAGAATATTAAATATTCATTTAAAATCATAAAAGACGAAGGGCTTAACGAAAGCCTTGCCATCGTGACGGACATTTTTCATCAACTCAGGGCAAGGCTTATTGTAAGAAAGCAGGGTATCAGCACGCCGGTCGGTGCAGTAAATGCTCGGAATGGTAAAATCGGAATCATCAATTATCCGACCTACTTCGTCAGAGAATGGATTGCTATTCCTGTTGAGATTTTGAAATAATACGCTCTACATCGTCGCTTTTCGGAGGGAATAAGGTTTTTTCCACAGCGTTAACGATTGGCTCAGTTGAATTTTTCTGCTGTCGCGACGGACATTCGAGCGGAATGTTTTTTTCGTTATCAGGCATAATTATCACCCCTTGAACTTAGTTTGCTCAAGGGGTGGATTTTTATGCGTTCTTATGCTAAACACTAATTGAAAGATATATTTTTTTATTGGTGTTTAGTATTAGTTAAGGAAACTGAACGGATTTTGTGACAAATCCAGATAGTGGTTTTCGCGGTTTATGCTGTGAACCATTTCCCTCAGTTCCTCGGCGGTATGAACGCTGTCGTTGCGGCTGTGTAGCGATAGCTGCATCTCTACGGGCAGGGATAGGAAAAAACGCCGCGAGCTTGCGCTGTCGCTTATCAGCTGCGTGAGATCCTTATATTTCATATCATCACCGTTAATTCAAAACTTATCCCTTGTCTTTATCATACGCGGTAATAAAATTTTTATACAAATTATGATATGTAAAAATAAGTTATTTGATGGTATTTTTCTAATATAGAATTAAAACAAGCTAACAAAATAAAAAGGGCAGGTTACCCTGCCCTCATAAACACTAGAGTTAAATTACTTAAGCTCTACCTCTGCACCGGCAGCCTCAAGCTTGGACTTCATATCCTCAGCGTCGTCCTTGGAAACAGCTTCCTTGACAGTCTTAGGAGCACCGTCAACGAGAGCCTTTGCTTCCTTAAGGCCGAGACCTGTGAGCTCACGAACAACCTTGATAACAGCGATCTTGTTTGCGCCAGCGTTCTTGAGCTCTACGTCAAACTCGCTCTTCTCCTCAGCAGCAGCCTCGCCGCCAGCTACAGGACCTGCAACAGCAACAGCTGCAGCAGCAGATACACCAAACTCATCCTCTACAGCGTGTACGAGATCAGAAAGCTCGAGAACTGTGAGTGTCTTTAATTCTTCGATAATAGCAGTAATCTTCTCAGATGCCATTTTTATTTACCTCCATATTAAGTAATATTTTTTAAAATAATGATTATGAGGATTATTCCTCGGTTTTAGCCTCTTCTGCAGGTGCTTCCTCAGCGGGAGCAGCCTCTTCCTTTTCAGCAGTTTCGCAGTTCTCTACGCCGCCCTTGTCAACGATAGCCTGAATAGCACGAGCAAAGGATGCGATAGGAGCCTGGAATGCGCCGAGTACGTTTGCGAGAAGAACTTCTCTTGTCGGGAGCTTAGCGAGCTGATCAATCTTTTCTAAGCTGATAACCTCACCGTCCATATAACCGGACTTAATCTCGAAGTAGTCATTCTTCTTAGCAAATTCTGCAAGAATTCTTGCAGCAGCAGTGTAATCGTCGTCGCTTGTTGCGAGAGCAGTAGTACCCTCTAATACGGAATCCATATCAGAAAGACCAACCTCAGCGGTAGCGCGCTTGAGGAGTGTGTTCTTAACTACTGTGTACTTAACGTTAGCTTCACGAAGTTCCTTACGGAGCTTTGTGTCGTCCTCTACGTTGATACCCTTGTAGCTTACCAACACGCCCATTACGGAGCCCTTGAGTCTCTCGGAAAGCTCAGCTACGATAGCCTGCTTAGCCTCTAAAACGCTCTGACTTGGCAAAATATTCACCTCCGATAAATTTTTTCCCTTTCGGGTTTATACTAAACACTAATTAAAAGATATCCATTTTAAATTGGTGTTTAGTATCATTTATCGTTGTTCAAAAAACAATCTCCCCGCAGTTACACGAGGAGATTCATAAAATACAAGTAAATGCATCTTCCTCGGCAGGCAACCGTTTGGTTTTACGCTTGAAAGTTTAAGGCAGACTTTTCTCTGTCTGTCCTCGTTACCTCTCGCATCTCTTAAAATAGTTACAACACCCCAAATTTGTTTCGCAGTCGAGACTGCTACGCAAATTCGTTGTTGTCGGTCGCTATTTTAAGGCTAGAGGTCTCAGCCTTTCTTTGCACCTGCTGTCTTTAGAACAGCGATTTATATTACACCGAAGTGTAGTATATTAAGTTGTACGTCCCAATTATACGCTGAACTTAGCGGGGCTGATCCTTACGGACGGACCCATTGTTGAAGTTACAGCACAGGACTTGATATACTGACCCTTAGCAGCAGACGGCTTAGCCTTGATGATAGCATCCATAAGAGCGTCAAAGTTCTGCTGGAGCTTTTCAGGGCCGAAACTTGCCTTACCAATCGGGCAGTGGATGATGTTTGTCTTATCAAGACGGTACTCAATCTTACCAGCCTTAGCCTCCTTGATAGCTCGAGCGATATCGGGAGTAACTGTACCAGCCTTCGGGTTAGGCATAAGACCGCGGGGACCGAGAATCTTACCGAGACGGCCTACGATACCCATGCAATCAGGGGTAGTGATAAGAACGTCGAAGTCCATCCAGTTCTCTGTCTGAATCTTCTGAGCCATATCCTCAGCACCTACATAGTCAGCGCCTGCCTCTTTAGCGAGGTTCTCGTTAGCGCCCTTGCAGATAGCGAGAACCTTTACGTTCTTGCCGGTACCGTTCGGGAGTACGATTGCACCGCGAACCTGCTGGTCAGCGTGACGACCGTCAACGCCGAGTCTCACATGGAGCTCGACTGTCTCGTCGAACTTAGCTGTAGCTGTCTTTACGACTGTGCTGATAGCCTCGTCGACATCATATAATTTTGTTCTGTCGATAAGCTTTGCGCTCTCGACATATTTCTTACCGTGTTTCATCAGTATTCCTCCATAATTAGGTGGTCAAGCGGAAAATCCTCCCACCCGGATAAAATTAGTCTACTACTTCAATGCCCATACTTCTTGCTGTACCGGCAATCATACTCATAGCGGTTTCAATGCTACCGGCATTAAGGTCAGGCATCTTTGTCTCAGCAATTTTCTGAACCTGTTCACGGGTAATCTTTGCTACCTTCTGTTTGTTAGGTACGCCGGAACCGCTGTCGATTCCGCATGCCTTCTTAATGAGTACAGCAGCAGGCGGAGTCTTTGTAATAAATGTGAAAGAACGGTCTGCGTAAACTGTGATAACTACAGGGATAATAAGACCTGCGTCATTCTTTGTGCGCTCGTTAAAATCCTTTGTGAACGCAACGATATTAACACCGTGCTGACCGAGTGCCGGTCCAACAGGTGGTGCCGGAGTAGCTTTTCCGGCAGGTATCTGCAGCTTAATTAAGCCAACTACCTTTTGAGCCATTGTGTTTGCACCTCCAAAATTCGTGGTAACTTGCGGGACCATTTAGTGGAGTCCCTCCCACAGGGAACAGAAACTGCTCCCAAATATTAAAGCAAAACTGCCTAATATTAGTCGTCAACCGGTTCAGCCTGACCAAGTTCAAGCTCTACCGGGGTCTCACGTCCGAACATAGAAACGACTACGCGGACGTAGTTCTTGTCAGCGTCAAGCTCCTCTACCTCACCGACGAAGTCCTCAAGCGGACCGTCGATAATGCGAACCATATCGCCGACCTTGTAGTTTACTTCAACTACGCGGGTCTCAACTCCCAGTCTGTAAACCTCGTCGTCCGTAAGCGGAACAGGCTTCGATGAAGGTCCGACAAAGCCCGTGCAGCCGCGGATGTTGCGGACTACATACCAGGTCTCATCGGTATAAATCATCTTAACGAAAACGTAACTCGGGAAAATCTTGTGCTCAACCTCTTTGGTCTTGCCGTCAGTCGTCTCGGTTACTATTTCGGTGGGAACCTTGACCTCTGAAATCATATCCTGCATACCTCGGTTTTCGACCGTGGTCATCAGGTCGCTGGCTACTTTATTTTCGTAGCCGGAGTAGGTATGAACAACATACCATCTCATTGTTCCGTCTGCCATTTGTATTCGTCCTTTCGTAAATTCAAGTGGTTAAAGACGGGGTTAGGTTGTCGGAGTGTTCATAACAAGTCCGAGCAGAGCGAAAAGACCTCTGTCGAGACCATAGATGAATAAGCCGGCAACAATGATAACTACCAGAACAACGAAGAAGTTTCTCGTTGCAGTCTTCGGGTGAGTCCAAGTGATTTTCTTGATCTCGCCCTTGCACTCACGAAGGTAACTCCATACGCGCTTAAAGACATTAGTCTTATTGCCCGGTTTCTTGGCAGCTTTAACGGTTGCTTTCTTGTCAGCCATAGTTATACCTCCGTTATTTTGTCTCTTTGTGAAGAGTGTGCTTTCTACAGAAGCGGCAGTACTTGTTCATCTCAAGTCTGTCAGGACTGTTCTTCTTGTTCTTCATTGTGTTGTAATTACGCTGTTTGCATTCTGTACAAGCTAAAGTGATTTTAACTCTCATTACGGCACCTCCCGTGAAATTTCGGAATAATTTTAGCCTCCCTCAAAAGGGCACAAAAAATAAAGCCCCATACACGAGGTAAGG
This sequence comes from Ruminococcus sp., assembly GCA_022510945.1. GTDB lineage: Bacteria > Bacillota > Clostridia > Oscillospirales > Acutalibacteraceae > Ruminococcoides. Next base: position 23,729 of record JAFLSK010000009.1, read on the forward strand.
CTATTTTAGCACAAACCTCGGTATGAGTCAAGCATTTTTCGATAATTTTTGAGAAATATTTCTAACTTAGGAACATTATCTCTGCTGAGCCTGAAGTCGCTCCGCCATAGACTTTTTCTTCTTCTTGGGTTTTTCAGGCTTAACCTTCTTACCTTTAAACTTCAAAGCAGCCTTCCAAGCCTTTTTCAGGTCGTCAGACAGATACGCGTTTATATCCTCGTATTTATCAAGCGGAACGCTGTTTAAGATAACGATAGTGATGATAGAGCGGGTATCGGCGTCGCCGTTTGCGTACTGAGTATTCAGAAGTGTTGCGAGCTTTTCGATTTCCTTCTTGCTGCCCTGCTTTAGGAGCACTTCAACCTTAGGTACGATAGACGCACGGGTAAAGGTCACGCCTCTGAAAGGATAATAGCAGTCCTGCTCAGTCTTTATCTCGTCCTTAAGCTCAGGGAAAATAGAAACGAAACGCTTTGCCAAGAACAGCGGGTCAGCGTTTCCCTCGTCGTCACCCTTCTTCTTTTTCTTCTTAGTCGCCTTCAAACGCTTTGCAGCAACAGCGCCGCTGCAGTTGTCTACGAAGTCGTTGGCGATTGAGTCGGCCTCCTTCTGTGTGTCGGTCTCGGGGTCGAACATCCATGTAGCTAAAACCTTCCACTCGTTGTCGGGACCGTCCTCGGTCATTGCGCAATGGCGCATTACCATATGCATTTTATCAATAAAATATACGACAGAATACGCGCTCGTCTCGGACGTGAACAGCGCAACCATTTCGTTATCGCTGCCGCTTATCTTCTGTTTTGTAAAGCCCTGCGGGCTGAGAGTCGCTTCGACCTTATCTGAGATACTTTTAAATGCAACCTTAATATCCATAGTATCATTCCTTTGCTTGTGAATGTATGTATTATACATTATAAAAGGTGGGTTTGTCAATTTTGTTTTTCTTATAATATATAAGAAATGCTTGAAAGAAAAGCCCTGATATGGTATTATTATAAATTGTATATAGATATTTAAAAGGAGAGCAACTATGAATAACGCTCCTATCGGCGTTTTCGACTCGGGTCTCGGCGGGCTCACCGCTGTCAGAGAGCTTCGAAACGCACTGCCCCACGAAAACATAATCTACTTTGGCGACACGGGCCGCGTACCCTACGGCACAAGGTCTAACGATACGATTAAGAGATATGCTTTGCAGGACGCTAAATTTCTTTTAAAGCATAAAGTAAAAATGATAATTGCGGCGTGCGGCACAGTAAGCTCCGTTGCAACAAACCTCACGCACGACCTGCCCGTCCCCTACACAGGGGTTGTTTCACCGACCTGCTATGAAGCGGCGCGTGTTTCGAAGAACAAGAAGGTCGGCGTAATCGGCACGAGCGCAACAATAAACAGTCACAGCTACAGAGACAGGATACACAGCTTCGACCCCGAAATTGAGGTTATTGAGCAGGACTGCCCGCTGTTTGTTCCGCTCGTTGAAAACGGCTTTATCGACAAGAACGACCCGATTACAAGGCTGACGATTGAGCGTTACCTCACTCCTGTTATGGAGAAAAACGTGGACACCGTTATCCTCGGCTGTACCCACTACCCCATTATTCGCGAGGCGATAGCGTCGGTTATCGGAAAAGAAATCAACCTCATCGACAGCGGCAGGGAAACTGCGATATATGCGGCTAAAATTCTAAAAGAGAATAATCTTCTCAATGACAGCGACAAAAACGGCGAGTGCTCATTTTATGTTTCAGACACTCCCGACGGTTTCGAGAACGTGGCGAGCGTATTCCTCGGCGAAAACGTAAGTCACAAGGTCGAACAGATTAACATTGAGTTATACTAATACTAATCTTCAACAGAACAGTATAAACCCAAAGGTGATTTTATGGAGAATAATAAAAAGGACTACCTGATAAAGGTTATGGGTATTCAGGAAGTCGACAACGAAAAGGATCAGATTGAGCTGACGACAATCGGCAGCTATATATCCAAGGAAAACGGCCACAGCTTCATCGGCTACAAGGAGTACGACGAGGACGACCCGACGATTTCGTCGAACAATCTCGTCAAGGTCGAGGGCGACGACCGCGTGACAATTATACGCAACGGCGGTATGCAGACTCGCCTTATCCTCGAGAAAGGCAGACGTCACCAGTGCCACTACAGAACGCCTATGGGCGACCTTATGATAGGCGTGTTCGCGGACACGATTCAAAACGATCTTAGTCCTATCGGCGGCAAGCTGCACGTTCGCTATTCGCTCGACTTCAACAACGAACATATTTCTAATAACGAATTTTACATTGACGTAACAGAAAAAGGTGATACAAATGCAGACACTAAACACAGCTAAAGAACAGCTCAGAAACGCGGTTGTAAGCGCAATCAACAAAGCTATGGAGAATGGAGATTTAGTTCAGGCGGAAATACCCGAGTTTGTCATCGAAACTCCTGCTGACCGTAAGAACGGCGACCTCGCGACAAACGCCGCTATGGTAGGCGCGAGAGCGTTCAGAACTGCTCCTGTAAAAATTGCGCAGGCGATTTCCGCTAATATTGATTTGAGCGGCACTTACTTTGAGAAGTGCGAAATCGCAGGTCCGGGATTTATCAACTTTTTCTACTCGGGCGATTTTTACGCGTCCGTAATCAGAGACGTTGAGGATGAAAAGGAAAACTACGGCTCATCAGATTTCGGCAAGGGCAAGAAGGTTATGGTCGAATTTGTATCCGCAAACCCGACGGGCCCTATGCATATGGGCAACGCCCGCGGCGGCGCGCTGGGCGACTGTCTCGCGGCAGTGCTCGACAAGGCAGGCTACAGCCCCTACAGGGAGTTCTATGTAAATGACGCGGGCAATCAGATTGAAAAATTCGCTTGCTCGCTTGAGGCAAGATATCTGCATCTTTACAAGGACGGAATCGAGTTCCCTGAGGACGGATATCAGGGCGAGGACATCACCGAGCACGCCAAGACATATGCCGACGAGTTTGGCGACAAGCTTGTTAACGTAGACAGTAACGAGAGAAAACAGGCGCTCGTAGACTATGCTCTGCCTAAGAACATTTCGAAAATGCAGAGTGATATGAAGAAGTATAAGATTGAGTACGACAAGTGGTTCTTCGAGAGCGAGCTTCACGAGAGCGGCGCTGTTAAGGCTGTTGTGGACGCTCTCACCGAGAAGGGTCTCACCTATGAAAAGGAAGGCGCAATCTGGTACAAAAACAAAGACGTTTGCACCGAAATTCTTCTCAAGGAAGGCAAAACACAGGACTACATCGACAAGCTTGAGCTCAAGGACGACGTGCTTATCCGTCAGAACGGCAACCCGACCTACTTCACCGCTGACATAGCCTATCACAAAAATAAATTCGAGCGCGGATTCGAGACGCTTATCGACATATGGGGCGCTGACCACCACGGTCATGTTATGAGAATGAAGGGCGCGATGGACGCTATCGGCTGCAACGCTGACGAGTTCCACGTTGTACTTATGCAGCTTGTAAAGCTTGTGTCAAACGGTCAGGTCGTAAAGATGAGCAAGCGCACGGGCAAGGCTATCCAGCTCGGCGACCTGCTTGACGAGGTTCCCGTAGACAGCGCGCGTTTTCTGTTCAACACCAGAGAGGCGAATACGCAGATGGACTTTGACCTCGACATCGCTGTTCAGCAGGACAACCAAAACCCCGTTTACTATGTGCAGTACGCCCACGCGAGAATTTGCAGTATTTTAAAGGCACTCGCCAAGGACGGTATTACCTCGAGGAAATGCTCTGACGACGAGCTTAAGCTGCTCACTCAGCCCGAGGAGCTGGAACTCATCAACCATATTGCCGAGTTCAGTGGTGAAATTGTCTCTGCCGCAAAGGATTACGACCCGACGAGAATCACTCGTTATGTAACTCAGAGCGCGACCCTCTTCCACAAGTTCTACAACGCGTGCAGAGTTAAGGTCGAGGACGAAAGTCTTATGCAGGCGCGACTTGCTCTGTGCTTAGCTGTTAAAACGGTTATCAAAAATGTCCTTGATATGTTCAATATCGACTGCCCCGAAAGTATGTAATATACAAAGGAAAAAGCTCCCGAAAGGGAGCTTTTTTATTGCTATTAATCCAACGCAACAAACTTAAAGTCGTTATCTTTCGCGTACTTCTCCGCAGCGGTACCTTTGTAGCCTTCTATCGTAAAATTATTCACTTTATCATCAGGATAATAATCCTTATAACCTATAGCATATTTCCCTATTTTCGAAACGCTTTTGGGAATGGTTATTTTTTTAATTTTCGGGCAAGCAAGAAAAGCGTAGGATTTAACTTTTTTTACACCATTTTTTATTATAACTTTTTTTAGAGAATCACAATAAGAAAACGAGGCCGCTCCAATACTTTTTACGCTCTCAGGAATCGTGACACTTTTTATACTTTTACATTCACCAAAAGCATCGTGACCTATTGCATTAACACTATCCGGAATATTTACTTCTTTTAGATTTATGCAATGCCAAAAAGCATCTGCTCCAATTGTTTTAACAGTATTTGGAATTTCAACGGTCTTAATCCTACAATTAAAGTTCAACGGGTCACCCTCATCCCCTATCATACATCCAAATCCCCAATTTGAAATACTTGTTAAACCTTTATTCAAAACAATATGTTCAGGATATTTTATATCCCTCCAAGGAGCATTTTCACAACTGTATTTCATTTTGCCCTGAATTTTAATATTGAGGGTCTTAGTTTCAGCATTATAAGTATAATTTTCTCCATCAATAATTACATCACTTGAGGCATTATTTACGCAAGAGCTGAAAGCAACACAAAGTAATAACATAAAAACAATAGAAATACATCTTGCTTTTTTCATAGCAGTTACTCCTCCTAAAAAGATTCTTTTATATATGTAGTGTCAAAAAACGGTAAAATAGTTTCAATTTTTTGAAATTTATGAAGAATTTTTAAGGAATAAGAAGTGTAAAAGATAAAAGCCCCCGCAAGAGAGCTTTTTACCTCTATTTAATTGTTCAGTAAAAAGGTTTCTGTAATTGTCTTATAATCAGAGCCGTATGGGTGTTTTACAGTAACTGTATCACCGGAAATGCTAACATCAAACGATGATGTTGTTGCTACTACTGCGTCTCCAAGATTAAGTTCTTCTTTGAGAATAACATCATCACTGAACATTTTTTGGATTTTCAAATATGTTTTATCATTTTTGAAATCAATATACGCAACTTTTTCTTCATCATTATAGCATACTCCCTGAAAATCAGGGGAAACAATAGAATTAGTTATATCATAATATTTCACGATATATGCATCTGTACCATAAATAAGCGTGCTTTTCAATATATCTGAATTTAACTCTTCAATTTTGGGGCAATGCTTTTGATAACATGCACTGTCAAGCTTCTCTCCGTTTTTATCAAATATGAAACACATATAATCATCTGTGTTATTATTGTATGAAAATATATAGACCTTGTGGTAATATGACTCATCTACTAAAACCGCTTGATGTATTGAGCTTTTATCCTCATAATCATCACTCTGGCAACCTCCTAAAAGGCACATAGAACAAACAACAGATATAATTATTATGAATGATTTTAATTTTATAGTCATAATACCTTCCTTTCTATTAATCCAGCGCGACAAACTTAAATTCGTTATCTTTAGCGTACTTTTCCGCGGCGGTACCTTTGTAGCCTTCTATCGTAAAATTTTTATTCTCATAATTCCCCATCGCTTCATAATCCGTTTTCAAATCAGCGCCGTATCCAAGTGCGTTTTCTCCGATTTTTATTACACTTGCCGGAATTTTTATTTTATATATATCAGTAAAGAAAAAAGCACCGGATTCAATTGTTGTTACCGAATCGGGAATATTGATTGATTTTAAAGAAGTAAGGTAAAAAGCGTCCTCACCGATAATCTCCACACTATTTCCTATGGTTACATTCTCCATTTTATCACACGAACAAAATAACCTTTCGGGTATTTCCTTTACATTTTCGGGAATGGTTACATTGTTTAATTTACTGCAAAGTTCAAATGCGCTTTCACCAAGTTTTTCAACACTATCGGGGATAACAACGTTCTCCAGACCGGCGCAGTTGTAGAATGCCCTTTCGCCTATGCTTTTTACTGTGTCCGAAATAAAAACATTTTTCAACTTCCGAAACCCGTTTTTCCCTATATATTCATCCCCATATATTCCATCATCAAACGCGTTATCGCAGATAGAGGTCAATCCTTTACAAATAATAAGGTTTTCAACCTTCAAAAGTAATTCCTTGTTCACACTTCCTGTCATCCAAAGTTTTTTTGCGTTTTTACTCATCGGACCGTTACCCATAACAAATAATGTTTTGGTATTACTGTCATACTCGCAGTCAATCTCTTTTGAGGTTGTGTATTTATCTGCCTCTTTTATCACCTTTTGAAAAGTAGTATTGCTCTGTGAAACATCATTTGCATTATTACATGCACAAGAGCTGAAAGCAATACAAAGCAACAACGTAAAAACAATAGAAATATATCTTGCTTTTTTCATAATAGTTTCTCCTTTTAAAAAGATTCTTTCATATATGTAGTGTCAAAAACGGTAAAAAAGTTTCAAATTTTTGAACTTTTTTACCGTTTATTAAATCTTTTTAAAGCACTAACTTTTGTGGGTCATATATTCTTTTTACTTACTTCTGATGAAGAGAATACCGAGTGTATTCGGGCCGCAGTGAGAGGTTACGGTACAGCCGGCGGTGGTTTCGAGTATTTCGTCGAAATCGAAGTGTTCCTTAATTGCAGCTTTCACTTGCTTTACAATATCGGGGTTGCAGCGCGTGTGCGTGATGAAGATTCTGTTTGTGCTGATGTCGTCTCTGCCGCTTAAGCGTTCTTTGACGTAGGACAGAATAACCCTTTCGATATTGCCGCGGTACTTCTTCGACGGGGTCATCTTGCCGTCGATTACCTCGATACAAGGCTTAAGCTTCAGGAGATTTGCGCCTAAAGCCGCAATTGCCGAGCAACGTCCGCCCTTGTGCAGATAGTCGATGCTGTCAACGACGAAGCTCGCCTCTACCTTGCCTGCAACTTCATTACAGGCATTCTGAATTTCCTGCGCGGACGCGCCGTTCTGAGCCATTTCCGTGCCGGTAAGCACAACGAGGCCCTGACCCGTGGAGAGGTTGCGCGAGTCCACAACGTAAACTCCGCCTACTTCCTCAGCCGCAATACAGGCGTTACGGTAGGAACTCGAAAAATCGCTACTGATGTTGAAGTGAACTATTTCGTACCCCTGCTCGCGCCAATAGCTGAAAACATCGGCAAAGTCGCCTATATTAGGCGCTGAGGTTGACGGCAGCTTGCCGCACTCGTCAACATAGCTGTAGATGTCGTCGGGAGTTACCTCCAAGCCGTCCTTGCAGGTGCTCTCGCCAAGATTTACATAGAGCGGCAGTATAGCAATATCGTACTTTTCGATAATCTCGGGAGAGAGATCACATGTGCTGTCGGAAATGATTTTAACTTTCATAATAGTTCTCCAAAAGAATTATATTTGTTTAACGTCTAAACCAACTACAGTATAACAAATAAGAAATAAATTGGCAATAGGAAAAGACGGTCAAAAGACCGTCTTTTGCTGTATAATCTTAATTTTTATGGCATATTTCCGCCGATGGACATCCCGAGCAACCACAACCGCAGGTCGGGTTCTTCCCTGCCTTGCGTTTTCTGCGCATACTGTAAAGCACAGCGCACACAACCGCAAGTAAAACGAGTGCGATTATAATTGTGCCTAAGTAATTTGTGATGAAGTGTATCATAAAATCACCCTTTATTTATTAGCTCTCGCTCTCTTAACAAGTCTTTCGCTCTCCTTGCTCGGTTTAAAAAGCATAAACGCCGCAACCGCTAACAGAAGAACTGACACGATAATGCCGAATATATTCGGCTGACCGATAAAGATTGAGCCGAGCTGATTAATCACGAGTGCCACTGCGTACGCAAAGCCGCACTGGTAGCCTACTGCGAAGAAAGTCCATTTCGGGCTGTTCATCTCGCGTGCTATTGCGCTGATTGCCGCAACGCAAGGCGCACAAAGCAGGTTGAAAGCTAAGAAAGAATAGCCGCTCGCCACATTGAACACAGTGGAAATATTCTGATAAACCGTACCGTCACCCGCGCTGTAAAGCACGCCCATTGTACCGACGATATTCTCCTTTGCGATAAGACCGGTGATTGACGCAACCGCTGTCTGCCATTCGCCCCAGCCGAGAGGCGTGAATATCCACGCAATGCAGTTACCGATTGTAGCAAGGATACTGTGTCCGATTTCGTCCTCTCCGAGCATTGTGAAAGTGCCGTCAACGAAGCCAAAGAACGTCAAGAACCACACAAGGATTGTGAAAAGCAGGATGATTGTACCAGCCTTTTTAATAAACGACCAGCCGCGCTCCCACATTGCACGCAATACGTTGCCGAGTGCAGGCATATGGTACGCGGGCAGCTCCATTACGAACGGAGCAGGATCGCCTGAGAAAATCCTCGTTTTCTTTAGCATAATGCCCGAGCAGACAATCGCCATAATCCCCATAAAATACGCAGATGGTGCAACCCACGGAGCACCGCCGAAGATAGCGCCGGCCATCATAGCGATAAACGGCAGCTTAGCTGAGCACGGGATAAAGGTCGTAGTCATAATCGTCATACGTCGGTCGCGCTCGTTTTCTATTGTGCGCGAAGCCATAATACCCGGAACGCCGCAGCCCGTGCCGATAAGAATCGGGATAAATGATTTACCCGAAAGTCCGAACTTACGGAAAATTCTGTCCATAATAAACGCGATACGCGCCATATAGCCGCACGATTCTAAAAACGATAGCAAGAAAAACAGCACGAGTATCTGCGGAACAAAACCTAGCACCGCACCCACGCCCGCGATGATTCCGTCGAGGATAAGCGCTTTTAGCCAATCGGCGCAGTTTACAGCGTCGAGGCCCTTCTCGACGAATACCGGCACGCCGGGAATCCATATACCGTAATTTGACGGGTCGGGTGCAACGCAGTCATAGGTTTCTGTATAAATATTGACCGCTTTTTTAAGCTTTTTGTATGTAGCTGTGTGTTCCTCTGTTGCGAGGGTTTCCTCGTCCTCAACGAGGAAGGTTGCTTTGTCGGATTTATCAATTGCGCCTACGAATGTCGCGAGCTCTCTCTTTGCTGTTTCGGGCTCGAAGTCCTCGGACTCTGTGTCAAGAGACTCGGAAAGCCCGTCAACGTCCACGCCCTTCTCAGCTTCATACTCGATAAAACCGTCGATGATTGTCTGAGCGTCAGCAAATTCTTCCGACACTTCCTCGTACTGACCCGCACCGATACCGAACAGGTGCCAGCCGTCGCCGAAAACTCCGTCGTTCGCCCAATCGGTAAAAATCGAGCCGACTGTCGTGACTGAAACATAGTAAATCACAAACATAACGAGCAGAATAATCGGAATCGAAAGGTAACGATTGGTGACAACCTTGTCGATTTTATCTGAGGTCGTTAGCCTTCCGGCGTTCTGTTTTTTGAGGCAGGTTTTTATGATTGATGCAACATAAACGTAACGCTCATTGGTGATAATGCTTTCTGAATCATCGTCTAACTTTTTCTCAACTCGCGCAATATCCTTCTCGATATGGTCGATAACAGACTTATCAAGCTTTAACCTTTCGTGCACCTTTTCGTCGCGCTCAAACAGCTTCACAGCGTACCAACGCTGCTGCTCCTCGGGGAGGTTGTGGACGGTTACCTCCTCAATATGCGCGAGGACGTGCTCGACCGTTCCGCTGAATGAGTGAGCGGGCTCCATATTACCCGACTTTGCCGCCTCGACGGCAGCGTTCGCAGCCTCTGTAATGCCCGTGCCCTTAAGCGCGGAAATCTCAACGACCTTACATCCTAATGCTGCAGAGAGCGCGTCGAGCCTGATTTTGTCGCCGTTTCGCTTTACAACGTCAATCATATTAACCGCAACGACTACAGGGATACCGAGTTCGGTAAGCTGGGTCGTGAGGTAAAGGTTGCGCTCGAGGTTAGTGCCGTCAACTATATTGAGAATAGCGTCGGGGCGCTCATCTATCAGATAGTTACGAGCTACGACCTCCTCGAGGGTATACGGAGACAGCGAGTAGATTCCCGGAAGGTCCGTGATTGTAACGTCTTTATGTTTTTTTAGCTTACCTTCCTTTTTCTCAACGGTGACTCCCGGCCAATTGCCGACGTACTGATTAGAGCCCGTAAGCACGTTAAACAGCGTTGTTTTACCGCAGTTAGGGTTGCCCGCGAGGGCTATTTTTATTTCCATATATATTACCTTTCTATAATAATTAGCCTTAACTAACTTACACTTCAACAAAAAAGCGTGCAGATTATTAAATCATTATCTTGCCCGCCATTTCGCTGCTGACGGCTACTCGAGATCCCTTTACATTTACGATAAGATTGCCCGCAAGCTCACTGATAACGGTTACTGTACCGCCTGTGACAAATCCGAGGTTCTCGAGGTGAAGCTTAGCCTCCGTGTTACCGCCGATTTTTTTTATAATATTTTCTTCGCCGGGTGCGGCGAATAACAAAGGAATCATTTCCTTAATCTCTCCCCATATAAGTCATAACTCGCAGGTTAGCATTATCTAACCCTTTGATATGTTAGCATAAGCTAACCTTTTTGTCAATAATTTTTTCAAAAAAATCTTACACAAAAACAAAGCCGTTTTGCAAGCCTTACGGAAAGCAAAACGGCACTACTTAATTAGTTTCATCTTTATTATTACTTATCTTCGAACTCAACAACGCTAATATAATCCCGACAAATGCGACCACAGCGGAAGCTATTGCAACGGCAACTATCGCTCTTGAATTTTCTCCGCGAATAGCCTGAATAATCATAGCAGCCACAAGAGCCACGGTAGACGCGCCGAATAGTATTAATGATATTTTATACAATAAATTTGGCTTCATAGCTATCACCTATAATCTCTGTGCGATGTTGTAGAAATCTTCCATAGAGAGCTTCTCGGCTCTCGCCTGCGGACTTACATTACTTTCTGATAATAACTCGTTTACTGCTGATTTTTCAAGCCCTAAGGACGAACTTATTGAATTCAACACTGTTTTTCTTCGTTGAGCGAACGCCGCCTTGACGGCTGTGAAGAATTTTTTGTTGTCGTCAAGCTTAAAAAGCGGTTCCTTATAAATATCGAGGCGGATAACCGCCGAATCGACCTTAGGCGCGGGCATAAACGAGCCTGCACTCACTGAAAACAGCAGCGAAGGTTTGCTGTAGAAATTTACCGCAACGGTCACGGCACCGCTCTGACGAGTTCCGACCTCGGCGCATATGCGCTGAGCCGCCTCCTTCTGTACCATAACGGTGATTGCCTCAATCGGGAGGTTGTCCTCTAACAGCTTCATAATCACAGGCGAGGTTATGTAGTACGGAAGATTCGCGCATACTACTACCTTCATTCCCGAAAATTCTTCCTCTATAAGCGCGTTGAGGTCGAGTTCCATAACATCATTGTTTATAACCTTTACGTTGTCGAAGTCACAGAGCGTTTCATCAAGCACGGGAATAAGGCGTTTGTCGATTTCGATAGCGACCACCTTGTCGGCAAGCTTGCAAAGTTCTTGCGTAAGTACACCTATTCCGGGGCCGATTTCGATTACTCCTACTCCCTCTCCTGCGCCTGACATCTCCGCCATACGCGGGCATACGGACGGATTAATCAGAAAATTCTGACCGAGTCCCTTGGAGAAATTGAAGCCGTATCGCGAGAGTATATCTTTGATTGTGCCTATATCGGATAGTCTTTTCATAGCGTTCTTAGTCCTTTAGGATATTTATTCTTGAGGTTGCCGTTCGACACCTTTCCGAACCCGACGGTGATACCGTTCACGCAAACGGCGGTGTAGCCTTTTATATCGCCGTTAACCTTAATTTCATCACCGTGGAGGAACTTCTTAATCTCCTCGCTGTTTACGTCAAAATCGACCGAGCGCGCACAGTCCTCGGGCTTTGCCGCCATAAACGCACAATGGTGCGGCTCTACCCTGTTTTTCTTGATTTCACCGAGAAGAATACCCTTGCGTAACACGGAAAGACCGCTTATGCTCGGGATATGCTCGGGCGATATATAAATCTTGTCGCCGATTATTTCGAGGTTGTCGCCGAACGGCTTGCCCACAAAATTATCGGCGTAGAAATCCGCAACAATCTGCGGATTTTTTTCGGCGCGTTTTCTCTCCTCGGGCACGGGAACAGTGTCGGAAATTTTCCTCAGTCGTGCCGCAAAGTGACCTTCGCCGCCGTCCATAGGAAAGATCCTGCGTGCGTGAGTGAGCGCGGTTCTGCCGAAGTTCACGCCGCTGTCCTCGAGGGTAAAATCGGGATTTTGGCGTAGAAATTCAGTTATTACGCCCTCGTTTTCTTCTTCAGAAAACGTGCAAGTAGAGTACACTAAAACGCCGCCGCACTTGAGCGCGTTTTTGGCGGAGTTCAGGATTTCAAGCTGGCGCGCGGCACAGCTTTTGACGTGTTCAACGCTCCACTCGGTCTGTGCGGCGCTGTTCTTACGAAACATTCCTTCGCCGCTGCACGGAGCATCAACGAGCACCTTGTCGAAATAACCGCGCAGGCGATTACACAGCGCGTCGGGGTGGCAGTTGGAAACGACCGCATTACGCACGCCCATACGTTCAATATTCGATAAAAGAATTATAGCCCTGTTTCTGACAATCTCATTACTCCACAAAAGCCCCTCACCATCGAGTGCCGCGGCAATTTGCGTACTTTTTCCGCCCGGAGCGGCACAGAGGTCGAGCACCCTATCTCCCTTCTGCACGTCGAGCATAGTAACCGCCGAGGTTGCGGAAGGCTCCTGAACGTAGAAAGCGCCCGCGTGGTGGAGCGGATTGTTGCCGATTGATTTTACGCCGTGCGGAATATAAAAGCCGTCGCGGCAAAACGGCGTTTGTTCCAAATCAAAGTCGAGTAAAGAGCGGAGCTTGTCCGCGCTGCACTTGAGAGTATTGACGCGCAGACCGCGAAAATTCTCGTCGCTGTTATAAAATTTTAGAAATTCGTCAAATTCATCGCCGAGCAGCGACTTCATTCTACTTAAAAAAATTTCCATATCCTTGTATAAATGAAAAATCTCCGTCAAAAATACTTGTAGACCGACCTATCGGTTACTTAAGGAGGTGAGCTCAGATGAGCAACAATCAGAACAGCAAGAACCAGAGCAACCAGAACAAGAAGAACTCTTCTTCACAGAACAAGAAGAATCAGTCCTCAGAGAACAAGTCAAACCAGTCCTCTCAGAACAAAAGCGATCAGTACGGTGAGTAACCTAAGCTAAATTCGCTTCGCGAGCTAAATGTGGCTCCGCCACGCTAAATTTCTATCGAAGCTAAATTTGCTTCGCAAACTTTTTAGCGAATTTTATTTAGCTTTGCGATTTATCGCAAAATTTAGCTATTTTACGAAGTAAAATTATTTCGCTGCCGCAACGCGGCAATTTAGCTATACAAAACACCTCGGTTATGTTTAGTCAAACTCGAGGTGTTTTGTTGTATACATAGTATACCATATTAATATCTACATTTTCAAGGCTCTACGAACGGAACGCCTAATGTTTCGGCGACGGATTTCGAGAGATTGCGCGCAATATTATCTATATTGTCGCGAATCCAACGCGCGTCCTCGGGGTTATCGTGGAAGGCGGTCTCAATCAGCACGGACGGAGCGCGCGTGAGGCGAATCTCGCCGAGGGTAGTGGTCGGGATAGTTTGCACCTTGTCTGGGTCGGGATAGAGGTCGGAGTAATTCGTAGCGACAATATTCGCAAAATTCTGACCCTTCGCGCTTGTCGGGTAGTAATAAACCTCAACTCCTCTCCTATTACCCGCGTTAGCCTCACCCGAGGCGTTCGAGTGAATAGCTAAGTGAAGGTCATAGTTGCCCGCGTTGCTTTGGTTAATCGCCTGTCGCAGGGTCATATCGGGGTCGTTTCGGGTGAAGTCGATTCCGCTCGCGCGCAGATAGGGCTCCATAGCGTCGGCAATCAGATTCATATAGTATTCCTCGTTACCGCCGTCAACGTAGGGATTCCACTCCTGCAGTGACGGGCTAAGATAGATTTTCGGCATATAAATCTCCCTTTCATATAAATTAATAAATATATATTAATCTCAGGTGAAAATATTACAAAATGTGCGGTTAAAATCTTTACAAATTCCGAGAAAAGTGCTATTATATTTTAAAAATAAAAGGAGGAAATTATTATGAAAAAGTTTGTTTGCACAGTATGCGGATACATTCACGAGGGCGACGCTGCTCCCGAGCAGTGCCCTATCTGTAAGGCTCCGGCTGCTAAGTTTAATGAGGTTAAAGAGGACGCAGGCTACGCTACAGTACATATCGTTGGCGAGGCTCAGGGCGTAAGCGAGGATATCATCAAGGATCTCAGAGACAACTTCAACGGCGAGTGCAGCGAGGTTGGTATGTACCTTGCTATGGCAAGAGTTGCTGACAGAGAAGGATATCCCGAGATTGCCGCTGCATTCGAGAAGTACGCTTACGAAGAGTCTGTTCACGCTGCTAAGTTTGCTGAGCTGCTCGGCGAGGTTCTCACAGATTCAACAGAGAAGAACCTCAGAATGAGAGCAGAGGCTGAGGCAGGCGCTTGCGCAGGTAAGTTCGACCTTGCTAAGAGAGCAAAGGCTCAGAACCTCGACGCTATCCACGACACAGTTCACGAGATGGCAAAGGACGAGGCAAGACACGGCGCAGGCTTTGCAGGTCTCTTAAAGAGATATTTCGGCTAATTAATTCGCCTCCGAGGGTTCATTGAGCCCTTGAAAATAAAAATGCACAGCACAGTAATCCCCCTGTCGAAAGGCAGGGGGATTACTCGTTTTAGTCTCTGAAATCAATTTTTAAGTTCATTATGCTAAAAAACAGCGAAGACATTTCTGCCTCCGCTGTTATGTCAAATTAGTTATTTTACTTTAATCTTTACAGTTTTCGTCTTAGTGCTTGGTTTATAACTCGCATTGCCGTTAGCTGTGATTTTAACCTTAATCTTGTAGGTAGTCTTATTGTACTTACCTTTTTTGAGGGTAATAACACCCTTTTTGTTAATCTTGATTTTCTTTAGGATTTTCTTTGATGTGCCGTTCTTAACGATAGTCGCGGTAACCTTACCCTGCGCGTTTGTAATCGTCAGCGCCCTAACAGTCTGCTTTTTACTCTTGAGCTTTTTAGCTTTAACCGTCTTGGTTTGAGCAGTTACCTTTATTGGATTTTTCAATTTCTTGTTCTCGCTCGTCTCAACCGTCGGAGTTGTAAGCACCGGTGTAGTGGGTTGAGGCTCGGTCACAACAGGTTCGGTCGGTTTATCCGTTGTGGGGTCTGTAGCGTCAATGCGAGTAACTGTAATCAATTCAGAAAAGCCTTCAACAGGAGTTAAATCGGTAACCAATTCTTTTTCCCATGCATCTTCTATGGTGTATATATCTTCTCCGATTTTAACGTAAAGGCCAAATTCAGAGGGATAGTTTTTCATTGGACAATAAACACACCATTTGCCATATACTTTTGTAACTTCCAAACATAACGGATCAATCCAACGTGGAACAGCAGAGAAAAATACAATATCATCTGCTTGTGTATACTCAAGTATTCGTACCCTCGGATCAATCGTGGAAAGATAAGGATTATCCCAGTCCACATCATTACCACCGCAGTAATCGAAGAATTTTTCGGCAAGTTCTTTCTCTAAGTTTGTGGAGTTATCTAAGCTTGTGGCGTTTGCGCCTATAACGAACGTCGTCATAAGCACCATCACAACCAAGATACAACATAGTATTTTCTTCATATGAAAGGCCTCCTTTTATATAATATTTAAATCTTCAAGATAAATCACAAAATATCTTTAGTTAATTATATCATTTCATAATCTTTATAGCAATTGTTAACGTGTATAAAGAATCGGAAACCAATTAATCAAAACTGCACAAAAAACATTTACAAATTTGTGAACAGCTTACTTGTCAGAAAAATAACAAAACGATTAAAGGGAAGGCGGTCGCCTTCCCTATTTTTGCATACTATAAAGAAAAGGCTCGGATTGCTCCGAGCCTTTGTAGGTTTATTAATGTTTATCTGCTTACTATTACTTGCTTTCAGCGATTGCAGCCTGAGCAGCAGCGAGGCGAGCAATCGGAACACGGAACGGTGAGCAGGATACATAGTCAAGACCAATCTTGTGGCAGAACTCAACGGAGGAAGGATCGCCGCCGTGCTCACCGCAGATACCGCAGTGGAGCGAAGGACGAGTAGCCTTACCAAGCTTGAGAGCTGTCTCCATAAGCTTACCAACGCCGTTCTGGTCAAGCTTAGCGAACGGATCGTTCTCGAAGATTTTAGCGTCGTAGTAAGCGTCGAGGAACTTGCCTGCGTCGTCACGGCTGAAGCCGAATGTCATCTGAGTAAGGTCGTTAGTACCGAAGCAGAAGAACTCAGCCTCTGTAGCGATTTCGTCAGCTGTAAGAGCAGCACGAGGAATCTCGATCATTGTACCAACCTCGTACTTGAGGTCAGCGCCTGCAGCAGCGATTTCAGCGTCAGCAGTCTCAACAACTACCTTCTTAACATACTTGAGCTCCTTGATGTCGCCAACGAGCGGAATCATAATCTCGGGCTCTACTGTCCAATCGGGGTGAGCCTTAGCAACATTGATAGCTGCGCGGATAACAGCGCTTGTCTGCATCTTAGCAATCTCAGGATATGTTACTGCGAGACGGCAGCCACGGTGACCCATCATCGGGTTGAACTCGTGGAGGCTGTCGATGATAGCCTTAATCTGCTCAACTGTCTTACCCTGTGCGTCAGCGAGCTTCTTGATGTCCTCGTCAGTTGTAGGAACGAACTCGTGAAGCGGCGGGTCTAAGAAACGGATTGTTACGGGGTTGCCCTCGAGAGCCTCGTAAAGAGCCTCGAAGTCGCCCTGCTGTACGGGAAGAATCTTAGCGAGAGCAGCTTCTCTCTCCTCTACTGTGTCAGCGCAAATCATCTCACGGAAAGCGTCAATTCTGTCGCCCTCGAAGAACATATGCTCTGTACGGCAGAGACCGATACCCTCAGCGCCGAGCTCACGAGCCTTCTTAGCGTCAGCAGGTGTGTCAGCGTTTGTTCTTACCTTAAGTGTTCTATACTTATCTGCCCACGCCATAATTCTGCCGAACTCACCGGCGATTGTAGCGTCAACAGTCGGGATAGCACCGTCATAGATGTTACCTGTTGTACCGTCGAAGGAGATTACGTCACCCTCGTGATACTCTTTGCCTGCGAGTGTAAACTTCTTGTTATCCTCGTCCATAATGATTGCAGAGCAACCGGATACGCAGCAAACACCCATACCGCGAGCAACAACTGCTGCGTGAGATGTCATACCGCCGCGAGCTGTGAGGATACCCTGAGAAGCCTTCATACCCTCGATATCCTCAGGTGAAGTCTCAAGACGTACGAGAACAACCTTCTCGCCTCTGTCAGCCCACTCCTTAGCGTCGTCAGCTGTGAATACAATCTTACCGCAAGCAGCGCCAGGAGCAGCAGCGAGAGCCTTAGCGATAGGCTCAGCCTTCTTAACTGCCTCAGCATCGAACTGCGGGTGGAGAAGTGAATCAAGGTTACGCGGGTCAATCATAGCAACAGCCTGCTGCTCGGAAATCATACCCTCGTCAACGAGGTCACAAGCAATCTTAAGAGCAGCCTTAGCTGTTCTCTTACCGTTACGGGTCTGGAGCATATAGAGCTTCTTATCTTCGATAGTGAACTCCATATCCTGCATATCTCTGTAGTGATCCTCGAGCTTATTGCAGATACCTACGAACTGGTCGTAAACCTCAGGCATAACCTCCTGAAGCTGAGCAATCGGCTGAGGTGTACGAACACCTGCAACAACGTCCTCGCCCTGAGCGTTCATAAGGAACTCACCCATAAGCTTCTTCTCACCTGTAGCAGGGTTACGGGTAAATGCAACACCTGTACCGGATGTGTCGCCCATGTTACCGAATGCCATCATCTGTACGTTAACAGCGGTACCCCAGGAATAAGGAATATCGTTGTCACGACGGTATACGTTTGCACGGGGGTTGTCCCAAGAACGGAATACAGCCTTGATAGCCTCGAGGAGCTGCTCCTTCGGATCTGTCGGGAAGTCTGCGCCGATCTTGTCTTTATATTCAGCCTTGAACTGGTTAGCGAGCTCCTTGAGGTCGTCAGCTGTAAGCTCAACGTCCTGAGTTACGCCCTTCTCAGCCTTCATCTTATCGATGAGCTCCTCGAAGTATTTCTTACCAACTTCCATAACAACGTCGGAGAACATCTGGATAAATCTTCTGTAGCAGTCCCAAGCCCAACGCGGGTTGCCGGACTTCTTAGCCATTACGTCAACAACTTCCTCGTTAAGACCGAGGTTGAGGATTGTGTCCATCATACCCGGCATGGAAGCGCGAGCGCCTGAACGTACGGATACGAGAAGCGGATTCTCCTTATCGCCGAACTTCTTGCCGGTGATTTCTTCCATCTTCTCGATGTGCTCCATAATCTGGCCCATGATTTCGTCGTTAATCTGTCTGCCGTCCTCGTAGTACTGAGTACAAGCCTCAGTAGATACTGTAAAGCCCTGAGGAACAGGAAGACCTAACTTTGTCATCTCAGCCAGGTTTGCACCCTTACCGCCGAGAAGTTCACGCATTGAAGCGTCACCTTCAGTAAACAAATAAACCCATTTGTTTGCCATTGGAATTACCTCCTAAAAATAAGTAATTATTAGATGCGGCCCAAAGAGCCGCACCGACTCAACAGTCTAACGTATATTATAACAAACAAATCCAAAAAATGGAATAAGAAAATAAAAAAATTTGCAATAAATGTTTGTGAAAATTTACAAATATTATGTATAAAACAAATAAAATAAAATTTTTTTACAAATTTATCTTGAAAATTCAACAATCTATGCGATAATATACTTATCTGTTATATTATTTATTAAGTTTTTTGTCGGTTTGTTTTCAACCGGCCGGAGGACACAATGAGTAAATGTGCGGTTATACTCGCCGGCGGCGAGGGTAAAAGAATGAAAATGAACAAACCGAAACCTCTTGCCGAGGTTTTGGGCGAGCCGATGCTTAAGTGGGTGGTTAATTCCGTCAGACGTGCGGGGATTGACAACATCTGCATTGTTAAAGGATTCGGTAAGGAGTACATCGAGGAATTTGTCGAAACTCTCGAATTTCCTGTCGAGACTGTTTTTCAGGCAGAAAGGCTCGGTACCGGTCACGCAGTTATGCAGGCTAAGGATTTTCTGAAAAACAGCGGCGGCAGCGTGGTTATCCTCAACGGAGACGCTCCGTTTATGGACAGCGAAACTATTCTGAATTCCTATAAGTATCACACAGAGCAGAATAACGCGGCGACGGTTATCTCGGCAAAGGTCGATGACCCGACAGGCTACGGACGAATTGTTCGAAACGAAAACGGCGACGTGGTCGCTATTGTTGAGCAGAAGGACGCTGACGAAAAGACCGCTGCGATAAACGAGGTTAACTCGGGCGGATTCTGGTTCGACACGGAAAAGCTGCTTTCCGTGCTCGGCGAGATAAAGTCCGACAACAATGCGAAGGAGTACTACCTACCCGACGCGCTTAAACTTCTTTTAAAGAAAAATGAAAAAATCGGCGCGTTCACAGCGTCAAGCCCCGACACCGTACTCGGTGCAAACGATCCGAGCCAGCTTAAAGAGCTCGAAGAAATCGCAATAAATCAAGGATATAATTGTTAAAAGAAAAGCCGAGGTCTCGAGCCTTAAAATAGCGACCGACGACAACTAATTTGTGAAGCAATCTTGATTGCGTAACAAATTTGGGGAGTTGTAGCTATTTTAAGAGATGCGAGAGGCAACGAGGCTGGACAACATATAGCAATTAAAGGTTAAGGAGAAATCAAAATGAACTTTCACGGAAAAGACATCAAAATCTTTACAGGCAGCTCAAACGTTGAGGTTGCTCAGGGAATCGCAGGTTGCTTAGGACTTCCGCTCGGCAAGTCCACCTGTCAGAAGTTCTCTGACGGCGAAATCTCTGTTTCCATTAACGAATCCGTTCGTGGTTCGGAGTGCTTTATCGTACAGTCCACCTGCACACCCGTAAACGACAACCTTATGGAAATGCTCATTATGATTGACGCGATGAAGAGAGCGTCGGCTGCGAGAATCACAGCGGTTATGCCGTACTTCGGCTATGCGCGTCAGGACAGAAAAGCTAAACCCCGTGATCCGATTTCCTCAAAGCTGTGCGCGGATATCATAACTGCCGCAGGCGCAGACAGACTCCTCACAATGGATCTCCACGCTAACCAGATTCAGGGCTTCTTCAACATTCCTGTTGACCACCTCAGAGGTGCGGGAATCCTCGCTGACCATATGAAGCAGAAGGTCGGCGACAACGCTGACGAGTACGTTGTAGTATCCCCTGACCTCGGCTCTGTTACACGCGCAAGAAACTTCGCAAGCAAAATCGGTACATCTCTCGCAATCATTGACAAGAGACGTCCGAAGGCGAATGTTTCCGAGGTTATGAACGTAATCGGCGACGTTAAGGGCAAGAAGGTTATCATTCTCGACGATATGATTGACACAGCGGGCACACTGTGCAACGGTGCGAAGGCTATTATGGAAATCGGCGGCGCGACTGAGGTTTACGCTTGCGCTACTCACGCGGTGCTCTCAGGCCCTGCTATCGAGAGAATCCAGAACTCCGTAATCAAGGAACTCGTTCTGCTCGATACCGTTCCGCTCACAGAGGAGAAGAAAATCGACAAATTTACTGTTCTCCCGACTGCGCCTGTATTTGCTGAGGCTATCGCTCGTATCTACAACGACAAGCCGTTTACAGCTGCTTTCGACTAAACCATACACTACATAAATAAATACACGGGGGTACGGCGACGTATCCCCTTTTGGTCGATTTTATCGGTATAATTTTTAAATAATTTTCGGAGTACTATTATGTTCGGAAAAGCTAAGAAAACATTCTCTAACAATTCAATAGAATTTCTCGTTGTGGGGCTCGGAAATCCCGACCGCAAGTACGAAAACACACGTCACAACGCGGGCTTTATGATGCTCGATTATATCGCCGACAAGTTTGGCGCGCGCGTTAACCGCGTAAAGTTCAAGTCGACAGTCGGCGAGGGTCGCATAGGAACGCACAGAGTGCTTTTTATGAAGCCCTCGACATATATGAACAACAGCGGCGAAGCGGTCGTTGAGGCTATGAATTTCTACAAAATACCCGCCGAAAATGTTGTAGTATTATTAGATGACATCAACCTCGACGTCGGCAAAATGCGCATACGCTCAAAGGGCAGCGACGGCGGTCAGAATGGTATGAAGAACATCATTTACTTAAGCGGCAGCGACAAATTTCCGAGGGTCAAAATCGGCATAGGCAACAAGCCGAATCCGAACTACGATCTTGCCGCGTGGGTACTCTCGAAGTTTACGAATGACGAGCTTAAAACGCTTGAGAAAATCGGCGAGAACACTGCCGAGGCGGTACAGCTTATACTCGACGGAAAAACTCAGGAAGCTATGAACAGGTTTAACTAATGAAATTTCTGACGGATATTCTCAGCCGTTCCGACAGCTTTCGGACGGTTGACAAGGCTCTCAGACCGGGCGCGAGCGTTTGTGCCACCGGTCTTACTGAAATTCACAAGGCAAATATTATATATGCGCTCTGCCGTTTACGAAACGTCAGGGCCTTTTGTGTTGCGCCCGACGAGCAGAAGGCACAGACCCTCGTCAACGACCTGTGCTCTATGGGACTACGCGCGCTCTTCTACCCTGCGCGCGACTTTATATTCCGCGAGGTGAGCGGAAAATCGCGCGAATTTGAACATCAGCGATTAAACGTGCTTTATAAAATGCTCAGCGGAGAGTACGATGTGGTTGTTGCGTGTATGGACGCGGCGGCGCAGTACACAATCCCCGAGGAAAACCTCAGAAACGCTATCCTAAATATAAAGGTCGGCACGGAGATTTCGACGGAGAGGTGCGTGCGTGCGCTCACTCTGCTCGGGTATCAGCGGTTCGACCAGGTTGACGGCAAGGGACAGTTCTCGCTCAGGGGCGGAATACTCGACTTCTTTATGCCGGACGCGGAGAATCCCGTCAGGGCTGAGTTCTGGGGCGATGAAATCACCGACCTCAACTACTTCGACGTAGAAACTCAGCGCAGAATCGAAAAAGCTGAGGAAATCATACTCACACCGTCGGCGGAAATTATCTTTGAAAACAATGATGAGTTAGCCGATAAAATCGTGAAAAAGGCGAACCTTCTGCGCGGCAAGAATCAGCAGACCGCGAAAGAACTGCTTTTAAGCGAGGCGGACAAAATCAGAGCGGGTGTGAGCATTTCGTCTATAGACAAGTTTATCGGCGTTGTGTACGAAAAACCCGCAACGCTTTTAGACTATATCGACAAAAACGGACTTGTGTTCGTCAGCGAATACGGAAACATTAAGGAGCGCGCGAAGGCGCAGGAGTTCCAATTCAACGACAGCCTCGTTGATTACTTTAAGGACAGCACGCTGTGCAGAGGTTTTGAGACCTATTCGCGCGATTTTAATTCTTGTATGGAATTAATCCATAAATTCCCCGCATTATATATGAACCTTTTCGCGAGTACAAGCTATGATTTCCCGCTGACGGAGCTTGTTTCATTTTCGGCAAAACAGCTCGGTCTTTGGAACGGCTCGATGAAGTATCTTACCGACGACCTCGACAACTACGACGAGACGGGATACACCCTCGTAATCCTCGCCGGAACGGAAAAGAGTGCGAAAAATCTCGCTGAAAATCTACAAAAGGAAAACTATCCCGCACAGCTTATCACCGATATAGAAAAACTACCCGAAAAAGGCTTGTATATTATGTCGGGTGCATTATCCGCAGGCTTTGAATTCCCCGATATTAAGTTTGCGCTGATAAGTCAGGGACTTTCGACCGGATACAAGCCTAAGAAAAGCAGGCGCGCACGCGCTAAAAACGGACAGGAAATCTACAGTCTCTCCGAATTGAACAAAGGCGACTACGTTGTTCACAGCACGCACGGAATCGGTATCTTCGGCGGGATACAGAAGATGAACGTACAGGGCGTGACGAAGGATTATATACGCATCGAGTACGCTAAGGGCGACGTTCTGTATGTGCCGGTTACACAGCTTGATCTCGTTGCAAAATACATCGGACCGCGCGAGGACAGCCGCGTAAAGCTGAACAGACTCGGCAGTACAGAATGGCAGAAAACAAAGAGCCGCGTCAGAAGTTCGGTCAAGGATATCGCAAAGGAGCTCACGGAGCTTTATGCTCAACGTATGCGTTCGAAGGGCTTTGCGTTCTCGGGCGACACACCGTGGCAGAGGGATTTCGAGGTCAAGTTCGAATACGAGGAAACAGCCGACCAGCTGCGCTGTGCCGACGAAATCCGACACGATATGACGCGGATTCAGCCGATGGACAGACTTCTCTGCGGCGACGTTGGCTTCGGCAAAACGGAAGTTGCGCTCAGGGCGGCATTCCGCTGTATAAGCGACTCCAAGCAATGCGCTCTCCTCTGCCCCACCACCATATTAGCGTGGCAGCACTATCAGACGGTGCTGCGCCGATTCGAGGGCTATCCGATAAGGGTGGAGCTGTTGTCGCGTTTTAGAACACCTAAACAGCAGCGCGAAATTATCACGAAGATTCAGTCGGGCGAAATTGATATGGTAATCGGCACGCATAGGCTCGTGCAAAACGACGTGATTTTCCACGACCTCGGGCTTGCGATTATCGACGAGGAACAGCGCTTCGGTGTAAAACAAAAAGAGCGTTTTAAAGAACTACGCAAAAATATTGACGTTCTCACGCTCTCCGCAACGCCTATCCCGCGTACGCTGAATATGGCGATGAGCGGAATACGCGATATGTCTGTACTTGAGGAAGCTCCGCAGGACAGACACCCCGTACAGACCTATGTGCTTGAGCACGACAACGCCGTTATCAACGAGGCGATTCGCAAGGAAATCCGCCGCGGCGGTCAGGTTTTCTATCTCTACAACCGCACCGACACGATTGAGGCAAAAGCGAGCGCAATTCGTGAGGCTGTGCCTGACGCTAAAATTGCGGTTGCTCACGGACAGATGGACGAAAAAATGCTCTCCTCAATCTGGCGCGATATGCTCGAACAGGAAATCAACGTGCTCGTATGCACGACAATAATAGAAACGGGGGTCGACCTACCGAACGCGAACACTCTCATAATCGAGAACGCCGACAGAATGGGACTGTCACAGCTTCACCAGCTGCGCGGCAGAGTCGGACGATCAAGCAGGCGCGCCTACGCATACCTCACCTATCCGGCGCACAAAATACTAACGGAGATTTCTACAAAGCGTCTTAATGCTATAAAAGAATTTACCGAGTTCGGCTCGGGCTTTAAAATCGCTATGCGCGACCTCGAACTCAGAGGCGCTGGCAATATACTCGGCGCCCAGCAGCACGGACATATGGAGAATGTCGGATACGATATGTATCTAAAACTTCTCGCTGAGGCGGTACGAGAAGAAAAGGGCGAAGAAAATATTTCCTCGGAAATAGACTGCCTTATCGACGTAAACGTCGAGGCTCACATTCCCGACGCATATATCGGCAACACCTCTCAGCGAATCGACGTATATCGCCGCATAGCGGACATCCGCACCGTCGCAGACAGCGAGGACGTAAAGGACGAGTTAAGAGACCGATTCGGAGAAATTCCGCAGGAAGTGGTCGGACTCATCGACATCGCGCTGATTCGAAACACCGCAAACTCGCTCGGAATCTACGAAATCCGCCAGAGCGACACCGCGCTGCTGCTCTACGTCAAGAGCCTTCAAAGCGAAGGTACCGACAAGGTGCTACGTTCTCTCGGCAGACAGGCGTCCGTCAGCGCCGGCGCAAAACCGTATATCTCGGTAAAATTTCCGAAGGGTATGCCGATTTTAGACGTTATGAAAGCGACCTGCGCGAGGCTGCAATAATTTATCAAAAATGTAACTAATATATCAGTATAAATTTGCCGAAAATTATTTACTTTTATCGCTTTTTAATGTATAATGATTTAGAATGTACGATATTTCGTACACTATTTTTCAGATAGGACGGTAATTAATTATGAAACCATTTCAGAAAGTAATCGCCGCTGCTCTTGCAATTCTCGTTGTAATTTCCGCGGCAAGCTGTACTCCAATCAGTCTTTCAAAAAATTGGAGCTACAAATATGACGACAGCAAAATCTCCGAGCAGTACGATATCGGCGTGTATATCTACTCGCTCTATCAGGCATACAACAGCGCAAAAACCTACGCTGAAGAGGCTGAGGGCTACAAGGAAAACGAGCCGTTTATGGACCTCGAAATTACTGACGAAGACGGCAACAAGGCAATCGCTAAGGATTGGATCAAGACCGAGGCCGACAAGATTATGATGAACCTCATCGCTCTTGACTATCTTGTTGCTGAGAAAGAGGCAACATTGGACGAGGCTGCGATGGAGAGCGCTAAAGAGACAGCTCAGGACAGCTGGGATATGGGTCCGTACGCTTCCTATGGATATGTAAGCCCGATGAAGAACGAGCTCGAGCCGTACGGTATCTCTGAGGAGAGCTTTGCACTTTCCTCCTATGTTGCTAACATAAAGCAGAACGCACTCTTCGGCAGACTTTACGACAAAGGCGGTCTTGAGGAAGTTTCCGACGAGGAGCTTAAGAACTACTGTGTTGAGAATTACTTAAGCTACAGCTCAATTGCCGTAAATCTCTATGAATCCTCAACCGATGACGACGGCAACTCAAAATCCGAGAAGTTCGGCGACAAGAAAATCAAAAACATCAAGTCTGACCTTGAGGCTATCGCAAAGAAGCTTTCTGACGGCTCTATGACATTCGAAAAAGCTTCCGAGAAGGCTAAGAAGGATTATAAAATCGACGACAACTCCGTTACAACCGACTCCGTAAACTTCAAGGAAGATTTCGAGAACGACAACGCCGACATCTACAAGGCGTTAAAGAAGCTTAACAACAACGAAGCTACTGTTATTACGGTCGGCGAAGACGGCGACAGCCCGATTGCATATATTGTTTTCAAAAACAACATCAAAAACGCTGCTAAGGATTATGTCACAGAGAACCACGCGTCTGTTCTCTCCAATATGAAGAATAATGACATTACTGATCTTCTCAAGAAAACAGCTGACGAGCTCAGAGAGAGTGACGCGCTCCAGGTTAACGAGGGCGCTATCGGCAGATATGACTCGGGTATGTTCTTCGTTAAGTCGGACACCACACAGGCAGCGACAACAGCTGACGATGATGACGACGCTGACGACAGTGACGACAGTGACGACGAATAATAGGAAAAAATAATTTGGAAATTTGGAAGGAAGTGCAATGATGAAAAGGACTCTGAAAATTGTTTCCGTCATAGCTTCACTTATGCTATGCATCTCACTTTGCACAATAAATGTATTTGCTGAGCCGGACGACAATTTCGACACAACTCCGCCATCCCAGATTGTTACGGAACCTCCTGTGACTTCGCCTCCGACTGAGCCGCCTACTCCGGCTCCGACCGAGCCGCCTACTCCGGCTCCTACTCAGCCTCCCGTAACACAGCCGCCTGCGACGATTGCACCGGCGACAAAAGCTCCGTCGACCTACGCACCCGCAACCGAGGCACCTTACTATAGCAGCAACTACAGTTCGAGCGCAAACAGCTACAGCAGCAACAACTCGAGCTACTACTCTAACAAAAGTTCGGCCCTCTCCTCTCCCACCAAGGCTCCCACAGCTGCGGTTTATGACGTGGAGGATCGTAAGGTTGACACCGATACGCTTAAGAAAAAAGACTGGGAGAAAATTGCGGAGAAGCTAAGAGGCGCTAATGTTGACGATAATGGAGTCGGCGACTTCGACTTTATTAAGAAGAACGACGGAAGCGGCGACAACGGCGCGTGGATTTTGTACACGGGTATTGCGCTCGAGGTAGCAGGCGCAGCTATTATTATTACGCTGATTGTGCTTGCTGTCAAAAAGAAAAAGAAGCTTAAAAACGGACGCGACGACGACCATAGGAACCCGCCTCGTTCGGGCAACCAGCCACCGAGAAGAACATCTGCTCCACAGCGTGCACAGCAGCCCGCAACAAAAAGACAGGTAAAAAAGCGCAGCAAATACGACACCGCTGAGGTTTATATTCCGAAGAATGTAAATCAGCGCGGCGGAAGGCGTTACAAGCCGAAGCATTAAAAATTATATTATAATCAAAACCACCCGTTGAACGGGTGGTTTGCACAGCCCCTAAAAGGGGCTATTA